>NZ_JBSSNH010000006.1:0-392262 GCF_053839645.1 Oceanobacillus sp. M60 | reverse complement strand
GTCTACCTGTTGCTTTTCCCGCAGGAGTAGACAACATCCGCTCCCATCTAAGTGGAATTATGTTTTATTTGCTTTTTCACAAGGAAATAACGCAAATTCTAGCGACGGTTTTGATGGGGCGAGTAATCGCAGTCCCAGTCCCAGAAGAAATACACGGAGACTCCTGTGGGAATGCGCAGTGGGAAGACCCCGCAGGAAAAAAGCGAACTTCTTTTTTTCGAGGAGGCTGAGCTCAAGCCCACGGAAAGCGGAGTGTATTTCTGGGGTTGCGATTACTCACCCCATGAAACCCGTTGGAGCGGCTATATTCAGCATTTTTTATATACTTTCTTATTCTTGTAAAAAAACTGATCCTTGCCAAGGAGCAGAGGGATCAGTTTTTTAGCATTACTTATTAAGATCTCTTAAGATAGAGTCAATTCGGTTACCTTGCTCGATTGCTTCGTCAAATTCAAAGGTAAGTTCAGGGGTTTTGCGCAAACGAATTCGCTTGCCAATTTCTGAACGGATAAACCCTTTTGCTTTTGCAAGCCCCAATAATGTTTCCTGCTTTTTCTTCTCATCACCTAATACAGAAATAAAAATCTTCGCCTGCTGCAGATCACCGGTTACTTCTACATCGGTAACCGTCACAAAACCAACGCGGGGGTCTTTGATTTTTCTGGATAAAATATCACCCAGTTCTTTTTTCATCTGTTCTGCAACTCGATGAGCTCTTAATTCAGCCATTTATCTCACCTCACATAGCTCTATGCATTTTCGTTATAATCGTTCGATATTCGTTATAGTTCTTTCTAATTCAGAAAAAGAATCTATTGTGTGTAAAGCTTGTTGTATTACTTTTTCAGCATGCACATAATCCGTCGAAATAATAACTATCCCAAGTTTGGTTCGTTGCCATAAATCGTGAAATTCAAGCTCAGTTACAGAAACATTAAACGATTGGCGCAGTTTATTCATAACCCGCTTCAACACGGAGCGCTTTGCTTTTAAGGAATTCCCTTCATACAACATACACTCTACTTCTGCATAGAGAATCATTTTCGTTCCATTTCTTCCATTACATAGGCTTCGATAATATCGCCTTCTTTAATATCATTAAAGTTAGCCAATGTAATTCCACATTCATAATTCTGTTGTACCTCTTTTACGTCATCTTTAAACCGTTTCAATGCTTGTAATTCACCTTCATAAAGAACCACACCGTCACGAATAAGACGAACGCTCGAATCTCTGGTAATTTTTCCGTCTGTTACATAGCTTCCTGCAATGGTACCGATACGTGATACCTTGAATGTTTCACGTACTTCCGCCTGACCAATAACTTTTTCTTCATATTCTGGATCAAGCAGACCTTTCATTGCTGCTTCAATTTCTTCAATCGCACTGTAAATAACACGATGCAGACGTAAATCGATTTTTTCGGATTCTGCAGCTCTTTTTGCATTGACATCAGGGCGGACATTGAAACCAATAACGATTGCATTGGATGCAGAAGCTAAGATAATATCGGATTCTGTAATCGCTCCTACGCCTGTATGAATGATTTTAACATTGACGCCTTCTACTTCTATCTTGCGTAAAGAAGCGGCTAATGCTTCCACAGAACCTTGTACGTCCGCTTTCACAATGATATTTAATTCTTTCATTTCACCCTGCTTGATTTGTTCAAATAAATCATCCAGACTGACAGTTGATTGACCGCCGCGGTTTTCATCGATCCGCTTCTGTTGACGTGCAATCCCAATTTGACGCGCTTTTTTCTCATCAGAAAATGCAAGGAACTGGTCTCCTGCCTGCGGAACATCCTGTAACCCTGTAATTTCAACTGGAGCTGACGGTCCTACTTGGTTCACACGTTGTCCCAAATCATTTACCATAGCACGAACTTTACCATACGTACTGCCGACAACAAGCGGATCTCCTACATGCAGAGTACCGTTTTGCACAAGCAGTGTTGCTACAGAACCTCTGCCTTTATCTAACTGCGCATCGATTACTGTACCGAAAGCTTTCGCATCCGGGTTTGCTTTTAATTCTTCTACCTCTGCAACTAATAAAATCATTTCCAGCAGATCGTCAATACCTTCCCCTTTAAGTGCAGCAAGATTAACAAAGATGGTGCTTCCGCCCCAATCTTCAGGAATCAGTTCATGCTCTGTTAATTCCTGCATCACGCGGTCCGGATTAGCGCCTTCTTTATCCATTTTATTAACAGCAACAATAATTGGTACTCCAGCAGCTTTCGCATGGTTGATTGCTTCCACTGTCTGCGGCATCACGCCATCATCTGCTGCGACAACTAAAATAGCAATATCTGTTACTTGTGCACCGCGCGAACGCATACTTGTAAACGCTGCGTGACCCGGTGTATCTAAAAATGTAACTTTCTTGCCCTCATTTTCAACTTGGTAAGCGCCAATATGCTGTGTAATTCCACCAGCTTCACCAGCAGTAACCTTCGTATGGCGTATAGCATCTAATAACGTTGTTTTCCCATGGTCAACATGTCCCATAATGGTAACAACAGCAGGACGCTCCTGCAATTTTTCACTGTCATCTTCTTCAATATATTTATCAAGGTCTGTATCTTCTAAAATAATTTCTTTTTCGACTTCTACATTATATTCATCACAAATCAGCTCTACAGCGTCATCTTCAAGGTCTTGGTTTTTTGTAGCCATGATACCCATAAACATTAATTTCTTGATGATTTCTGCAGGTTCTTTATGAAGTTTTTCTGCTAAATCTTGTACGGTCAATATACCGTGGTACGTAATTTTACTTGGAGTCTCTTTCACTAACGACTGCTCCTTTTGTGGTTGATGTTGTTTACCTTTGTTAGAGGTTTTTTGTTTTTTATTTTTCGGATTATCTTTTTTAGGATTCCGATTTGTATTTGGTTTATTTCCAGTATTTTTATTCTTTTGCTGTTTATTCGTATTTACTTGATCGTTTTTCTTTTTATCTTGTTTTGGCTGCGGGTTAAATTTTTCATCCAACTGTTTGATTTCATTGTCAGAAATCGTAGACATATGGTTGGAAACCTCCACATTCTTTTCTTTTAAAAATTGAATGACTTCTTTACTCGCTACCTTATTTTTCTTTGCATATTCATATACACGTATTTTGCTCATGCGTTCACCCCCGGATTTATTTATCCAACTAGAGTAAGGAGTTTTTTTGCAAAGCCTGAATCTAGTATTGCTATAGCTACTCGCTGTTCTTTCCCGATTGCCTGCGATAAGATATCCCGGTTATCAACAAGTCGATACGGAACATTGTACGAGGTACATTTATCCGAAAGTTTCTTTTTGGTTTGCGGTCCAATATCTTCTGCCAATAAAACAAGCTTTGCACGACCTTTACGAATATCCTTTAAAATAGTGTCTTCTCCTGTTGAGCATTTCCCTGCCCGGACAGCGAGACCAATGATGTTCAAATAATTAGGATTCATGTCATTCTCCCTCTACTAAAGCTTCTAACTCATCGTAGATTGTTGGACTTACTTCTGCGTTCAAGATTTTGTTAAGCGCATTGGTTTTCCGAGCCTGTTCTATCACAGACTTATTCTTGGAAAGGTAAGCTCCTCGTCCGTTTTTCTTGCCAGTTTCGTCAACGAACACTTCCCCTTCTTTATTCCGGACAATGCGGATCAATTCTTTTTTAGGCTTCATTTCATTTGTCATAACACATTTTCTCTCTGGTATCTTTTTCTTCTTAGCCAAGTTAAAATACCTCCTTATTCAAACAAATCTTCATCGTTGTCAGAATAAGCTTCTTCTATTTCTGCATCATCCAGCAAACCTTCTGCTCTTGCATCCGTTTCACTTTTGATATCTATTTTCCAGCCTGTAAGTTTAGCGGCTAAACGTGCATTTTGTCCTCTTTTACCGATTGCCAGAGACAGTTGATAATCTGGAACAACAACCGTCGTTGCTTTTTCTTCCTCATCAACAAATACTTTCAATACTTTAGAAGGACTTAATGCGTTCGATACATAAACGACAGGATCCTCAGACCACTCTACAATATCGATTTTTTCACCTTTTAATTCTGTTACGATGGCTTGCACACGCTGTCCTTTTTGTCCCACACAAGATCCCACCGGATCAATTTCCGGGTCTGGTGCATGTACAGAAATTTTAGAGCGGTCGCCAGCTTCACGGGAAACAGATTTAATTTCAACAATTCCATCATAAATTTCAGGAACTTCCATTTCAAATAACCGCTTTAACAAACCAGGGTGTGACCGGGAAATATAGATTTGCGGCCCCTTGCTTGTATTCTCGACCTTTGTCACGTAAACCTTCAGCCGGTCATGAATATGGTATTCTTCTGTAGGCATCTGTTCTGCCTCTGCCAGCTTGGCTTCAATTTTGCCAAGGTTCACATAGACAAAACGTGAATCTTTACGCTGAATAATTCCAGTCATGACATCTTCTTCTCTATCAATATACTCCGAGAAGATAACGCCTCGTTCTGCTTCACGCACTCGCTGGGTGACTACTTGTTTAGCAGCCTGGGCAGCAATACGTCCAAAATCTTTCGGTGTTACTTCCACTTCAATCACATCATCTACATCATAATTCGGATTAATACTTTTTGCTTCATCAAGAGATATTTCCAGCTGCGAGTCTTCTACATTTTCGACAATTGTTTTTCTTGCGTAAACAGCCATCTTTCCAGTAGTTTCATTCAACTCTACCCGAACATTCGATGCGGACTTAAAATTCTTTTTATAAGCAGAAATAAGCGCTGCTTCCAAAGCCTCCATCAATATATCCTTGTCTATCCCTTTTTCTTTTGCTAAATGATCAATCGCATCAAACAACTGCGTGCTCACTTTTTCTTTTCCCCCTTTTGGATGTTGTTCTCGTACTCTTCATTAAAACAAGACTGCCAGTCTTGCTTTTGCTACCTTATCATAAGGTATTTCTACGATTTTCTTTCTCGTTTTTATTTTGTATTCAATAGAAAGGGTATCGTTCTCTACATTTTGTAAAATGCCTTCATACGTTTTTTCACCATCAATTTTTTCATATAACTTCACAAAAACATTGTTTCCAATATTCTTTTTAAAGTCATCCAGTGTTTTTAACGGTTTTTCAACTCCCGGGGAAGATACTTCTAGAAAATAAGCTTCTTTTATCGGGTCAGCTTTATCCAGTTTTTCACTTAACTGTTCAGAGACCTCACCGCATTCTACAATGTCAATACCACCTTCTTTATCAATATAAACCCGTAGAAACCAGTTTTTCCCTTCTTTCACATACTCGATATCAACTAATTCTAAATTTTTCTCTTCTAAAATCGGATGAACTAATTCGGTTGTTATCTCAATTATCTTGGAACTCAAGTGTAAACCTCCTTTAACCATGTCCTCACGCCTTCAATCAATATAAAACCCCTGCCTAAAATACGGCGGGGGAAGCAGAGAGTCTTGTTTAGGCGAGGTATGAATAAAGAGTGGGTGTGCACCCACTCTTTACATTCGTACGTATCGAACATTCTAAACAAAAATAGTATAGCATATTCTATACCCCTTTGCAAACCTCCAAATCAATACTACAGCGCTTTTTACCCTCAACTAATTTCTTTTAGTTTCTCCAAAAACAAACGGATTTATGCGTATGTCTTTCACATTTAGAATAAGGAAAGCTGGTTTTTTTCTTCCATACCTTCTAAGCATCCGTGTGTATCTAAATATTCCAGCACGGTTTTGGAAATTTTACTTCTTTCTCTTAAATCTTCTTTAGAAAGAAATTCTCCTTCTTCACGGGCCTTCACAATATTTAATGCCGCATTGGTGCCTAAGCCGTCCACAGCATTGAAAGGAGGAAGCAGCGAATCACCGTCAACGATAAATTCGGTTGCGCTTGATTTATATAAATCTACCTTTTTTAAAGATAAGCCGCGTTCACACATTTCTAATGAAAGCTCAAGCACAGTCAATAAGTTCTTCTCTTTTGGCGATGCATCATTGCCCTTATAATTAATCTCTTCCATACGTTTACGGATAGCATCCGAACCTTTAATCATCGTATCTAACTCAAAATCATCCGCACGAACGGTGAAATATGCCGCATAGAAAAGAATCGGGTGATGCACTTTGAAATAAGCGATTCGTACAGCCATTAAAACATAAGCTGCCGCATGGGCTTTCGGGAACATGTATTTGATTTTCTTACAAGATTCAATATACCAGTCAGGTACATTGTTTTTCTTCATTTCCTCAATCCATTCATCCTTCAACCCTTTACCTTTACGGACAAACTCCATGATATTAAATGCCAAGGAAGGCTCTAAGCCTTTATGCATTAAATAGACCATAATATCATCACGGCAGCCGATAACATCCGGAAGCTTACACGTGCCGTTATTAATCAGCTCCTGTGCATTGCCAAGCCACACGTCGGTACCGTGGGACAGACCTGATATAATTAACAGTTCTGCAAAGGTATTTGGCTTCGTATCCTCAAGCATCTGCCGCACAAATTTTGTACCAAATTCAGGTACTCCCAGCGTGCCAGTTTTACACTGGATTTGCTCTGGAGTAACTCCTAAAGACTCTGTTCCGCCAAAGATTTTCATCACTTCTTCATCATCGGTCGGAATGGTTTTAGGATCAATTCCGCTTAAATCCTGCAGCATGCGGATAACAGTCGGATCATCGTGTCCAAGTATATCCAGCTTCAGCAGATTATCATGAATCGAGTGGAAATCAAAATGTGTTGTCCGCCATTCACTGTTCCGGTCATCCGCCGGGAACTGTATCGGTGTAAAATCATAAATTTCCTTATCATCGGGAACAACAATAATTCCCCCGGGGTGCTGTCCGGTTGTTCTTTTCACCCCGGTACAGCCTTGTACAAGACGGTCAATCTCTGCATTTTTATAAACAAGCTGATGATCGGAAGCATAGCCTTTTACATAACCATAGGCAGTTTTTTCAGCTACAGTTCCAATTGTTCCAGCCCGGTACACACTATCTATACCAAACAGTTCTTTCGTATAGTTATGGGCACGCGGCTGATAATCTCCGGAGAAGTTCAAGTCAATATCCGGAACCTTATCTCCTTTAAAGCCTAAGAACGTTTCAAAAGGAATATCCTGTCCATCCTTTACAAGTGCAGCACCGCACTCTGGACAATTTTTATCTTCCAGGTCAAAACCGCTCGCTACAGATCCGTCTGTAAAGAACTCAGAGTGCTTACAGCTTGGACAGACATAATGCGGCGGAAGCGGGTTAACCTCTGTAATTTCGGTCATCGTAGCAACAAAGGAGGATCCGACTGAGCCCCGTGAACCTACAAGGTAGCCATCATCCAAGGATTTTTTAACCAGTTTATGGGAAATCAAATAAATTACCGCGAATCCGTTTCCGATAATACTTTCTAATTCTGTCTCCAACCGTTTGGTAACAATTTCCGGTATCGGCTCACCATATACTTTTTTCGCCATATCATAGCATAAATCACGCATTTCCTGTTCCGCGCCTTCGATATTCGGCGTAAACAAGCCATCCTGAATAGGAGAGATATCCTCTATACTGTCAGCTAACTGCTGCGTATTTTGAACCACAATTTCTTTTGCTTTTTCTTTTCCTAAAAAGGAGAAAGCACCAAGCATTTCACCTGTCGTCCGGAATGGTGTATCCGGCAGTGTCTGCCTGTTTAATGGATTACCAGCCTGCGATGCAATCAGGATTTGCCGGTACTGCTTATCAATATCTTGCAAATAATGCACATTCCCGGTCGCAGTTACTAATTTCCCCATGCGTTCCCCAAGATTGACAAGCTTTCGTAATATATCTACTATCTGTGCTTCGTTCTGCACTAAATCTTTATCTACCAAATGGACATA
Source organism: Oceanobacillus sp. M60 (assembly GCF_053839645.1). Taxonomy (NCBI): domain Bacteria; kingdom Bacillati; phylum Bacillota; class Bacilli; order Caryophanales; family Bacillaceae; genus Oceanobacillus; species Oceanobacillus sp. M60. The sequence continues at coordinate 384,396 of NZ_JBSSNH010000006.1, read as the reverse complement.
GTTTTTAGGTGGCTGCACTTCAATATAATCATAAAACTCAGCAACCTGCTCCGCCTCTTCCTCGGATTTTTGCATCATCGTTTCAAAGACTTCTCCTCTGTCACAAGCTGTCCCGATCAAGAGACCTTTACGGTATTTTTTCAAAATAGACCGTGGCAGTCTCGGCTCACGATAGAAATAATCAATATGCGCATGGGATACAATTTTATATAGATTTTTTAAGCCTTCCTGCGTCTGCGCTATAATCGTACAGTGAAAAGGTCTGGAGCGCTGATAAGCATTGTTTTCTCCCATATGATTATTTAAGTCCTGATGATTGGTGATTTCTCTTTCCATTAATTTCTGGACCAGGTTCCACAATAAATAGCCTGTAGCTTCCGCATCATAAATGGCACGGTGGTGCTGTGTCAATTCAATTCCTAAATGCTTACATAATGTATTTAAACGATGATTTTTAAGCTCTGTAATTAAAAACCTTGCTAATTCTAGTGTATCGATGACTGGGTTGGCTGCTTTTTCATAGCCAATCCGTTTAAATCCTTGATTTAAGAAGCCCATATCAAAGCTTGCATTATGCGCTACTAAAATATCTTCTCCCATCCAGGCATGAAAATCTTTTAAGACATCGCCGACTTCAGGAGCATCCTTAACCATATCATCCGTAATCCCCGTTAAATTCGTCGTTGTCTCAGACAGCGGATGATGCGGATTAGCAAACGATTCAAATCGGTCAATGATTTCACCATCATGTACCTTTACCGCGGCTAATTCGATGATCGTATCGTACACAGCAGAAAGCCCTGTTGTTTCCACGTCAAATACAATATAGTTTGCATCTTTTAATAAACGGTCACTCTCATTGTAGGCAATCGGAACGCCGTCATCGACTAAATTTGCTTCTACCCCATAAAGCACTTTAATGCCATGTTTCTTACCTGCATAGTAAGCGTCTGGGAATCCTTGTACACCAGCATGATCTGTAATTGCTACAGCTGGATGTCCCCATTTGGCAGCCTGTTCAACCAATGCGTCCGGAGAAACGACCGCATCCATTTGGCTCATTGTCGTATGTGCGTGCAGCTCAGCTCTTTTTTCATCCTCAGGCGCCTCATCTTGTTTTTCTCTTACTTGTACCTCATGAATATCCTTTGCCATCATTGCCAATTCATTAGTATACATATCCGTTTGGATGCTGCCGCGAGCTTTTACCCACATCCCTTTTTTAACAGATTGAAACTTATTGACATCCTCATCCCCTTTGGAGAACATTTTTATTTGCAGGGAATCGGTATAATCTGTTGCTTTAATAATCAAAAGGCTTCTTCCAGACCGCAGCTCTCTGATTTCTGAATCAAATACATAGCCTTGTACAGTAATCCGTCTTTCTTCTTCCAGGATTTGATTCATCTCTGCCGGATCGTCCTGAATCTTATAACCGATCGCCAGCGGCTGGCTGACAGGCGTATCCTTTTCTTTATCCCGCTTTTCTTTTTCCTGTACGGTTTTTTGGACAAGCGCCTGATCTTCCTTCGCCTTATTGTCTTGGAATGCTTGCATTTCACTTTGATCAGCATTTACTTCCAAATCAATGGAGTAAGGTCTGGAACCAATTTGATAACAGAATTGACTGAATGCTGGTTCAAGTCTTTTCTTCAAAATATTTGATTCTGCTTCATTTCTTGAAGTTAAGATTATCTTATTTTCCACAATTTGAGGCGTTTGCTGCATTACCATTTCCTGATATGCAGGTGAAATGGAAGTTGTTGCTAAAAAATGTTTCCAATATACACCAATATCTTTTTCATTACATTGCTTATTATCTGTATGTAATGTCAGCTCGACCTTCTCGGCGATGGATGAGAAGCTTTTTTGCAAAGACTGTTGGAAATATAAATATTCATCGAATGGAAGAACATCCTCTAAATGAATATAAAAATGCCATTTCTTCTCTTGCTTATAAACCTCTACTTTTTCTAAATAACTTGAAGCAAAATACGTTTGAATTGATGTGTCAGACAGCTGAATTTGCTCAAGCAGTAATCTCATTTTTTCTTGCTTGGAAATACTCATCTCTACCCCTCCAATTGTAGATAGATATTTGACTACACAGGAAGAAATTTTCTCCTATTTAGTGTGTGTTCAAAAAGTCCAATAAACAGGACTAGCCGGCTAAGAACGCCACGTCCTGGGACTGCGGTTACTCGTTCCATCGAAAACATTTGTGCGTTGAAAGTTCAAGGCGACGAGCTTTTTACGTACGGACTTTCACAGGATGTGGTGACTTCTACGTTGCTCACAGAACGTGGGCGGTTTTAGCAGAAGTTTCTTTAATCGCAGTGTCATTTTTATTGGACTTTTCGAACCTCCTCTATTAATTAAAAACACGAAACCCTTGTCTATAAACCGACAAGGGTAACCTATTGGATTTACTATTTTATTTTACAAGAATAATCGCTGAATGTCATTCCATGTGACAACAATCATTAAGAGCATCAAGAGGGCAAACCCGACAAAATGGAAGACTCCTTCTTTTTCTGGAGCTATCGGTTTTCCTCTGACGGCTTCCAGTCCGACAAACATTAAACGGCCGCCATCTAATGCTGGCAGAGGAACTAAATTAATAATTCCTAAATTAATACTCAACATCGCTGTCCACATTAAAAAGTTTGTAAAGCCAGATTGAACAACCTGATCTGTCGCATCATAAATTCCTACGGGTCCTGATAGCACATCAATGGAAAGCTGGCCCGTAACTAACATGACCAAATTGTTAAGTATAAGCTTCGACGTTTCATAAGTTGTCTCAAATCCAAATGCTAATGTTCCAAGGATATTTTTTTCATAAGCCGGAGTTACACCGATTTGTCCGATATGAATTGGGTCCCCTTTATCGTCCACGGTCTCCACTTCAGCTGGGACAACCGTCAATTCTTCCTCTGTGTCACCTCTGGATATAACCAAATCTAATTCCTCATCCGGGTTTTCACGGACAATATCCGTAAACTGATCCCATGTTGAGACAGATTGGTCTCCTATTTGTGTAATAACATCATTTTCCTGCAGCCCCGCTTCTTCTGCCGGGCTTTCCGGTTGAACCTCACCCATTTGTGCTTCCTCTACCGGAACGCCTTGAATCATCCCCATAAGCAGGAAGATAAAGATAGCAAGGACAAAGTTCATCATTGGACCGGCAAAAAGCTGCATGGCACGCTGTCCGACCGTTTTAGATGCAAATTGTCTATCGAAAGGAGCAATCTGTGTTTCCTGCTCATCCACGATAAACATCGCTTTCGGATCGACATCGAAATGTAGCTTTGTCTCTTCGTCATCCAATTCATAGCCTTCGATATACAGCTTATGATCAAGGTCGACCTTCTCTACTTCAATCGTGCGGGCATTTGGATGCTTTGATTTGTTATTTACAATAATTTTAGATACTTTTCCATCTCTGTTAAAATCAAGCGCAATATGATGCCCTGGTTTTAACTCCACAATTTCCGGGTCATCTCCAGCAACACGGACATATCCGCCCGCCGGAATTAACCGGATTGTATAAAGTGTCTCATTTTTTGTGAATGACAATATTTTGGGCCCGAAGCCAATTGCAAATTCACGGACAAGCATGCCCGCTCTTTTTGCAAAAATCAGGTGGCCCCACTCATGGATGGAAACGAGCAAACCAAACATCAATATAAACGCAATAACCGTTGTCATGACAGCACCTTCCTTTTTTATAAAGGTAGAAAGAGGTTGTTAGGGAGTATTTAACCATTTGATTCTCCGCAACAAGTTCACATAACAATCATTTATTTCTCATTCATATAGTATCCTTCAGCAGGAACTATACATGTATGTGCCGGGACAAGAATAACGTATATGCTAACTTGTCCGATAATGTAATTTTGTTATGTATTAGCCAAAAGAAAGCTCTTCACCTAGTATATTCAATAAGTCAGCTTACTTTACCAATTCTACAATATTCGCTTCTATTTGTTAAAAAAAGTGAATAAAATGCAGTAATGGAAAAACAAAAAGCATGCTGTCAAAGCGATCTAAAATGCCGCCGTGTCCAGGAAGAATATTCCCGGAATCCTTTACATGATACACACGTTTAAAGGCAGATTCAACCAAATCACCGATTTGTCCAAAGGCAGAAGCTATCATCGTAACAATAATCAATGTCAACCAGGATTGCTCAAATGGTGCTATCAGGTGAAAAATCACAGCTACAACTACAGCTACAAAAATACCTCCCAGCGCGCCTTCAACGGTCTTTTTCGGGCTGATAGTCGGCCATAATTTATGTTTTCCCAGTTTGCGTCCAAATAAATAGGCTCCTGTATCCGTTGCCCAAATAATGCAAAATGCAAATAAAATATTTCTCAGCGCATTTTCTCCATCTCTAGTCTGCAGCAAATAAAAGAATCCTAAACCAACATAAAACGCCGCAAGAACAACAAAGCCCACCTGATCAAAAGTAAACTCATTTTTTACAAGCACGGTATACGCCAATAAAACAAAAATAAAGATAGAAATCAATTCATACTTCGTCAGCCATTCAATATCAGCCAGTAATTCATTAGGCAGTAAAATAACCCACGTCAGTAAAGCTGATAAAACATACGGAAAAAAATTCTTATCAGGATGGCGCATCCGCATTAATTCAACTATCCCAATCGTCGCTAGCAAATAGACAAAAATAGTAAATGGCAAACCGCCAATAATAATAATCGGCACAAATACAAGCAGAGCTATAATTGCTGTTATCGTTCGTTGCTTCATTAAATCATCATCACCTTATATACCTCCATATCGTCTTTTCCGATGCTGATATGCAAGTAATGCTTCATAGAATGTTTCTTCTGTAAACTCCGGCCATAGTTTATCTGTAAACCAAAACTCTGTATACGCCATTTGCCAAAGCATAAAATTACTTAAACGGCATTCGCCGCCAGTACGTATTAACAGGTCCGGGTCAGAGACACCTGTTGTATATAAATATTTTGAAAAGGTTTCTTCATCTAAGCTGCTCATATCGATATCATCTTCTTTTACTTCCGTTATGATTTGCTTGACTGCTTTTAAAATCTCGTATCGGCCGCCGTAATTAAGGGCAAAGTTTAAAATAAGACCATCATTATGCTTTGTTTTTTCTTTTGCATAGTTTACTGCTTCCTGTGTGTGGCTCGGCAATGCCTGAAAATCGCCTATCGTTTGGATACGAACATTATTTTCCATTAAGCTTGGTAAATATACATGCAAAAACTCTTTTGGAAGTTTTAAAATATATTCCACTTCTTGTTTTGGCCGTTTCCAGTTTTCTGTTGAAAAAGTATAAAGCGTTAAAACCTTCACATTTGCTTTCACAGCGGTTTTAACGATTTTATTCACCGTAGATACACCCTCTTTATGACCAGCAAACCTGGGTAATCCCCGTTTTTGTGCCCATCTGCCATTCCCATCCATGATAATAGCAACATGATTGGGAGCATTCTCTTCAGAAAGTGAATCCGATTCTTTTGGTTGTTTTGATAAAAAAGGAATTTTAATAGACATTTTCCGTCCCCCGAATGGTTGTTTGTTCATAACCCTCTTCATCTTTTTTCGAAGAACAAGGGATGAAAGGCATGACCATGCCAATAAATAATATGACTGTATTTCGTTTAACATGTATGAAATCGACTGTTTTTTTAAATATGATAACATGACACATTTAGAAAAGGATTTTCCGTTAACCGCGACATACAGCGGATGCGGAAGTCTTTTTTATCCACTCATATATAAGTGCATGATAGCCAGTAACATTAATACAAAAACCCCCTTTAATAAGAGGGCTTAATGGCATCTTACTACGTTAGCAGAAAACTGTCACCTTTAAACAAAATATATTTTGCCAGGGTTTGTGCTGTTAAGATAGATAGAAGGCATGTATCCCCTATCACACTTCCATAATTTCATTTTCTTTGGTTTTTGCTAAATCTTCAATTTGCTTAATATACGCGTCTGTTGTTTCTTGAACATCGTCTTGAAATGCTCTTAAATCGTCTTCTGTCATATCACCATTTTTTTCAGCTTTTTTAAGCTGGTCATTTGCCTGGCGGCGAAGATTTCTAATTTGTACACGAGCTTCTTCTGCATATTTCCCTACTACTTTAACCAAGTCTTTTCTTCTTTCTTGGGTAAGAGCAGGAATATTGATGCGGATGATGTTTCCATCATTTGATGGTGAAAGTCCCAAGTCCGCTTTTTGAATTGCTTTATCAATATCACCAATTGCTGACTTATCGTATGGAGTAACGGTCAGCAGTCTTGCTTCTGGAGCACCTACCTGAGCTAGTTGGTTCAGCGGTGTAGAAGCACCATAATAATCAACATAAACCGTATCTAATAGACTTGGATTGGCACGTCCAGCACGAACAGAGGCTAGATTTCTTGAGAAAGCTTGAACAGCCTGTTCCATTTTTTCCTTCGTATCTTTTATCACTGATTCTGACATGTTTAGTTCCCCCTTATCGTTGTTCCGATATTTTCACCTTGCACAACTCGTTTAATATTACCTTCTTCCATAATAGAGAAGACAATCAGCGGCAGGTCATTATCCATACATAATGAAGAAGCGGTAGAATCCATTACACCTAATCCTTCATTTAACATTTCTAAATAAGTGAGTGAATCATATTTCTTTGCTTCTTTGTTGATTTTAGGGTCATCTGTATAAACGCCGTCCACGTTGTTTTTAGCCATTAAAATCACTTCTGCTTCAATTTCTGCAGCCCGTAATGCAGCTGTTGTATCTGTAGAAAAATAAGGATTTCCAGTACCAGCAGCAAAAATAACAACACGCTTTTTCTCCAGATGGCGAATCGCTTTCCGCCGTATGTATGGTTCAGCAACCTGTCTCATTTCAATGGATGTCTGTACTCTGGTCTGTACACCAATCGTTTCCAGACCGTCCTGTAAAGCAAGAGAATTCATAATTGTTGCAAGCATCCCCATATAATCAGCTGAAGCTCTATCCATGCCCATTTCTGATCCTACTTTACCACGCCAGATGTTACCGCCGCCGACTACTACAGCAACCTCTACACCAAGCTCTACAATTTCTTTAACCTGTTCTGAAATGGAATGAATGATTTTAGGTGAGATTCCGTATCCTTCTTCTCCACTTAATGCCTCTCCACTTAATTTTAACACAACTCTATTATAATGTGCTGTCGTCATAATAACCTCCAGAGAAAAAATATATTTACAATATATAGCTATAAGAGGATACTCAAAAGGACGAATTAAACTTTTCAGTTTTCACTCGGCCTTTTGAAAAACCCCTACAAAGAAGGGAACAAATTAATGTCCCCTAATTTGCACAACTTATTTTTTGATTTGGCTCATTACTTCTTCCGCGAAGTTATCTTCACGTTTTTCCATTCCTTCGCCTACTTCATAGCGAATAAATGCTTTTACAGAAGCACCTTTATCTCCAACATATTTTTTCACTTTTTGGTCTGGATCTTTTACAAAGCTTTGTTCTAAAAGAACGATTTCTTCGAAGAATTTACCTAGACGGCCTTCTACCATTTTTTCAACGATGTTTTCTGGTTTTCCTTCGTTTAATGCTTGTGTTTTAAGCACTTCACGCTCGCTGTTCACTTCTTCTTCAGCAACTTCATCACGGGATACATAACGAGGGTTGATAGCTGCTACATGCATTGCAACATCTTTCGCTACTTCTTCGTCTGTTGTACCTTCTAACAATGAAAGCACGCCGATACGTCCGCCCATATGAAGGTATGCACCAAAAGCATCATTATCTGTTTTTTCTAATACAGTGAAGCGGCGAAGTGAGATTTTTTCTCCAATTTTAGAAACCACTGTAGTGATTGCTGCGTCAACTGTTTCAGAACCATCTAAAAATGGCTGTTGTAAAGCTTCTTCAACAGTTTCAGGATTATTTTTCACAATGTGTTTTCCAAGGTCAGAAAGCAATTGCTTGAACTGATCGTTCTTTGTAACGAAGTCTGTTTCACAGTTTACTTCAATAATTGCAGCTCTGTTTCCGTCTAATTCAATATGCGTTAATCCTTCTGCAGCAACACGATCCGCTTTTTTAGCAGCTTTCGCCATTCCTTTTTCACGTAGAAAATCAATTGCCTGCTCCATATCTCCATTTGTTTCTGTCAGTGCTTTTTTACAATCCATCATTCCAGCACCTGTTTTTTCACGTAATTCTTTAACCATTTTAGCAGTTACTGCCATGTTAATTCCTCCTAAAAAACGTTAATTTTTGTTATTCCTTCTTCTTTCCTGAAAAAAGGGTGATAAAAGGCTTCTATCCTCTTATCACCCTCACCTTTTAAAAGATTACTCTTGGGAAGCAGCTTCTTCAGCAACTTCTGCTTCTAATTGGTCTTGTTCAGAAACAGGTTCTTCTGTTTCTTCACCTTGTTTTACTTCTAGAATAGCATCTGCCATTTTTGAAGTAAGAAGTTTTACTGCACGGATTGCATCATCGTTTGCAGGGATTACATAATCGATTTCATCCGGATCACAGTTTGTATCAACGATTCCGATAATCGGAATGTTTAGTTTGTGTGCTTCTGCAATTGCGATACGCTCTTTACGAGGATCGATTACAAATAATGCATCTGGAAGTTTTTTCATTTCTTTGATTCCGCCTAAGAATTTAACAAGACGATCTTTTTCTTTTAATAAGTTTACTACTTCTTTTTTAGGAAGTACTTCGAAAGTACCGTCTTCTTCCATTTTCTCAATATCTTTCAAACGGTTAATACGTTTGCGGATTGTTTGGAAGTTTGTTAATGTTCCACCTAACCAGCGTTGGTTAACATAGTACATGCCTGAACGCACTGCTTCGTCACGTACAGAATCTTGAGCTTGTTTTTTTGTACCTACGAAAAGTACTGTACCGCCGTTTGCTGCGATTTCCTTCACGTAGTTATATGCTTCATCCACTTTTTTAACTGTTTTTTGTAAGTCGATGATGTAGATGCCGTTACGCTCCGTAAAAATGTATTTTTTCATTTTCGGGTTCCAACGACGTGTTTGGTGACCAAAGTGTACACCAGCTTCTAGCAATTGTTTCATTGAAATTGCTGCCATAATAAATTCCTCCTAATTGGTTTTATTCCTCCGCATTTATCTTCTTTATAAGAACACTGTATATCAGCACCAACCTTATAAATCCAAATGCGTGTGATTTTTAGCTAACTAATCATAGATAGACTATTTACACCAAAGGTTACTATACCACAACCTCTCCAAGGAGGCAAGTGATTTCTACGACTTTTTTTGATGCATTTTGATAATTATTTCAGCTTCTGTTTTTCCACAGTTTAACTTTTTAGCTATATCGTCTATTGTTTCTCCGTTTGTGTGAAGCTGCAGTATTTTGGCTTCCAAGGATGTTTCTACTTCATCTTGATAAGCAGCAGGTTGAAAATCCTCTATAGGCTGCGTTTCTTTCTCTGTCATCGCAGCTCCCTCTTTCTTCTTCTCTGCAGGGGGGAAAGGAGGATACTTTTTTATGCTGTCATGCTTTACAGGACTTTTGTCAGGCTGTTTATCCTCTTCCAGAAGTCTTTGCAGCATTCTGTTCTCTTTCCTTATTTCTTCCAAAGTCTCTTTCAGTACATTTTCTGCTTGTTTATTACCATTAGCATTCTGCCTGTTCTTTAATAATAAATAAATAGCTAATATTGAAATGCCATGTAGTAAAAAGCTGATCATCCATAGTAATGTTGACATATTTTTTCCCTTCCATACATGCTCATATTAAACCTGGGTGATTTTTTGCAGCGTTGAGCGTAATTTTACAATGCTTCGCTTATGGATTTGTGAAATACGGGAAGTCGTTAATTCCAATACTTGTCCAATCTCTGTAAAGGTTAATTCCTCTTGATAAAAAAGACTGATAACAAGCTGTTCTTTTTCATTTAATGACTTGATTCCTTCTATTAATTCGTCCTTCCACTCTTCTTGGATAAGCCTTTCTTCCGGCCTGAGCTCCGGTTTATCTGATACATTGTAGCCAATACCTTCTTTCAGGTCATTCTCCTGCCCCTTTGGTTTATCTTCAATAGAAAGCATGTTGCTCAGTACCATATCCCGTAATGTTATTTCGACGTCCTGAATAGGCATTCCTGTCATTTCGGCAATATCCTCCGGCTGTGCTTCCCGTTGATTTTTTTGCTCAAAAATCTCACTTGCCTGCTCCACCTTTTTTGTTTTCTCACGAATCGAACGTGGCAGCCAATCTTCTTTTCTTAATCCATCCATGATCGAACCTTTAATTCGAAATGAGGCATATGTATCAAATTTCAAATCACGTTTCAGCTCAAATTTGTGCAATGCATCATACAGACCTAGCAAGCCATAGCTGCGGATTTCTTCACGATCCACACGATTAGGCAATTGACTTACAATTCTTTCCGTATGAAAGGAAACAAGATACATGTAGTTCTCAATGAGTAGATTTGCTGCTTCATTATCTTGACTGGTCATCCAATGCTTCCATAAAATTTGTTCTTGTGAAGGCTCTAATGAACTCACGATGACACACTCCTTTCAAATCGGTTAAATTGTAAAGACATTCTGATTACGTTTTCTGATGGAAAGCTTGGACGTTACTGGATCAAACTCAATCGTTCTCCCCAAATTACCGCCTACATCTGAGGAAACAACTTTAATATTTAATTTTCGAAGCGCGTCCTGGACTGCTTCTATATTCTTATCACCAATCCGCATAAAGCTTGTTCCTTTACCAACCTGAAACATTTGCGCTCCCCCGGCCATTTTTGCTTTCATATTTCTGGCTCCCTGTTCCTGAAGCATTTCTAACAGCTGCGGGATGGCTGTATCTGCATATTTCATCTCACTTATACTGCCGGCTTTTGCTTGGCTGGAGTCAGGCAATAAAATATGAGACAATCCAGCTATTCCACGCCTTTCATCGTATAATACCGTTCCAATACAAGAGCCAAGCCCCAGCGTTCGAATCGTATTAGGGGATCGAACAATTTTCGTATCTGCAATACCGACATTTACAATTGTTTTCGTTATACTCATCTTAAGACCATCCTAATTTGGCAAAGAGCTTTTGAAAAGATTCTGGATCAGGAATAAAAAGGAAATTCCCTCTAATCTGTTCATGGCCTCGTTCCTCTTGCCTTATTTCCGTATCAATAATAATTGCATAATCTGTTACCTGAGAAATTTCTAATAAGCCCATTGTCATAATAGCACCAGCCATATCGATTCCCAGATGTGGAACAGAAGGCTGCAGATTCATACCAGTAAAGTCAGAAAGCGCGGTAAGATACGACCCGGTCAAAATATTTCCTATTTCACTTAATGCAGACATAGCAATCTCTAATTCTATTCCATCCGTCTCTTCTGATAATCGAAATTCCGGATTATGCGTCAGCTTTTGTACCAGATACTCTGCTTCTTCAATATCAACGACAATAGCCATTACACCCGTTATTTCCCCTTCCACCTGAAACATCAATCCGACAATAGGCTGTTCCGGTCCGCCAACCAATTCAATGACTTCGTTAAAATCAGCAATCTCCACATTAGGAACCAGCATATCTATTTTATGACCCAACAGCTGTGATAAGGAGGTTGCAGCGTTTCCAGCACCTATATTCCCTATTTCTTTCAAAATATCCTTCTGAAAGCTCGTTAATTGGAAAACATCCATCATTGATCATCCAATTCTTTTGTTTTTATTTCTTCTAAATTTAATAATTTATAAATATCTAATAATACAATCAGCCGATTATCCAGATGAGCAATAGAATGGATGTATTCTTTTTTTACAGTGCCAATGGTTTCCGGAGGATTTTCCAAAAGATCAACCGGGATGTCTAGCACATCATTTGCATTGTCTATAATCAACCCAACTTGTGTCTCATCAATCTTGGTGATGATTATCTGATCTTCTTCCTTGTTATGCTCCGGCTCTTCTTCCAGCCGAATGCGCAAATCAATGACAGGAATAATCTTCCCTCTAAGATTAATCACACCTTTAATATAATTTTTTTCGTGCGGGACGCGTGTAATAGGCAAGGATGTTTCAATAGACTCTACAAAGTTCACCGGCAACCCATACTCACTGCCATTCAAATCAAAAATGATTGTTTTTTCTAATCTTTCTGGAGTTAACTGTTCTTGTGTCATGCCAATCTTTCCCTTCCGGTTATTTGTTATTTAACAAGATTGCTCAGCTGGCTAGCCATTTGATTTAATGGCACTTGATAATCAGCTAGCCCCTCATTGATAATAGACTTCGGCATTCCATATACAATAGCTGTCTCTTCTGTCTCTGCAAGTGAAACGACATGAGAATTTGCTTTTTTCAATGCTTTTAAGCCAAGCGTACCGTCATTCCCCATCCCTGTTAAGACGCAGGTTACAATCTGATAATTCTTAAGAGAACACAGAGAGCGGAATAATGTATTGACGGACGGACGATGACCATTATCCAGCGGTTGTTGATTTAATGAAATCATTAATGCCATGCCGCTGCTTTTCACTTCCATATGGTATCCGCCCGGCGCGATGTAGACCGTTCCCTTTTTCATTAATTCTCCATGTTCCGCTTCTTTAACAGTCAACCGGCTAATTTGATTTAACCGTTCTGCCAGAGACGCAGTAAATCCAGGAGGCATATGCTGTACAACAGCAACAGGAACACCAAGATCTTTCGGTAAAGCGGTAATGACTTTCTGCAGCGCTCTCGGGCCTCCAGTAGACGTTCCGATGGCAACCATTTTTTTGGAGGAAAGAGAGGGCTTCGCAGGCATTGTCAATGGCTGCTGTATACGTTCTATCGGCACATGCTGCGCTGCTCCATTTATTTTTTTATGTACTTTTACGGTTGCTGCTGTATAGACCTTGTCGCATATTTCTTTTTCTACCTTTTTTATATCTAATGAAATCGCTCCGGACGGCTTTGTAATAAAGTCAACCGCACCTGTCGAAATAGCCTGGATGGTATAATCAGCGCCTTTTCTTGTTTCACTGGACAGCATGAGCACAGGAACAGGACATTCCTCCATAATCTGTTTTAAAGCTCCTAAACCATCCAGCTTCGGCATTTGGACATCCATGGTTACGACATCCGGATGCAGCTTTTTTACTTTATTTACCCCATCTTCGCCATGTACGGCAGTTCCAACTACATGAAATCTGCCATCCTCTGTTAAAATCTCAGAAATCATTTTTCTCATAAATGCAGAATCATCTACGACAAGAACATTAATTAGAGTCATTTCTTCACCCCTTCATGAAATGTTTTATCCGTTCTATGAAACTGCCAGATTTACGTACCGTTTTGTTTGTGTCATTTACGTACATTTGCAGGATCGACTCCATTGCTTTGGAAGCCTTCGTTTTCGGATATAACTTGGTATACGGTTTTTGATGCATGACAGCTTTCATTATATTTTCGTCTTCTGGAATACAACCTAATCTTCGAGCCTCTGCGTCCAGAAAGCGGCGAATAACCGTGTGGAAATTATCGAGAATATTGCTGCCCTCTGTTTTATTCCTTGAACGATTTAAAATAGTATAGATTGGCATATCCGGCTGATTAGATAATATATGCTTCACCATTCCATATGCATCCGTAATGGACGTCGGTTCAGGCGTAGTTACAATAAAACATTCATCTGCTGCCAAAATAAAAAATAATGAAGTCTCTGTCACACCAGCACCCATATCAAATAACACATAATCATATTCTCGCCATACCTTTTCCAGCCCTTGATAAAAAATAGCTTTCTTATGCTCATTAATTTCTAAGAAATCGTGCAGGCCAGAGCCTCCGGGAATATAATCTATGCCATAAGGACTTTTTACAATGGCGTCCTGAATGGAAATTTTATTATTTAAAACATCGGCAATAGAATAGTCTGTCTGCATACCAAGGAGTAAATCGATATTTCCCATTCCTACATCTAAATCAAATACCAGGATTTTATGATTCTCCTGTGCAAGTTTCATCGAAAAATTAAGTGTGAAATTTGATTTTCCTACACCGCCTTTTCCGCTGCAAACAGCAATCGTTTTTGCTGTCCTTTCAGGGGATAGCCGGTTTCGGAGCTGTTCAGCCTGGTCATAGCTCATTGTTCATCACCTATTATATAACGGCTAAGCTGATTTAAGGTTGGACTCAGCATGTCCTCGGGAACATCCTGCCCATTTGTCATATAGCCAATCCGGATGTCAGGATAATGAAATGCAGCATTCAAAATATTTCCGTATTGCTCTGTCTCATCTAATTTTGTCAAGATAAGCCCATGAACACCGATTGCTGTAAACTTTCCGTAAATATCCAGAAAATCTTTCGGTTTTGCCGTCATTGATAATACGAGATAATTTGTTACTTCTCCAGGGCTTATCCAGTCCGCCATATCTTTCAAGTAAGTTTCATCCCGATAATTTCTTCCGGCTGTATCTACTAAAATCACATCATAATCCTGCAGCTCCGCGATATACTGATGGTATTCCTGCTTGTTATACGCTACATGTACAGGTATATGAAGAATCTTTGCATATGTTTTCAGCTGCTCAACTGCTGCTATCCGGTACGTATCCAGTGTGATAAACGCAATTCTTTTATTTTCTGTCAGCTGCATGCGGGCGGCGATTTTTGCAATCGTAGTTGTTTTTCCTACACCAGTCGGGCCGACAAATTGAATCACTTTATGGTGATATGTAAAGCCTAATTGCAGCCCTTCCAAGCGCTTTTCTATTTCTTCATGGATTCTTTGCTGGAGGGCAGCAGTCTGATTCCCCCCTTCCTTGATGAGCTCCAAAGCAATATCAGGAAGAACCTCCTGCGCTGTCAGGCGGTCATATATCAGCTGTTCATCCGGCGTTAACCTGAGCTGGAGCTGTCTGTTCTGCGCTTCCAGGAGTTTATAAACCTGTTCCAGTTCTTTAGAATAAGAAACATCTGCTGCCGCTTCCGGAGTCTTCTCCTTTTGCAGTGCAGGAGCTTCTTTTTTGACAGTTGCTTTTTTAACAGGCTGAACCGGTTCCGGATCATAGCCGGCAACTACCTCTATATAATTCTTTTTAAAAAGCCCCAACATGCCGCCTGATTTAATTTGCCTGGATTGTAAAATAACTGCGTCTGTGCCAAAATCTTTCCTTACCTGCTTCATTACTTCCGGCATAGACGGCGCTTTATATTTCTTTATCTTCATGCGATATTCACCACCCCAACACTTTGTACCTCCACAGTCGGTTCTAGTTCATTGTATGATAATACAACAACTTGAGGTAAGAACCTGTCTAACAATTGTTTTAAATACATCCGCACTGCCGGCGAGCATATAATAATCGTTGTTTCTTCCTGAAGGGATACTTTTTCCGCTTCCTTATGAATCGCCTGCACAATTTCCTGCTGCTGATCCGGGTCTAACGCTAAGTAATTGCCGTGCTCTGTCTGTTGAACATGGTCAGCAATTGCTTTTTCAATCTTTCCGGATATCGTAATCACCTTCAACGCATTATCATCTTTTACAAAGCTTTTTGTGATTTGTGATGCTAACCCTTGTCTGACGTATTCTCCCAGCACATCTGTATCATTAGTCAATCTGGCAAAATCAGCTAATGTTTCAAAGATTACCGGCAGATTCCGGATAGATACACCTTCTCTTAAAAGCTTCGACAGTACTTTTTGAACATCGCCGACGGACAATGGTTCCGGGGTTACTTCCTCGACTAAAATCGGATTTGTTTCTTTTAAGTGATCAATCAGCTGTTTTGTTTCCTCTCTTCCCAAGAGCTCAAATGCATGTTTTTTAATCACTTCTGTCAGGTGAGTCGATACAACAGAAGGAGGATCAACGACCGTATAACCGGATAATTCCGCTTCGTCTTTTACATTTTCACTTATCCATTTTGCAGGCAGCCCAAATGCAGGCTCTTTTGTATCAATTCCTTCTATATCATCCTCTAAAAAGTCGGGAGCCATCGCCAAATAATGATCCAGCATTAATTCACCGCTGGCAACCTTGTCTCCTTTTATCTTTAATTGATATTCATTCGGCTGCAGCTGGATATTATCCCTGATTCTTACTACAGGTATTACGAGTCCAAGCTCAATCGCCAGCTGTCTCCGTATCATAATGACCCTGTCCAGCAAGTCTCCTCCCTGGGATGTATCCGCTAAAGGAATTAATCCATAGCCAAATTCAAATTCAATCGGATCCATATTCAAGAGGCTGACCACATTTTCCTGCTGTTTGAGAGCGGTCGATTCGGTTTCTTCTTCCTCTTCCTCAGTAACTTGTTCCGGCTCCACACTTTTCTTCTCCATCCAGTACCCGCTGAAGGCTAAAAAAGCGGCCAGAAGCGTCGTTAAGAAAAAGTTGATTGGAGTCAGACCAAGCAGAAAGATTGTTCCTGCTGCGATATATAAAAGCTTCGGAAATTGCAGCAGCTGACCTGTTACATCCGAACTTAAATTACTTCCCCGGGCAGACCTTGTAACGACAATCCCTGTTGCCGTTGAAATAAGCAAAGCAGGTATTTGACTGACCAGTCCGTCCCCAACAGTAAGACGTGTAAATAATTCAACGGACTCTGACAAAGACAAGCCCATTTGAGCCACCCCGATAATCATTCCGAAAAGTACATTGATCAGAACGATGACAATCCCGGCGATAGCATCTCCTTTAACGAATTTACTTGCCCCGTCCATGGATCCATGAAAGTCGGCTTCATTTTCAATTTTTTCCCGCCGTTCTTTCGCCTGGCTCTCTGTAATTAAACCGGCATTTAAATCCGCATCGACACTCATCTGCTTCCCGGGCATCCCATCGAGGGAGAACCTGGCAGCAACTTCCGATACACGTTCTGCCCCTTTGGTAATAACAATAAAATTGATAATAACTAAAATAATAAATACAACAAACCCGACTAAAGGGTTATTTCCAATTACAAAGGAGCCGAATGTTTCTACAACTCCTCCTGCATTACCTTCCGAGAGAATGGCACGGGTTGTGGACACATTTAAAGCTAACCGAAATAATGTCAACAACAAAATCAGTGTTGGAAATACGGAAAATTGCAATGGTTCCGTGGTATTCATGGCTACTAAAATAACAACCAATGCAAGTATTATATTAATTAATATGAGAAGACTTAAAAATTCTCCAGGCAACGGGATAACCAGCATAACAATAACCAGTATAACGCCTATGAGAACCGCAATATCCCGGAATTTCATTTCCATTCTCTCCTAACTTCTTACGCTTTTTTCTCCATTTGATATACATATGCAAGA
Source organism: Oceanobacillus sp. M60 (assembly GCF_053839645.1). Lineage (NCBI taxonomy): Bacteria > Bacillati > Bacillota > Bacilli > Caryophanales > Bacillaceae > Oceanobacillus > Oceanobacillus sp. M60. The sequence continues at coordinate 367,076 of NZ_JBSSNH010000006.1, read as the reverse complement.
ACCTCTGCTACAGGCTGAAAGTATTCTTCCGGAATAACTTCGCCGATTTCAGTTGCAGCATACAGCGCTCTTGCCAATGAACGATTCTCTACCATTTGAACATGATGTTCTTTCGCAATTTCCTTGATGCGCTGTGCAATGCTGTCCGTCCCTTTCGCAATAACAAATGGTGCTTCTGCCTTTGCTTCATCATATTTAATGGCAATGGCATAGTGGGTCGGGTTGGTAATAATGACATCCGCTCCCGGAACCTCGCTCATCATTCTTCGGGTTGCTATCTGTCTTTGTTTTTCTTTCATTTTTGATTTAATTAACGGATCCCCTTCGACATTTTTATACTCGTCTTTAATGTCTTGCTTGGACATCCGAATGTTTTTTTCAAAATCGTATTTTTGATATAAATAATCTAGCACTCCTAAAAAAATCAATAAAGCAATAGCCGAGAATGCCATGATGGTAGTAACCCGTGCAAAAAAGCCCAACGCTCCTTCAGCATCTAAAAATGCAGTCATCAGCATCTGATCTTTATTCATCCAAATGACGGTAAATGTGACCGTCCCAACCAAGGCGATCTTCAATAATGATTTCAAAAATTCCACTAATGCCCGAATAGAAAAAATCCGCTTAGCTCCCTTAATCGGGTCAATTTTTTTCAAATCAAACTTTAACGGCTCTGTTGAAAACAGAAATTTGACCTGAAGCAGATTTGCTGCTACACCGGAAATAACGGCTATCACCATAATTGGGGCAACCATTAAAACCGCTTGAAGGAACGAATCATTAAACATCATTTGAACCGAGTGATTCGTCACATCCCAATGAATGTATTCTGTAAATGATTTTCTGTAAAAGCTCGTCATATATTCCAGAATATAACCGCCAAAAACAAACAATCCGATAAAGCAGCCGAGCAGCAGGATAGCTGTATTGATATCCTGACTTTTGGCAACACGTCCTTTTTTACGTTCGTCCTGCCTTTTCTTTGGAGTTGCTTTTTCTGTTTTTTCCCCTGCAAAAAATTGTAAGTCTAATGTCAATTTCACATTAAACACCTCCAAATAAAGCCATTAACTGCTCCATTACACGGAACATTGCTTCAAAAACAGATTGCAGCAAGCCGATGTAAAGTGCTAGAAATACAAGAATTGCTACAAAGCTGACAAGGATTTTTAATGGCAGCCCAACGACAAACACATTCATCTGCGGTACTGTCCGAGCCACAATCCCTAAGGCAACATCCACTAAAAACAAACAGCCTACAATGGGAACTGCGATTTGGAAAGCAATCAGAAACATTGTGTTAAACGTTGTCAGCACAAGTTCAACAATGCTTTCCTCTCCAAATGGAATAAATTGATCTAAAGGGATATATGTGAAACTGTTCATCATCCCATTCAAAATCATATGATGGCCATCTACGGATAATAGAAATAACAGAGCAATAATATAGAAATACTGGCCTGTCAACGGACTTTGCGCCCCAGTTTGCGGATCTATCACATTGGCAATCGCAAATCCCATTTGAAAATCAACAAATCCCCCGGCAACCTGAATAGCTGAAACAAGAATAAAAGCAATCAATCCGATACAAATTCCAATGAGAGCTTCCTTAAACAGCAGGAATAAATATAAATCATTCAGCGCAACATTACTGATATCTACCGTAGAAATTAAAATGAATGTCAGAAAAAAACTGATTCCTATTTTAAATTGAACAGGAACAGACCGATAAGAGAATAGAGGCATAATGACAAAGAAAGCCATAATCCGGACAAATATTAACATGAACGCAGGAACAAGGTTCCAATTTATCATTTCAATCATCAGATCTACCCTATGTATTGGTTAATATTCATATATAGACTGGAAGTAAATTCAACAATGGTTGTTAACATCCAAGGTCCAAAAAATACGAGACCAAGTAGTACCGCCAAAATTTTTGGAATAAATGCAAGTGTCTGTTCTTGAATTTGTGTTGTTGCCTGAAAAATACTTACAAGTAAACCTACGGCCAAAGCCAGCAGCAATACAGGAACCGTTATTAATAAAATTGTAAAGATTCCCCGTTCAGCCAGGGTTAATACTAATTCACTACTCATTAATTATACTCCTTCCACTTCCAATACCACTTTCAATACGGCTCTACTAGAAACCACCGAGCAGTGACTGCGTAATCAAATACCACCCATCAACCAACACAAATAATAATATTTTAAATGGCAATGAAATCATTACCGGCGGCAGCATCATCATCCCCATGGACATTAAGATACTTGCGACAGCCATATCAATAATTAAAAATGGAATAAAAATCATAAAGCCCATCTGAAATGCCGTCTTTAATTCACTGATTGCAAATGCAGGGACTAAAGTGGTTAACGGAATATCCTGTACCGTTTCCGGCGGTTCTGCCTCTGTATAACTCAAGAATAATTGCAAATCCTTCTGCCTTGTATGCTGCGCCATAAATTCTTTTAACGGAACACTTGCATTTTCATATGCTTCATCCAACGTTATCTCCTCTTCAAAAAGCGGAGATAATCCTTGTTCATAGACTTCCGAAAAGGTAGGAGCCATGATAAAGAACGTCATAAACAAAGCAATACCGATGAGTACCTGATTTGGGGGCATCTGCTGCGTAGCTAATGATGTACGTACAAAGGATAAAACAATAATAATCCGTGTAAAGCTCGTCATTAAAATTAAAATTCCCGGAGCTAAGGAAAAAATCGTTAATAATAACAGGAGCCTCACAGAGGTGGCTATATTCGTCGGGTCAGAGCTAGAAAAGATATCTATAAAATCATTCATTTGAATCGTCCTTATGCTTATTAATTAGATTCTGGCGATTTTTACGAATCGATTTCAGCTCTCTGGTAAGTAATTGATCAAAAGACTTGCCAGACGCTTTCTTCCCATTATCATTTTTTTCTCTTGAAAAGAATGATAATGGATCTGAACCCTTCTCTGCTGACTGATCAAGTAACTGTTCTATTGTTTCTGGATCATCGATTTCCTCTAAAAGCTCCACATTATCTCCAACGCCAATAAGATAATATTTGTTTCCTGCACGGATAATTTGAACAGATTTATTTGCTCCGACAGATACTCCGCCTACATTTCTTAAGAGACCCGGCTGCTGATTAAACCCGTTTCTCTTTCCTAAAAACTTTAATACGACATAAACTAAACCTAATACGAGTGCCAGACCAATAACCAGACGCACAATCTGCCAGCCCATGGATGAATTAGAAGCTTCGTCCTCCACTAAAAATTCATTGTTATTGTCTATGATTGTATCTTCATCGTTTACATCCGGCTGTTCATTATTTAAATTTACTTCTTCTTCATTACACTCCTCTTCATTTTCGAGGCAGTCTAACACATTTGCTTCTGCGCCTACGCTGATTGGGAGCAGCAGAAATAATAGAATCCCTGCCCCCAACGCATATATACGCCATAATTGCTTCTTCAATCTCGTCAACTCACTTTTTAAATTGAAGTCTATTTAGCCGAGTGCTTTTTGAATTGCTTCAATGACACGATCTGCTTGGAATGGTTTAACAATAAAGTCTTTTGCTCCGGCCTGGATAGCATCAATAACCATTGCCTGCTGTCCCATAGCTGAACACATAATGACTTTTGCATTTGAATTAACCTGAAGAATTTCTTTTAATGCTGCTAATCCATCTTTTTCCGGCATCGTAATATCCATTGTTACTAAATCAGGCTGAAGTTCCTTATATTTTTCAACAGCTTCGTTGCCGTCCTGTGCTTCTCCAACCACTTCAAAATCATTCTTTGTTAAAATATCCTTGATCATCATTCTCATAAAAGCTGCATCATCTACTATTAAAATCTTTTGGCCCATTTTTTCTCTCTCCTTCAATATACCTAATTATGCATATCTATTTTCTTAAATGCTGGATTCTATCATGCTGACTGACGATATCTGTTACACGAACCCCAAAGTTTTCGTCAATAACTACGACTTCTCCTTCAGCAACTAATTTTTCATTTACCAGAATATCTACAGGTTCTCCCGCCAGTTTATCTAATTCAATAATAGAGCCGGCTCCCAGTTCTAATATTTCCTTGATAGACTGCTTTGTCCTGCCCAATTCCACAGTGACTCTTAATGGAATATCCATTAACATATCTAAATTCCGCTGCCCTTGATAATTGAGCGGAGCCTGCTCGAATTCAGAAAATGCTGCTTCCTGGACATCCGCTTCCTGGGAGCTTGGTCTTCCTAAAATCTCATCATTTTTTTGATTCGTAGTTCCTGTATTTCCAGCAGGCCTGACAGGTTGTTCTTGTTCAGCCTGTTTCTCTTCAGTTACCGGCGCAGCAGCAACTGCTGAATGCGTATTTACACTTGCTGCAGTCTGACTTACTGCTGTTTCTGGTTCCTCTTTGACAGAAGGCTCTTCTTTAGCTTCAGGAGCCGGATTCATTAATTGGTGTACTAATTCTTTAGCAAAATCCAACGGAACCAGCTGTACCATATTGGAATCTATTAAATCTCCAACCATTAACTTGAAAAATACTTTAACGTACACTTCGTCTTTAAATAAACCTTCTTTTTTTTGATTTTCCAGTCCATGAATAATCTCAGGCGGTGAAATATCTATTTTCTTATTAAATACAGTAGACATGCTGGTAGCAGCTGCTCCCATCATCTGATTCATGGCTTCTTGAACGGCACTTAGGTGCATTTCGTTCAGTTCTTTATCCGGGTTTGTCCCGTCTCCGCCAAGCATGATATCTGCGATTACTGCCGCATCCTCTGATTTAATGAAAAACACATTATTGCCAGTAAAGCCTTCTATGTAATTAACTTGAACACTCACAGGTTTAAATGTAACTTCTTCTTCTAATTGATCCTTGCCAATCACCGTGACAGCCGGTGTAGTAATTTCTACCTTCTGGTTTAACAGTGTAGACAGTGTAGTAGCAGAGCTTCCAAAGGAAATATTACCGATTTCCCCCAAAGCATCCTTTTCGATACTTGTTAAAAATGCTTCGTCCGCCGTCTGCTCCTGCTGGTCATCCTCCTGTTCATCTGCAGGCACCTTAAGCAGGGCATCTATTTCTTCTTGTGACAGCTTGCCGTCATTCATCATTTTCCATCACCCCATTCAATTCCTCTAATACTTGGACAGACATTTTATGCCGATACTTTCCCGGCTGTACAAGAAACTTAAATTCATCATTTACAGCCATTTTTAATGGTGCATCAATTGCTTGATCCAACGCAATCACATCGCCGACAGAGAACTTCAAAAATTCATCAATATTGATGGATGCTTCCCCCAGAACAGTTTTTACTTCTACATCGGTATTTTGAAGATACTTCGACATTCTTTGCAGACTTTTTTCATCTTTGTTTTTATTCGTCTGCATCCAATAGCTTGCAGAAAGCTTTGGTATAATCGGCTCCAAGATAATATGCGGAATACATATATTAATCATCCCGGATACCTCTCCAATCATAGCGGTTAACGAAACAACTACCACCGTTTCTGTGGGTGCAACGATTTGCATAAATTGGGGATTCTCCTCGAATTCTTCTAAAATGGGTTCGATATCTGTAACAGATGACCAAGCTTCCTTTAAGCTGACTTCTGCTTTCTCAAATAATTGTGTGAGCAAAATCTTTTCAATTTCTGTCAAACTGCTTGTTTTCGAACCAGTAGAACCTTTTCCTCCAAGTAATCGTTCCAATAATGCAAATGCTACATTGGGATTGATTTCCATGATTAAATTGCCATCTAATGGCTCCAAACTATAAATATTAAGTACGGTCGGCTTCGGTACAGAGCGTATAAATTCCTCATAAGGCACTTGATCGACAGAGGTAACATTAATATTCACGTATGTCCTGAGCTGTGTAGCAAAAAAAGTTGTCAGCAACCTTGCATAATTCTCATGCAGTCTTGAAATGCTGCGTATCTGGTCTTTTGAAAAACGTAACGCTCTCTTAAAATCATAAACACGAATGCGTTTTTCATCTTCTTCTTTTTTCAATTCTTCCGCATCCATTTCTCCTGATGTTATCGCTGAAAGCAAGGCATCAATTTCATTTTGCGATAATACCTCATCCATAAACATTGGTCACCTCCTGACATGATAGAATCTATTGAAGTATTTTCTTAATGGTATATACTTCGGTAACCGTTCCTTCTGTCATCATTTCATTTAAATCTGTTTTCAATGTATCCTCGAGCTCGTCCAGACCTGTTTGAAAATCATCCACTTCCATAACGGCCAATTCTTTAATTAATAAATTCGTAATTTGAAAGCCCCGTTTTTCTAATTCTTCCACTGCTTTATTATCATCTGTAATAACTTGAAATTGAACCTGGACATATCGGTCGTCCTTAATATCTGTAGTCACCTCTGGCGTTTCATAAGAATGGCTTACCATCTCATCAATCGATTGCTCTCCAGAAGTTTCTTCCGGCTCATTAACATAGATAACGATAATAAGCGTTGCTACAACGCCAACAAGTAATGTAATAATAGATGTCATAGCTATTTTTACTATTTTACTCATTCTTTTCACCTGCCTTTAACGGGAGTGCGGGAAACCCAATCTGGTGATAAAAGGCTGTTACCTTTTCAATAATTTCTTCTTCGCTTTCTTTGACAAACACCTTTTTTCCGTTTAATAGAGAAATGCTTGTATCGGCATATGCCTGTACCTGCTCAATCATGATAGCATTCAGAACAAAAGGTTCATTATTTAATCGGGTTAATCGAATCATACGTTATCGGGACTAACCTGATGTCCATTCAGGTCAGTCCCCTTCCCCCTTTGCTTATCGTTTTAGATTAACAAGCTCTTGTAAAATTTCATCAGACGTTGTAATTATTCTCGTGTTTGCCTGGAATGAACGCTGTGCTGTAATCATTTCTGTGAACTCTTCGGATAAGTCAACGTTGGACATTTCCAATGCACCGCTGATTATTTCACCAGTTCCATTTGCTCCCGGACCTTCTAGACCTGTACCAACTAGTCCAGCATTATTTGTAGCGGCGTACAAGCTGCCACCAACTTTTTCCAATCCAGCTGGGTTGGAAAACTTCGCTAATGCGATTCGTCCTACTTCTTCTGTATTCTCATTAGCATCCGTATAGGTGACCGTTCCATCCGGCTGCACACTGAAACTCTCGGCATTTTCCGGAATGGTAAGATTTCCTCCTCCTTCAGCCTGTAAATAATATCCGTTTGCATTAACGATATTCCCGCCAGCGTCTAAGTAAAAGTTGCCTGCGCGGGTATAGTAATTTGTATCACCCTCCTGTACGACAAACATCCCATCTCCTTGGATCGCAAAATCTAATGGATTATTCGTTGTTTGTCTGGAACCTGGAGTATGTGTATTTGAAATGGCACCTTCCTGTGAACCAAGACCAACTTGAGATGCATTAATCCCGCCACGTCCATTTCCCGGTCCTTGTGCTGCTGAGGTTGTCTGACTCAGCATATCCTGAAAATTAATATTCGATTTCTTATAGCCTGATGTATTCACGTTTGCAATATTATTACCGATAACATCTAATTTTGTTTGTGAATTTTTCATTCCTGAAATACCTGCGTACATTGAACGTAACATGATTATTTCCCCTTTTTATTTTCATTTGACCGCTTCTGTCATTCCGCGGCAATAGGCTTCCCATAAAGGGTCCGGCCTTTTTTACAATAAAATTGTTCCATCAATATTGGTAAATACTTTTTTATCTGCTTCTGATTGGTTTAGCGCTGTAATCACTGTATTATTTTTGACACTGACTACCATTGCATTGCCATCAATTACGACCAATGCATCTTTTACACCTTTTTGTTTTGCTTCTTTTACTTTCTCTTGAATAGACTGCCATTCTTGATTGCTAAGCTGGATATTCCGCTCTTGCATCCGTTCTGCGGCATGCTTACTGATTGTCAGCTCTTGCTGGTTTTGAAGAATATCTCTAAAGGAAATTGCTCCTTTTTTCGGTGCCGCTTTTTGTATATGCTGTTCCTGTGATATAGGTGGTACGATTGGTTGGATGGGGCGAACCATTATTCTTCTCCCTCCTCATTTTCCGAAGGGTCTGTCACCTCATTTTCTGATTCATTATCAGTTTCTTCTCCGGATGCTCCTACTTCAATAACGGTATCAGCATAGATTTTTTGGCCATTTTCTAAATGAAAAACAGCCCATCCATCCTGTTGAGATACAGAAATAATTTTGCCTGATTCCACACCTGTTTCTCTTCCGGTCTCTTTATCAAAGGTTCTATAATTTACCGTTTCTCCAATCATATGGCTATATTGAATAGCCGGAGATACGAGCTGATTATTTACTAAGAGTTCCATCGAATTAGACATATTCGTCATTTGCTCCAGGGAAGAAAATGATGCCATTTGCGCTATAAATTCTGATTCATCCATCGTATTCATCGGATTCTGGTTTTGCATTTGGGCAATCAATAATTTTAAGAATTCGTCTTTTCCCAGTTCAGAAGAAGGCTCTCTTGTTTTTGGCTGATTACTTAAGTATAAAGATGGATCTATAGAAGTGATCGTTGTCACCGCCTTTCAAATTCCGGCTACGTTTTTGTGCAGCTGTGGTTATTATTAAACTTGCTCCTCTATATTTTGCGATAGCAGTTTCTCCATAAATGATTCAAAGGATTCTGTTTCAGAAGACGAATCCTGTTCATTGGAGTCAGAAGCTGTTTCCTGGTGCTCTGAATGCTGCTCACTTTGATTTTCTTTCGCATTTTTCGATGCATCTGTCTGCGAAGCATTCACATTATCCTGCCTCTCAACCGATACCTGATGCGGTGAAAACACATTTCTCAGCTGGTGCAGATTCGATTCCAATACTTCCTTCACCGCTTTAGAAGAAACAAGCATCTGTACTGTCAACTCTCCATTTGTCTGTATAAAACGTATCGTCATATCACCTAGGTTCTCCGGTCTCAATTGGATGGAGATGGGATTTTGTCCCCGCACAAAATTTTGCAGGCGCTGACTTTGTACAATTGTTTCAATTTTCTCGATCAGCTCTTTACCTGATAGGCCTTTTGATGAATCTGTCTGCCCCATCTGAACAATAAATTGTTCTATCTTGGAGATAGGAAGACTATCCTGCTTAAAAACAGCCGGCGATGCATCTTGGAATGACGTTTGCAGCCAGGCTGCCATTTTCGGCTCGATCCGAGGAACAACTTCAGCTTCCGCTTTTACTGGCTGGTGGTAACCTGTTTCATTAGCTGTCTGCCTGACTAATTGGACATCGTTATTCTGCTTGATAACTCCAGGAGATACTTCTTTAAAAATGGATTGCAGCCACCCTGCAATTCTAGCCTCCACACGCTGTAATCCTTCTGCATCTAGTCCGGTTTTATCGGTCTGTTCGACCACCGCAGAATTTGCTTTACGGTTGTTTAGCATTTGTTCTTCTGGCAAGTTGGCGGCCAGCAATTGATGTGCAATTTGATTTACTATCTGACTAGAAACGGAGGAATCTGCTATTTGGAGCTGCTGGCTTATACCTTGGATGAATTGTTGTATTCTGGCTTGCTGCTCTGCTTGTTCAGCCTCAACCCAACTGCCTTTCATCTGCTCTTCAGTCATTAAACCGGCTTCAATCAATAAATCATCTATCTTTTTTTCTATTTGCTCCGCTGTTGCCCCATCGGCCCTCAGCATAAATTCATTAAAATCTTGCAAAGCCTTGATTACTTCCACATTTTCAAAGTCGTCAGCATCATTTATTTCTTCTTCCCGCAAGCCAGCTTCAAGCATTTGATACGCCATTTGACGTACAGTCTGTTCAAAAATGGAGGAATCAGCATGTTGCATTTGCTGGTAAATACCGTCCAGCACTTCCTGTTTATCTATCTCAGGATTTTCTTTAAAAAACTGCTCCCAATCCTGCAGCAATTGCGCTAATAAGCTGGATGTATCATGTATATCTGCAGTTTGTTCTATTCCTTGCAGCTGCTTGGTTATTTCGTTATAAATGTCTATCGCAGGCTGTAAATCTGCCATTGAGGATATTTCTGGGTGCTCCGCAAGCGCTGAAGATAGATATTGGCTAAGCAGATTCTCTATCTGTAATCTTTGCTGATCACCATTTTTTTCTAAAGAACTCTCTTGCTGAGTTACTGCATTTTCCATTAACAAAGCAACGATTTCTTCCTGCAAAACATCATTATCTTTCAAAATAGCAAGTACTTCATCAGGAAGTGATTCTCCTACCTGTTCAAACACATCTGCTAACTGCTGCTTCTGATTTTGCTGAAGCGGGGTTTTTATATCCCCCCTGGCAGGTAGTGACCCTGATTGCTGTAATAATAAATCACCAAAACGGGAGCCTTGCTGTGTTCTTGACTTGATACTCGCCTGATTGGAAAACATAAGATCAGCTATATTCAGCCTCATCGCATTCACTTTTTCACCTCCTTTCAAGTTTCTTATATTGTTACTCCATTAACATTTGCGTATAGGTCGTCGCCGCTTCCACATTCATTTGCTGTAATATATCACCGCGGTCCCCAGTAGACATTTCTTCTAAAATAGTTACGGCTAAATCAGCTTCCAGGTTTTCTAGAATAGCAGCTGCTTCCTTACTCTTCATACCTTCCAATGTTCTTGTCATCGAACTTTTTTCTGAAACGGCACCAGCCTCAGCTTGCGCTTGCTCCCCGCCTTGCTGCTCATCGCTTTGTTCTGTATCCTCGTTATTTTCGTTTTCTTCCTGTTCTTCTTCCAAACTGCTAATCTCGCTTTCTAAATCAGCAATTGTTTCTTCAAGCTCTTGGATTTGTTCATCTTTATTATTGATGATTTCATTTCTGCTTTCCAATTGATTTTGCAATGCCTGTAAATCATTCAATTCACTTATTTCTTCATTTGATTCGTCTGTGAACATTTCTCCGACAACCGGAATGGATTGACCTCGTTCCTTCAGCCAATCTAATGTATTAAATCCGGCAATATGTAAAACAAAGACGACAATAACAGCCAGGATAAAAAGTGGCATAGCTATTAAAAACAGCTTCATAAAGATACCTGGAGACTTCTTAACTTCCGGTTCCGTTTCACTTTGTTTTTTATTTTTATTTTTCATTATTTTCACCTTTGATTTTGTCTCAGATATTGTTGCATGGACATTTCATCCATAAACGCAGCTTCCTGCTTTTTTAATACGGCTTTAGCTTCCTCTTTTTTTAAATCAATCATCTTATCGTATTTTTTATACTCAATATAAGCTTCCGATAATTTCGTTTGCTTGGAATTCATGTCATTTCTTGCTCTCTGTACTAGCAGCTGCACCGTTTGAATTTGATTGGTCAATTTTTCTATATAAGCAGACTGTTCTTTTATTTTTTCAATAGATGTAGATGCTTGAATCGCATTTTCAAAGGTACTTTCTGCCATTTCTTTTTTCTTCAATAAGCTGTATAATTCTCTGGCAATTTTCTCAAATGTTTCTTGGGATTCCGCATAAGCCCGCTGAGCTACTTGCTTCTCATTATCATGCAAATCCCGTATTTTAGCTAAACTGGATATCTTAGCCATTTAAAACAACTCCTTTATTGAACCAGGTTTTTCATCATCTGTACGGTTTCTTCAAAACTAACTTGTTCATAGACCCCTTGTTTTAAAAAAGAAACAATATTTGGATATGATGCCACAGCTAAGTCCACTTCAGGGTTTGTTCCTTTTTTATATGCGCCGATAGAGATTAATTCGTTATTTTCTTCGTAGACAGCGAGAAGCGTCCTTAATTTTGTAGCAATTTGCTGATGCTCATCTGTTGTAATCACATTCATGACCCTACTGATTGACTTCAACACATTGATTGCAGGATACTGGCCTCTTTCTGCGATTTTCCGATCCAGAACAATATGGCCATCCAATATTCCTCTTACTGCATCAGCAATTGGCTCGTTCATATCATCGCCGTCAACGAGCACGGTATAAAAACCCGTAATCGAACCATTTTCATCTGTCCCAGCCCGCTCTAAAAGCTTGGGTAAGATTGAGAACACACTCGGAGTATACCCCTTTGTCGTTGGCGGCTCTCCAACAGCCAAACCAATTTCCCTTTGTGCCATTGCAACACGGGTGACAGAATCCATCATTAAATTCACATTAAATCCCTGTTCTCTGAAGTATTCACTGATTGCCGTTGCTGTATATGCCCCGCGAATCCGCATAAGTGCAGGCTGATCAGAGGTTGCTGCAACAATAATGGATTTTTTCAGTCCTTCTTCTCCTAAATCATGCTCAATAAATTCCCGGACCTCTCTTCCTCGTTCACCGATAAGAGCAATAATGTTCACATCCGCATTGCTATTCCTTGCAATCATTCCCAGCAATGTACTTTTTCCTACTCCGCTCCCGGCAAACAAACCGACACGCTGTCCTATACCCATTGATAAAAAACCATCAATTGCCCGGACGCCAACCTGTAGCGGCTGCCTGATTGTCGGCCTGGAAAGAGGATTCGGCGGCTTTCTCTCCGTCTGATATCCTGTTAAGCCTTTAGGCAGTGCTTCGCCGTCTAAAAGTGGTTTTCCCAACGGATCCAGCACATGTCCTATCAAGCTCCGGCCAACTTTTACGTTTAATGGATTTCCAGTAGCTTCTACTAAACAGCCTGAACCCACTTCGTTTACTTCCCGATAAGGCATTAAAATGATTTTTTCATTTTGAAACCCTACCACTTCTGCTAAAATAGGCTCTCCCTTATCAGAGCTCGTATGAATGTAACAAACCTCGCCGATGTTTGCTGCAGGTCCTTCCGATTCAATCATCAAACCTACAACACGAATCACTTTCCCATACCGTTTATATGGAATGGTCTTCTCTATGACTGAAATCAAGGCCTCTTTATTCATTCGGCATCCTCCATGACATAATCCATTAATGCTTCCCGGATTTTTTCAAGCTGTGTATTCACACTTGTTTCTATCTGACCGTGCGGGTATTGGATAATACAGTCTGTCGGCTGAATGTTCATATCAGCGTGGATAGAAAGTTTCGTTTCATCCCCGATTATGCGCTGCAGTTCTTCCTGATAGGAATGAACCTCCTCATAATAATCCGGGTGGATAACAATGCTAATAATTGGCTGAGATTTCACTTCATCAAGTGCATCCTTTATTAATGTTCTAATATAATCCGGCTGCTCCTTCAGCTCATTATGTAAAACTTTATTCGCTGTCGCCATGGCTATTTCTACAATACTTTCTGATTGCTTTTCCAATGTTTGATGATAGTCCTCTTTCGCTATATCAACGATATGATTTGCCTCCTGCAGTTTGTATTCAAACTGTGTATAAGCTTCTTGTTTTCCATCCTCATAACCCTTGTGGAATCCTTGTTTCCGGGCAAGCTCTATTAGCTCTTGCTTTTCTGTTTCCCATTTTTTCCGTGCTTCCTCTATCTGGTTATCCGCTTCTTCTACCCGCTTTTTCTGCTTTTCTTCAATGGAAGCTAATTCCTGTTTTTGGCAGGAAATCGCCTCCGTTAATTGCTGGTGTACTTCTTTTGCGTCATCTTGAGGAGCATTGGCTCGTGTAACAATAGACTCAATTGGTTTAATCGATATTTGTTTTTTTACATCAGACAATAATATCGTCTCCTCCGCCTCGTGCCACAACAATTTCTCCTTTTTCTTCCAGACCGCGTATCACATTGACAATTCTTGTTTGTGCCTCTTCCACATCTTTTAGACGCACCGGCCCCATAAATTCCATTTCCTCTTTAAAGGTGGTCACCATCCGTTCAGACATATTTTGGAACACAATGTCCTTCACTTCATTGCTTGCTACTTTGAGAGATAATCGCAGGTCATCATTGTCAACTTCTCTGATAACACGCTGAATCGCCCGGTTATCCAATGTAACAATATCTTCAAATACAAACATTCTTTTCTTGATCTCTTCCGCCAAATCCGGGTCCTGTGACTCCAGAGCTTCTAATATCGTTCTTTCTGTAGAACGATCGACTCCATTCAGTACTTCTACCACCGTTTGGATACCGCCCGTCTGTGTATAATCTTCTGTCATGGATGAAGATATATTTTTCTCCAGCACCTGCTCTATTTGACTGATAATCTCTGGAGAGGTGGAGTCCATCGTAGCAATTCTGCTGGCCACCTCCGCCTGTACATTTTTGGGCAGTGCAGAAAGGATTTGACCGCTCTGTTCCGCATCCAGATAAGAGAGGATCAGTGCAATAGTTTGCGGATGCTCTCCCTGAATATAATTCAAAACCTGCTGCGGGTCTGCTTTTCTCGCAAAATCAAACGGTCTCACCTGCAAGGAAGAAGTCAGGCGATTAATAATACTGGATGCCTCCTGCTTCCCGAATGCTTTTTCCAACACCGTTTTAGCATATCCAATCCCTCCCTGAGAGATATAGTCTTGTGCCACAGCAATTTGATGGAACTGATTTAATATATCTTCTTTTAAATTAGAATCTACCTTTTTAACAGAGGAAATATCTAAGCTCAGCTTTTCAATTTCTTCCTCTGATAGATACTTATACACTTGTGCTGATACATCCGGACCTAATGAGATTAAAAGAATGGCTGCTTTTTGTCTGCCTGTCAGTGTATTTTTTCTTGCCATAAATAAAACCTCCTAATCCTCATTCATCCAGCTGCGTAATAATTTCGCAAATTCTTCTGGTTTTTCGTTTGCAATTTTCTCCAATTGTTTTCTCCTGATAACTTCTTCTGTATCTTCTCTAGGAAGTTCAGGAATAATTGGTTCTTCATTATCTGCTACAGAAGCTAACGGCTGCTCTTCCTCAATTTCCTCTTCCAGCCATTCTTCCTCTGTACGGTTCCTTCTGAGCATAAAGAGTAAAATAATGATGACAATTAGTAAAATTCCGCCAACAATATAAAGCCATATAGGGATTCCTGCTCCTGACGGTTCTTCCTGCTCCCCGACTGAAGTGCTGAATTCCTGAAACACAATCGAGGTATTCGGTTCAGCTTCTTCCTCCATATCCTGTAAATCTCCGTCAACCGATGTTTCTATGATGGAATTCAAAATGGATTCCACACCTTCTTCCACATCTGTCTGTTCCTGCTGGTTTAAAAATTCTATTTCTCCATCTTCTCCTTGTCTTGTGCTGTTAACTGCCACCTGTATGCCAAGGTCTCTGATTTGATAAGGGCTTTCCACTATCTCACGGCGGATACGGTTAAATTCATAATTGATTGTTTCTCTATCTAATTCATAGTCCCCGTCATTGTCCCCTTCTTCAGCAGGAAAGTTCGCAACATCTTCTTCCCCGGCTCCTGCAACGCCATCCGGGGCTCCTTGACCAGTGTAAGATTCTTGAATCGTCTCCAGACTGACCGGTATTCCTTCCATTGCTTCAAGATCAACAGGCTCCACTAATTCTTCTGTACGGTTTTCTTGTGAAAAATCAATATCTGCCGTAACGGAAACAACAATATTTTCATTTCCTACCATTGTTCCGAGCATTTGCTGCAGCCTGCGCTGAATATCACGTTCTACATCTTTTTTAATGGTTTGCTGATTTGAGTATGTATCCTGACCGCCGGCTAATTGCGTTTCCTGGTCATAATATTCAAAGTACTGATTCATAATAATAATATCTTCTGCATCTAAATTAGGGATTGCCTTTGACACCAGATGATATAGACCGTCTACTTGATTTCCCTCAAATTGATATCCCGGCTGTGTATGTAACATAATAGCAACACTGGCTTCTCCTGTTGCTTCATCGGCAAACACAGGCTGTTCAGGCATGTTTATCATGACATTTGCATCTTGTATACCTTCAATTCCTGAAATTAAATTCCCGAGCTCTGTTTGCATCGCATCTAGTTTCATGACACTGAATTCATTCTCCGTAATACCCCATGAGGCATTTTCACTAAAAAAAGAATAATCTATACTCCCGCTGTTTGGAAGCCCCATAGAAGCAAATTCTAATAATAACGAATCAACCTGCTCCTCAGGCACCAGAATGGTAGTTCCGCCATTTTCAAGCTCATATGGCACTGTTCTGGTATCTAACTCCGTTGTAATTTGGCCGGCTTCCTGCATGGACAAATTATTATACAAAGGAACATAGTTTGAATTGGAACTAAAAAAAGTTACCGCAGCAATTAACAAAACGATTAATACTGCTCCGCCGATCATCGTCCCTTTTTGCCCCTTCGATCTGGATTTCCAAAAAGTAAAAGTGGATTCTCTCCATTTTTGTAATTTCTCTTTCATATACACTACCCTCACTAAATTCAAAACTATTCTCTGTACACTTAAGATTGTTCAAAAAGTCCAATTAAAATAACTTATCATAAAAACTTTCTATGTTAAGAGCAGCTGCATCATGTAATTCCTGCATTGGAATATTTTTCGGATATAATGCATCACCCTATCCAAGCCGTAAGCTGATTCTTTGTTTGTACTTTTTTGAACAAACATTTTCAGCTTAATTATTATCATTATACCTGCATCCGCATAATCTCATTGTAGGCATCGATTACTTTACTCTGTACTTGGACACCTGTTTCCAGTGTGACGCTTGCTTTTTGAGCAGTTATCATCACATCATGCAGATTCTCCACACTGCCATTTGCTAATCCATTCGTTTTATTATCAGATTCTAATTGAATATGATTTAAATCCTCTATAGCATTTTTTAACATGGAAGAGAAATTACTTTGTGCTTGACTTGGAGTTAACCGCGAAGATTGCCCTTCTTCAACCGGGTTTACTGGAGGGAGATAAGTTCCAATCGTATTCATTTTGTTCTACCACCTTTACCTTTTTATTGTCCAATTTCTAATGTTTTCATAAGCATTCCCTTACTCGCATTAAAAGCAGTTACATTTGCTTCATAGGAGCGGGAAGCACTCATTAAATCAACCATTTCTTTTAACGGGTCTACATTGGGCATTTCTACATAGCCGTCTTCATTTGCATCGGGGTGCTCCGGATTATATACAAGTTCAAACGGTGTCTGATCCTCTACTATTCCAGTTGCACGCACACCGCCGCCAGAGGCATTATTTCCTTCTGCATGCTTTAACATCTGCTTAAAGGAAGGCTGCCCTGTGCCAAATGTTGCCATTTTCCGGCGATACGGTTCAAACTCTCCATCAGCATTTTGGGTTGCTCTGGTTGTCTGTGCATTTGCCAAGTTAGAGGACACCAGATCCATACGTAATCTCTGTGAGGTCAAACCGCTTGCGCTGGCATCCATTGATTGAAAGATAGACAATTTTAATTACCTCCTCGAATGACAGATTGTAAGCTGCTGAATTTTCCATTCATACGATCGATAAGGCTATTGTAATAAATTTGATTTTTAGCCAGTTCTGACATTTCTCTATCAATATCGACATTATTCCCATTGTGATTATATGTAGTTGACGCGTCCTTCACAATACGGTACGGACGGTTCTCTTCTTCACCAAAGTTCAAATGACGTTCATTGGTTGTTCTAGCTTGAAGTCCAGACATCTCATTTTCTAAAGCGGATTTAAAACTTACTTTATCAGCTTTATAATTTGGTGTATCAGCATTTGAAATATTATTAGAAATAACATTATTTTTTGCAGAAGCGTACTGTATCGAATTTTCTAAGTTACCAATCGTGCCGCTAAATAAATCCATTTTATTCTTTACACCTCTTTTTTTTCATAAACACCCATAAATTACATTGTTTATACGAATTAATTTTAAATTAAGTGATAGACAAAGTCTATGCAATTTCTACATTATTATTGACAAATTAAAAAATCATTCATTTTTACTAGACCAAAAGGCCCTATAAATGATTTTTATTTGTTGTTTTCCACAAATGCCCTCGCAAGCTTTGTATCAGCTGCAAATTCTATAATACATTCTCCATAACCAAATATACATAGAAAAACAGGTCATTAGACCTTATTTCCATTCTACCTTTTAAAATAAAGGAATTCAATATACTCATTAAAAATATTTATTAAATATAATTTACTAATCGTTCTTGTTCAAAAAGTCGCCAAAATAAAATTAGCCTGCTAGAACCGCAGACTTTCCGTTGCTATTATTACTGAACATAAAAAATCGGGACTTTAGTTAGTCACCGACAGAAAATATGTTATAAAACGCAATATCCTTCCTTATTCGCACATAAAAAAAACTGTGAAGAAATATTTCCCTCACAGCATTTTTAAGTTTATTTACTTTTTAGCGTGTACGGATTTTTTCTAATTCTACTAAGAATTTATCATTTAATACTTTAATATACGTTCCTTTCATACCTAGAGAACGAGATTCGATAACTCCTGCACTTTCCAGCTTGCGAAGTGCGTTAACAATAACAGAACGGGTAATTCCTACACGGTCAGCAATTTTACTTGCTACTAATAAGCCTTCTTTTCCATTTAACTCTTCAAAAATATGATCGATTGCTTCCAGTTCACTGTAAGACAGAGAGCTGATTGCCATTTGTACAACAGCTTTGCTTCGAGCTTCCATTTCAATTTCTTCCGTTTTTTCATGAAGAATCTCCATGCCTACTACCGTTGCACCGTATTCAGCCAACAATAAATCATCATCATTAAATGTTTCGTTCACACGGCCGATGATTAACGTTCCTAAGCGTTCTCCTCCGCCGATAATTGGAACAATAGTCGTATAGCCGTCTTTGAATAACTCTTTATTTTCTACAGGGAATACTGTGTGTTTGTTTTCAATATCCAAGTTTGCAGTTGTTTCACGGATTTCTTGTAATCCTTCTGTATATTCTACAGGAAATTGTTTTTCTTCAAGCATAGATTTCATACGGTCATTTTCAACCTCTTGGTTCACTGCGACACCTAATAATTTTCCGCGTCTGCTGACAATATATACATTCCCGCGAATCACATCACGCAATGATGCTGACATTTCATTGAAATTCACTGACTTTCCTGTTGCCGTTTGTAACATTGCATTAATTTTTCTTGCTCTCGTTAATAAATCCATTTGATATTCCTCCATTTTGGTATTTTAAATTATAATATAAATTGACTGAGATCCTTGTTTTGAGCAATTGTCGAAAGCTTATCATTAACATACCCTTTTGTAATTTCAACTTCTGTCATTGAAATATCAGGAGCTTCATAGGATAGGTCCTCTAATAATTTTTCCAAGATTGTGTGTAATCTGCGAGCCCCAATGTTGTCGGTCTCCTGGTTCACATCATAAGCAATTTGCGCAAGTCTCTCTATAGCTTCGTCCGTAAATTTAAGTTTTATACCTTCTGTTTCTAGCATTTGCTTATATTGTTTTAATAAGGCATTGGAAGGCTCTGTTAAAATTTGCTTAAATTCATTGATTGTAAGCTTCTCCAACTCTACGCGAATTGGAAACCTGCCTTGCAGCTCAGGAATCAAATCAGAAGGTTTCGACATATGAAAAGCTCCTGCAGCGATAAATAGGATATGATCCGTCTTCAAGGTTCCATGCTTGGTGACAATCGTTGATCCTTCCACAATCGGCAGAATATCCCTTTGTACACCTTCTCTGGAAACATTTGCAGAGCCTTCTTGTTTGCCTGCTACTTTATCAATTTCGTCAATGAAAATGATACCTGTTCGTTCAGAGCGGTTAATCGCTTCTTGAGTGACCTCATCCATATCGACAAGCTTTTGCGCCTCTTGCTGGGTCAACACTTTTCTTGCCTCAGAAACGGTTAGTTTCCTTTTCTTCTTCTTTTTGGGCATGAACTGACCAAAAGCATCCTGCATGTTCATCCCCATTTGTTCCATTCCCGAACCTTGCAGCATGTCAAACATTGAAGGCGGAATTTCTTCTACTTCAATAGAAACATAATGGTCTTCTAACTCACCTAATGCCAGCTGATGAGCTGTTCGTTTTCTTTTGGTCCTTATCTCTGATTCTTCATTCGAAGCATCATCTTCTTGATCTTCATCTGAATCAGAGCCTTGAAACAACATTTCAAAAGGGTTTTTCACGGAGTTTTTAGTTTTTGTCTGTGGTACAAGCAGTTTAACAAGTTTTTGATTTGCTTCCTGCTCCGCCCGCTCCATGACATCTTCCATCTTTTCTTCTTTCACCATTCGTACAGCTTTTTCCACTAAATCACGAACCATTGATTCCACGTCTCTGCCGACATAACCAACTTCTGTGAATTTTGTAGCTTCTACTTTAACAAACGGTGCACCGACCAGCTTTGCAAGCCGTCTGGCAATTTCTGTTTTACCTACACCAGTCGGACCAATCATTAAAATATTTTTGGGCACGACCTCATCTTGAAATTCTTCATCAAGCTTCATTCGCCTATAGCGATTTCTCAGAGCTACTGCCACCGATTTTTTCGCTTGCTTTTGCCCTATAATATATCTGTCTAATTGATTCACTATTTGCTTTGGCGTTAAATCCACCGTCATCAAAAGCATCCTCCTTTGTCAAGACTTCATTAAAAGCGTTCATTCAAAAAGAAAGAAACGATTATTCCAGTACTTCTAACGTAATCTGATCATTCGTAAACACACAAATATCTCCTGCAATTTCTAACGCAGTTTGCGCAATCTCAGCAGCAGATAACTGCGGTGCTTTTTGAAGCAATGCTCTGCCGGCGCTTAACGCATAGTTGCCTCCAGAACCAATAGCAAGTATCCCGTCGTCCGGCTCAATAACTTCTCCTGTGCCGGATACAAGGTACATATTTTCTTTATTCATGACTATCAGCATAGCTTCGAGCTTTCTGAGAACTTTATCAGAACGCCATTCTTTTGCTAATTCGACAGCAGCTCTTGTCAAATTGCCATTAAATGCTTGTAGCTTACCTTCAAATTTCTCAAATAATGTGAAGGCATCTGCCACAGATCCGGCAAACCCAGCCAGAACTTCTCCATTATACAAAGTTCTCACTTTTTTTGCGGTTTGCTTCATAATGACGGCATTGCCAAGTGTCACCTGGCCGTCACCGCTCATGGCACATTTTCCATTATGCTGCAC
The DNA here is from genome assembly GCF_053839645.1 of Oceanobacillus sp. M60. Lineage (NCBI taxonomy): Bacteria > Bacillati > Bacillota > Bacilli > Caryophanales > Bacillaceae > Oceanobacillus > Oceanobacillus sp. M60. Next base: position 346,064 of record NZ_JBSSNH010000006.1, on the reverse strand, counting down.
CGCAAATATGGTTGTAGCATGCATTTGGGAGTCCATATATCCACCTCACTTATTTTTTATCATTTGCGCGCGGATGGCTTTTCATATAAGCCTTCTTCAAATGCTCTTTTGAAACGTGCGTATATATTTGGGTAGAGGATAAACTTTCATGTCCTAATAGTTCCTGCACAGACCTTAAATCAGCTCCCTCATTCAACATATGCGTTGCAAAAGTATGCCTGAGCTTATGAGGATGCACTTGAATATTTATAGAAGCTTTTTCTACTATTTTATTTAACACAGTACGAATGCCTCTTGTGGTTATCGGATTTCCTCTTGCATTTAGAAATACATTCTCTGTTTTGTTATTTGATTTATTCAGTAATTTTTTCCTTCCGTGGAACAGATACTTTTCTAAAGCCGCTTCCGCGAAACTGCCAAAGGGGACATAACGTTCTTTCCGCCCTTTCCCTTTTACAAAAATAGTTCCAATCGAAAAATCAATATCCTGCAAGCGCAATTGCTGACACTCGCTGACGCGGATTCCGGTTCCATACAGAACCTCCAGCAGCGCTTGATTGCGCTGCCCTAAATTTGTCGTCAAATCACTCACACAAAAAAGCTTCTCCAACTCCTCTTCATACAAAAAGCCTGGGACAGGTTTTTCTGACTTAGGGAGTGAAAGCTGCGTAAACGGATTCCCCACAATCAGCTTCTCCCGTTCCAAAAAACGGTAAAAGCTTCTCAGTGAAGATATTTTTCTGGAGACAGACCTTTTGCTTAACGCATTGTTATATAACTCTGTAAGAAATATCCGGACTTCCCGGTAGGTTACATCTTTTAAATCATATACTTCTTCTCTTTGCATAAAAGCTTCGAATGTTTCTAAATCAGTCCGATAAAATTGAATGGTATACGGTGAAGCATTTTTTTCAATTTGTAAATACTCTATAAACTGGTCCATGTATGTTTTTAAATTCACAAAGAAGTCACCTCATCATCGTATAACGGATAAAGCATAGCACACTCCTTCTGAGATTGCAATGAATTTAACTAAATTGTAATAAAATTCAGAAAGGTGCTTAGAGTTATGAATATTCGATGAAGTGAAAAAACAACGAAAGGGTGGTTAGGAGTATCTGAAGATCCTGTTTATTTCCATTCTATAAGTGTATCCACAAAACGATAAATAACTGCTCCAATAGCTTGGGGTCTTCCTGCTAAATAGTTGAACAGCTTCTGTAAAGGGAAATGCCTTACCAAATAGATTTTAATAACAATTATAATTTTAGTCAACTTTAACGATTATTATACGTCTAATTCAACGTTTCTAACTAACACGATGCATCTCTTTTTATTATTTATTTTACATTTCTTCACACACAGCAGAACAGAAGCAGCTGATGATATCAGCTACTTCTGTGCAACTTCCTTATATTCACAATTAGAGCATTGAACTTGCGTTTCTTTTTTACTTTTCTTTTCAACCAGCATGGAGTCACATTTTGGACACGTTCTGGCAATCGGTTTATCCCATGATACAAAATCACATTCCGGAAATTGGTCACAGCCATAGAAAGTTCTTTTTTTCTTTGATTTCCTTTCTACAACATCCCCCTCTTGACATTTCGGACAAGTGACACCAATTTTCTTTAAAATCGGTTTTGTATTTCTGCATTCAGGGAAATTGGAGCAAGCTAGAAACTTCCCATAGCGGCCCATTTTATATACCATTTCGTGTCCGCATTCTTCACAGGTAATTCCGGCAGGCTCATCACGTATTTCTACCTTTTCCATCTCAGCATCTGCTTTTTCAAGCCGTTTGCTGAAGTCCTGGTAGAAATCGTCAATAATTTGTATCCAGGCTGTTTTCCCTTCCTCAACAGAGTCTAAGTCTGTTTCCATTTTGGCAGTGAATTCTGCATCAATGACTTCAGGGAAAAACTCTTCTACAAGCTCGCAGACGATGGTTCCAAGCTCCGTTGGCACAAACCGCTTATTATCCATGGATACGTAGCCTCTGCGCTGAATCGTATCCAGCGTTGGTGCATAAGTAGACGGCCGGCCAATGCCCATTTCTTCCATTGTTTTAACCAGTCTTGCATCAGTATACCGTGGAGGCGGCTGGGTGAAATGTTGATTCGGCTTCACTTCTTTCGATTCAACTTTCATTCCCTCTTCCAGCTCCGGCAATATTTTATCTTCCTGTTTTTTATTGTCATCGTTGCCTTCCACATAAACTTTCATAAACCCTTTGAATTTTATCTTTGAACCGGTTGCACGAAACTCCACCCCATTGTTTAACAGGTGGACAGTCATCGTATCCATTACAGCAGGCGCCATTTGACTGGCAACAAAGCGTTCCCAGATCAGTTTGTACAAACGCAGCTGATCTCTTGATAAAATATTTTTTAATGCCTTAGGGTCCCGTAAAGTGGAAGTCGGGCGAATGGCTTCATGGGCATCTTGCGCGCCGCTTTTATTTTTAACAGGGCTTTGCTTGCCAAGATACGTTTCGCCATAGTTCTCTTTGATGTAGCCTTTTACTTCTTCCTTCGCCCCATCTGAGATTCGTGTGGAATCTGTACGCATATACGTAATTAATCCAGTAATCCCGCCTGAAGAACGCCCTAAATCAATACCTTCATATAATTGCTGGGCAATCATCATCGTTTTCTTTGCACGGAAGTTAAGTTTTCTTGCTGCTTCCTGTTGAAGGGATGAAGTAGTAAATGGATGTGCTGGATTTCGTTTTCTTTCTCTTTTTTTCACACTTTGAATGGTGAACTCTTTTCCGTCCAGCTTCTTTTTAACCTCTTCCACATCATCTTTTGTTTTAAGCTTTGTTTTTTTACCATCGACACCATAAAAGGCGCCTTCAAATGTTTCGTTTCCTTTTGCAAATAATCCGTCGATAGACCAGTATTCTTCCGGCTGGAAATTCTCAATTTCTTTTTCTCTATCAATAATCATTTTTAAAGCAACAGACTGTACTCGTCCGGCACTCAATCCTTTTTTCACTTTCTTCCATAGTATAGGACTGATATTATAGCCTACTAAACGATCGAGAACGCGGCGGGCCTGTTGCGCATCAACCAAGTCTAAATCTATCGCCCGGGGATTCTTAAAGGATTCTTTAATGGCATCCTTAGTAATTTCGTTAAAAACAACCCGGCATTTTGAATTTTCATCCACATTTAAAACATGAGCTAAATGCCATGCAATTGCTTCTCCCTCGCGATCCGGATCGGCTGCGAGATAGATTTTTTTGGCTTTTTTTGCTGATTTTCTTAAATCTTTAAGTATATCCCCTTTTCCGCGAATAGTAATATACTTTAATTTATAATTTTCCTCAACGTCTACTCCCATTTGACTTTTTGGCAAATCGCGAAGATGCCCCATGGAAGCTTTTACTGTATATTTTTTTCCTAAATACCGTTCAATCGTCTTTGCTTTCGCTGGCGACTCAACGATAACGAGATAATCTGACATGTACGTTCCTCCCATAATGAGGTTGACAATTTACGAATAGAAATCTTTCCTAATACTATAGATAGAATACGTTTTTGTCAAACACTATTTATTGAATAATCGAAAACTATAATTCCATTCTGTGTAAATATCTTCAGCAGATTGAATTAATTTTGCACCATCCTGAATAATTCGATTACACCCGGCACATTGTTCCAAAAGCGGATTGCCCGGTACAGCGAACACATCTCTTCCTTGGTCAAGGGCTTGATTCACCGTAATCATCGTACCGCTCTTCTTCATTGCTTCTATCACTAAGGTTCCCATTGTCAAGCCACTTATAATTCGATTTCTTTCCGGGAAATGATATTTTTGAGGCGGTGCGTCTGGCGGGTATTCAGATAAAGCCAGTCCTTGCTTTACAATCTTTTGATAAAGCGGCAAATGCTCTCTTGGGTAAATGGATCGAAAGCCGCCGCCTAAAACAGCAATCGTATTTCCCTGCCGTTTCAGTGTCAGCCGATGTGCCATACTGTCAACACCTCTTGCCATTCCACTGACAATCACCCATTTCGCATCAATAAGAGGCGCAATCGCCATAAATAGCTTTCCAAAGGCCTCATTTGACGGATTTCTTGTACCGATAACGCTGAGCATCGGCTGCTTTGCTAAAAGATCCAGATTTCCTGAACCATATAAAACGAGGGGTGCATCTTTAATTGTATTTAACATAGAGGGATAATATTCGTCAACTATTGTGATGATATGAAAATCTCTAGATTCTTCCAATATCTTCTTTTTTAATTGCGGATTATGAAGGTCTTTCAAGAGGGTTTGTGCTTTTTGATGAGGAATTCGAATAATTTGTGACAATTCGTACGGGGACAGCTGATAAATCTTTTTTAGTTCAGGATCTGTTCGTACCCACTTGCGTATAAAAGTACGTGTAGCATAACGGCACCGGCTGAGATGAATAAAATCCAGCCGATCAAAAAGATAATTCAATCCATATCCTTCCCTTCCTACTTAATTGAGGCTGAAAAACCCGGACAAAATTCTACTTCCTTCTATATTATAGAAGGAAGTAGAATCCTCTGCCCAGGTACCTTAAAGTACTTCAACATGCTTAATGCGTTTTACATTTTTCCTCTAAACCATTTTCTTTCAATGCTTCGATCATTGTTTCTCCCATAACAGAAGGAGTTGCAGCTACTTTAATTCCGCAGGATTCCATTACACGGATTTTTTCATCAGCTGTTCCTTTTCCTCCGGAGATAATAGCACCGGCATGTCCCATACGTTTTCCTGGAGGTGCTGTTGCTCCGCCGATAAATCCGACTACGGGCTTTGTCATATTCGCTTTCACCCACTCAGCAGCTTCTTCTTCCGCGGTACCGCCGATTTCACCGATCATAATAACAGCCTCTGTTTCAGAGTCTTTGTTAAACTCTTCTAGTACATCAATAAAGTTTGTCCCGTTAACCGGGTCGCCGCCAATACCGACAGCAGTTGTCTGTCCATAACCAGCTTCGGACAATTGATGAACAGCTTCATACGTCAATGTACCAGAGCGGGATACCACGCCGATATGCCCTTTTTTATGGATATATCCTGGCATAATCCCAATTTTTGTTTCATCTGCTGTAATCACACCAGGGCAGTTTGGCCCAACAAGGCGTGTTTTCTTGCCTTCCATATAGCGTTTCACTTTCACCATATCCATTACCGGAATGTGTTCTGTAATACAGATAACTAAATCAAGCTCTGCATCTGTTGCTTCAATGATAGCATCTGCAGCAAAAGGTGCCGGTACATAGATAACAGATGCGGTTGCTCCAGTAGCTTTTACAGCATCATCAACTGTGTTAAAAACAGGAACTCCTTCTACTTCTGTACCTGCTTTTTTCGGTGTTACCCCGCCAACAATTTTTGTACCATATTCCAGCATTTGTTTTGTATGGAAACGTGCAGTTCCACCTGTAATTCCTTGGACTATTACTTTTGTATCTTTATTAATATAAACACTCATTATAAGTCCGCCCTTTCCTATTTTTACGTCCTCTATTTGTAAGTCAATACACGGTAACTGCTTTACTTCACTGCAGCAACAATTTTCTCTGCGCCGTCTGCCATAGAGGTTGCAGAAGTAATATTTAGACCTGATTCATCTAAAATTTCTTTGCCCCGCTCTACGTTTGTACCTTCTAAGCGGACAACTAATGGTATAGTCAAGCCAATTTGCTTCGTTGCTTCTACAACACCTTCAGCAATAACATCACATTTCATAATTCCGCCAAAAATGTTTACAAAAATTCCTTTTACATTTTTATCTGAAAGAATGATTTTAAATGCTTCGGTTACTTTTTCGGCTGTAGCACCGCCCCCTACATCAAGGAAGTTAGCCGGATCGCCGCCATAATGCTTAATAATATCCATTGTAGACATTGCTAAGCCGGCGCCGTTTACCATACACCCGATGTTTCCGTCTAATGAAACATAGCTTAAGTCATATTTAGAAGCTTGGATTTCTTTCTCGTCTTCCTCGCCTAAGTCACGCAGTTCTGCAATTTCTGGTTGACGATAGAGTGCGTTATCATCAAAGTTTAATTTTGCATCCAACGCAAGAACTTCGTTATCACCTGTAGTTACAAGCGGGTTAATTTCTGCGATAGAGCAATCTTTTGCAACAAAAGCATCATATAGTGCAGTCATAAATTTAACTGCTTTACCCAGTAATTCATCCGGAATATTAATATTGAATGCTAGTCTTCTAGCTTGATAAGGTGATAAACCAACAACAGGGTCAATCACTTCTTTAAAGATTTTTTCAGGTGTTGCTTCTGCCACCTCTTCAATTTCTGTACCGCCTTCTTCAGACGCCATCATAACAACTCTTGATGTGGCACGGTCAAGAACTACCCCTACGTAATATTCTTTCTGAATATCACAGCCTTCTTCAATAAGTAAACGTTTTACTTCTGTGCCGTCAGGTCCGTTCTGATGTGTTACAAGCGTTTTCCCTAAAATTTCATCCGCATATGTACGAACTTCCTCCAGACTCTTTGCTACCTTTACCCCGCCGGCTTTACCGCGTCCACCTGCATGGATTTGCGCCTTGACAACGGTTACAGACGAGCCAAGCTTTTCCGCAGCTTCTACAGCTTCGTCTACAGAATAAGCAACATGACCGTTCGGAACGTTTACACCAAATTCTCGTAAAACTTGTTTACCTTGGTACTCATGAATGTTCATCTTCCATCCTCCTATCAAAATCAATGCACTACTATTGTATTAAAAATATAGGAAATAAACAAGAAATAGGGAACATAAAAATCAATATTATTTCTTAACCCGCCAAAAGTATGGACACCGTTGTAAAATAGAAAATGAATGGTTCCTGACTAAACTCTTATTCACCTATTCTCTATTCCAGTTTGTTTATCTGCCCGATAGATAAAAGCAAACACTTCTGACACTACCTGAAATAACTCCTCTGGAATCTGTTCATTGATATTTAATTCAGCCAGTACCTCGACTAAGGAAGGGTCTTCTAAAATTGGTATATCATGCGCCTCTGCCCGCTCAATAATTTCTTCTGCAACAAAGCCTTTTCCTGAAGCCATTACTCTTGGTGCATCGTCCATACTCTGCTCATAGCTTAAGGCAACTGCTTTTTTTCGTTTTTCATTCATACTCGAAAATCCACCTTTCCAGAACCAGGCCTTTCCTCAGCAGTTTTTATTGCCTGACGCTGTTGTTTTTCTGCTTCCGTATAGGGCTTGCAGGTAACTGATGCCACGTGATAATCCATGCTTTCTAATGCTTCCTGCAGATTAGGACGAAGCTTTTCCACCAGCACCGGGGTTGTAGCCTGATCGTTATAGATGGTGATAGACAGTGATTTTTTTTGAACATGCAGATCAACAATGGTTTCTTTCATTCCGTGCAGATTCAGGTCAAAAATAATACGGCAATGCTCCGGATCAATCCTCCCGTCAGCAGTCTTCTTGCCCTCAAAATGCAAATCGATATCCTTGGATACCCCCAATTTTTGTCCAGGTATCTGTATATTAGCCTGAATAAAATAACTGCTGTCATTCATGTTATTTAATTGCATGCCATTTAAAAAATGAACCACCTGCTGTGCGTTATCCCTGCTGATTCCACCACTGCTGCTCTGAAGCATTTCTAGTAATAAGTGTTTGAACTGCATCGTGTTTGCATCATCTGTTTTCAACGAATTTTCAGCATTCAGTCCGGCATCGCGGAGAACCCACTGCATTTGCTGCAGGAACTGTTCTTTAGGATCATGGATGGTATTTTCATTTGAAGCTATCCATATATTTATGAACCGCTGCAGTGCCTGATAGGTTTTCGGTTCGGCCAAAGCTTCCAGTAATGAACGCACGGTGCCGCTCTCCTGGGTAACCGGTGATTGATTGGCGAAATACTGCGGAAACTCAGCAGCCAGAGTTGACTTGGGCTGTACTGCAGCATTGTTTCCTTGCATCAGTGCTCCTTGTAACGCTTTAGCTTCAGTCATTAATTGCTTTTGATTGCCTAAAATAGACTGAATCTGCTCCTTTACTCCTTCGAAACTGCTTGTAAATGGCGCGGTTACTGGCCCTTGATTTTGTGATACAGGCGGGTTCCATTGCTTTAATGCATTTATCCAGCTTTGTTTATCCAGGGCTTTGGAAACCATTCCTAAGTTTTGCAAAAGAGGAAACAGTACTGGTTTCTCAGCTTGTGCATCGGCTGTCAGTACAATTCTCATCGCTCTTTCATTCGAAGTTCCCAAAATATTCGAGAACCGTTCTAACATTGGAAAATTTTTAGAATCAGATAAAGCCTCGATAATTTGACGGACATTTCCTTCATTTCCTAATCCTTTATCTGAAAAAGATTGCGGAAACTGCGCTTCTATACTCTGCTTCATCAGTGCTGCCGTGTTATTGCCTTGTTGTAGTACAGGCTTCGCTTCTGCTGTCAGCTGCTGCTGAGTAGCTAAAATAGATTGAATCTTCCCCTTTATTTCTTCCAAACCAGCTGTAAATGGAGCTGAAGCCGCCGCTTGATTGGGCGGCGTTTGTGTAACAGGTGAATTCCATTGCTGCAAAATATTTGTCCATGCCTGTCTGTCCAGTCCTTTAGAAACGAAGCCGAGGCTTTGAAGCAGCGGAAATAAAACAGGCTTTGCAGCTTGAGCATCGGCACTCAAAATGGCACGCACAGCGCTTTGTTCAGAAGGAAAACCTTTAAGTATGTGTTCCAGGCTAGCCCGCAACATCGGCTGCTGGCCGGGAAGAAGGGAACGTTCCAGCGACGCTAAGCTCTCACTAAAATTGCCGTTTTGAAACGCCTGCACTGCTTGGAATGAAGCTGGCGTTACCGGGATACGCATTTTCATTAACTCCATAAGAATAGGCTGTGCTTGCTTCTGTGAGATTTTGTTATCCTGAATATACTGCATTGCCTGCATCAAATCACTTCTCTGCATGGGCACTTGTTCTCCGACAAGCGCACTGGCCAGCTGGAACGATAATTTATTTTCTTTGATGCCAAGCTGCTGGAGAAGATGACGAGTCATCTGCTGCCCATTATGCTGCTCACCAGTCATTACTTTTAATTCAGGCATCTTCCCTTCATGGGATGTTACTTGAAAAAAATATTTTCCGCCCACAGAAAGAGAAGCCTCCAGCTGGGCAATTAGCTGGCTGCCCTGAATTTGAATGGCTGCTCGTTGATTTGGAAAAAGCTGCTTTACTGTTCCTTGTAAAATATCCCCTGTCTTCAGATTATGAAGCAGATTCGCCTTGGAAGGATGCAGTAATTTAGCCGCCTTTACATTGTCTTGAATCCGCATAGGCTCTCCTCTTTTTCTTTATCATTTTCCCATTGTTTTTATTGGTGCAAATGATGTTCTATGGTAAGGCGTCACCCCAAATTGATTCAGCCCTTCTAAATGTGCTTTGGTCCCGTATCCCATATTTTTATCAAAATCATAGCCGGGATATTTCTTATGTAATTCCTTCATATACTGATCACGGGCTACCTTTGCCAAAACACTGGCAGCCGCAATACTGACGCTTGACGCATCTCCCTTGATAATCGCTTCCTGAGAACAGGTTAAGCCGGGCAAATGAACTGCATCAACCAGTACATGCTCAGGAGATGGAGTCAGCCCTGATAACGCATCATACATTGCTTTTTTGGTTGCTTCATAAATATTAATCGTATCTATAGTCTGATTATCTATAAATGAAATATGATAGCTGACAGCATGCTCTTTGATATAGGTGCTGTATTCTTCCCTTACGTTTTCTTTTAGTTTCTTGGAGTCATTTAACCCGATTAATTGAAAATCTTTTGGAAGAATCACAGCAGCTGCTACAACAGGACCTGCAAGCGGACCTCTGCCGACTTCATCCACACCTGCTATATTTTCTATTCCATTCATATATGCATTGTTCTCATAGCGCTGCATATCAGCAAACTGTTTAATTAAACGTTTTTCACGCTCTTGTTTACGCTGATAGGATTGTACCAGTGTCTGAACGCCTTTCCTTTCGTCTTGAAGAATTACTTCCCATTCTTCTGCTGTCAGGGTACCTTCTTTAAGTAACCCTTTAATTTCTGCGATTGATTGCTTTTTCATACCTATCCTGCTTTCTTTTATTATCGTCATTTTATCAAACTTGTTAAGCTATCTTTTTAAACATCTTCTATAAATATGAAAATAGCCTACAAAGAAAATCCCTTGCAGGCTGTTAAATATATTTTATGGCTGTTCCAAAGTGAACTTGCCTAATTTTCCTGTTCTTAAATCTTGAAGAACGATATCGGATACTTTATCAAAATTCACATGACCGCCGCTTTCTAATGCGCCTCTTTTTCTGCCGATACCCTCAAATAGTTCTACCATGTCCGTACTATCTTCTACAGCATAGCGTTCCTTCAGGTAATTCGGATATTCTTCAAATAAGAAGCGAATAACAAAGGCTGTAATATCCTGAAGAGGAAGCAGCTGGTCTTTTATTGTTCCGATTGCCGCCAGCCGGTATCCTACAGCCTCTTCTTCAAATTTCGGCCATAAAATACCTGGTGTATCCAGTAATTCGAAGTCTTTCTTTATTTTAATCCATAATTGCTGTTTAGTAATTCCGGGACGATCTCCCGTCTTCGCAATTTTTTTATTGGCAAGCCGGTTAATCAAAGTAGATTTCCCCACATTCGGGATACCAACGATCATTGCTCTGGCTGGTCTCGGCTTAATTCCTTTCGCCTTCAGCTTGTCCATCTTTTCTTGTCCCATTGCTTTGGCCAGCTGAACAACCTGCTGTATATCTCCTTTTTGATTCACATCGACCGCTGCAGCCTGTATCCCCTGCTCCTGATAACCTGCTATCCATTCAGCTGTTTTCGCAGGGTCAGCTAAATCTTTTTTCATCAGTAAGACAAGCTTAGGTTTTTGCCCTAAAACCTCTTGCAGCATCGGGTTTTGCGAGGAGTACGGTGCTCTTGCATCAACCAGTTCAATGACAAAGTCAACAAGCTTTAATTGCTCCTGTACTTCTCTGCGCGCCTTCGCCATATGACCGGGAAACCACTGTATAGGCATATTTTTTCACCTTCCTTATTCACTAAAGTGTATACGATTCAATGGCCAGTAGACCAGACTTGCCTCTCCGACTACCTCATCCATCGGTACTACTCCGATAATTCGGCTGTCTGTTGAGTTGCTCCGATTATCGCCTAGTACGAATACGGAATCCTCAGGAACCACTTCATAGCCTTCTTCCAATTCTTCCAGTTCGAAATCATTTGTAAAGACCTGATCATTTAAGAACGGCTCATCTACCGGTTCCCCATCGATATACAGTACATTATCTCTCACTGCTACATGCTCTCCAGGCAGTCCAATAACACGCTTAATAAAATCATTTTGCTCAGGAGCATGGAACACAACAATGTCAAAACGATCTGGTTCTCCAAGCGTATAATTAATTTTATTAACAATCATTTGATCACGGTCATGCAAGGTTGGCAGCATCGATGGTCCTTCTACAACGATAGGCGCAAATAAGAACATCCGCACTAAGAACACAAAACCTACAGCAAGAAGGATAGCTTTTATCCACTCCAACCACTCATTCTTTTTCTTTTTTTGCTCTTTCTCTGTCATCTGATTTCCTCCGATAACTTCAGTCTACCTTATATTGTAGCTAGTAAGTGTTAGATAAACAAATTCTAAGTAGTATTATTTTTATTAAAGTGCCTGTTCAAAAGTTCGATAAATAGGACCAGTCAGCTAAGAACGCGACGTCCTGAGACTGCGATTTTAGTAAAAGTTCGTCTAATCACCGTGTTATTTTTATTCCTTTTTATTGGACTTTTTGAACGTTCTCTTTAAGAATGAAAAAGAGCTACTGCCATGATTGACGTAGCCCTTTTGTATTCGTTTCATATCCTCTGCCGGCTGATTAGCGACGTTCTTTAATACGAGCAGCTTTTCCGCGCAGGTTACGCAGGTAGTAAAGCTTCGCACGACGTACAATACCGCGACGAGAAACTTCAATTTTATCAACTCTTGGTGAATGTAATGGGAAAGTACGCTCCACACCAACACCGTAAGAAATTTTTCTTACTGTGAATGTTTCGCTGATTCCGCCGTTTTGACGTTTAATTACAACACCTTCAAATACCTGAATACGCTCACGACTTCCCTCTACAACCTTCACGTGCACCTTTAAAGTGTCACCAGGTCGAAAATCAGGATGGTCTGTACGTAATTGATCTTTGGTTACGTCTGCAATAATTTGTTGCATGATTTTCACTCCTTCCAAACTAATGCTCATGCCCTTTTATCTGAACAGCGGAACATCGTTTTACATGCTTACACGCACATAAGCACAATTAATAATATAGCATATTATGGCGTAAAGCACAACTATTTTTCGTCATTTTTTAATTCTTGAAGTATTTCTTTATCTGTTGTATCTAACGGTTGATTTTCTAATAAATCAGGGCGTCTTTCAGCAGTTCGCCTCAAGGATTCTTTCCTTCTCCAGGCTTCAATATTCGCATGGTTTCCGGATAAAAGGACTTCTGGAGCCTTCATCCCGCGAAAATCCGCAGGGCGAGTGTAATGGGGGTGTTCCAATAATCCAGTCGAAAAAGAATCCTGCTTTGCGGAGGCTTCGTTTCCAAGAGCCTCTGGCAATAAACGAACAACACTGTCAACAACAACCATTGCCCCTAATTCTCCACCAGTTAAGACATAGTCTCCTATAGAAATTTCATCCGTTACAAGATGCTCACGAATTCGCTCATCATATCCTTCGTAATGACCGCAAATAAAAATCAGATGCTCCTCCTGAGCCAGCTCCTCTGCTTTTTTCTGTGTGTAAGGCTCTCCCTGAGGGCACATCAAAACAACACGCGGACGGGAAGTTCTCTCTTTTTTCACCGCTTCAACAGCATCAAATACAGGCTGTGGCGTCAGTACCATACCTGCTCCGCCCCCATAAGGATAATCATCTACTTTTTTATGTTTTTGCGTGGAATAATGACGAAAATCAACAAGCTGATAAGAAAACTGATCTTTATCAGCCGCTTTTTTCAGGATAGAACTTTCCATCACACCATAAAACATTTCCGGGAAAAGTGTCAGAATATCAATATGCATCTAATCTAACATCCCTTCCATTAACTCCACTGAAATAACTCCAGTCTGAATGTCTACCTTTTTGACTACATCTTCAATATAGGGTATTAACAAATCCTTCTTGCCAGGCCTTTGTACTACCCAGACATCATTAGCGCCGGGAGAGAGGATTTCTTTCACTTTCCCTAATGTATCTCCCTCCGCTGTCTGAACTTGACAGCCGATAATTTCATGATAGTAAAACGCGTTCTCTTCCAATTCTGCTGTTTGATTTTTATCGATATACAAATTCATGCCTTTCCATTGTTCTACATCATTCAGATTGGCATATCCTTTAAATGTAATCAAATCAAACCCTTTATGAATGCGATGTGATCCAATTTCCAATGTGATATCACGCTGGTCTGATGAAATAATCACTTCATTTCCAGGCGTAAAACGTTCTTCGAAATCGGTAATGCGCAAAACCTTTACCTCGCCTTTAATTCCATGTGTATTCACGATTTTACCAATTTTTAATTTCTCTGTATGCATCTTTTTTCACCTATTTCATTCGTCGATTCGGATAACCTTATCATCTTTAATTACGATAGCCTGCTCCTTCATAAGATGGTGCCAATCGGAGCCTACTTCGACCTCAACAAGAGCTTCAACCTCTTTTTCAACGATTTCGCTACCCATTTTTAATTCATCTAACTGTTCTATCTTAAAATCTAACAGCTTCATTTTTTCCTGGCGATTTTTAATTTCCTGGTTAAACCGAGTTTCCATATCTGAACGAACATTTGCATTTTTGTTCTTTAATTTTCTCATTTCAAATTGGAGTTGTTGACACTCTTGTTCAAGACGTAATTTATGATTTGTGAAATTTTGGCGGATTTTTTCTTTGCTGTCCTCTGTCACGACTACCTTAATGGGAACTTTTTTAATTAATTTCATTTCAATTCAGCTCCTGCCTGATAGATTCGGGTTTAAATGTGTAAAAAGGGAAAGTTGAGCCCTAAAAGCAGGGTCAGCTTTCCCTTTACCAAGTTATTCAGAAAGAATGTATTCTTTCTGAATACGAACCTTACATAATATCCAAAAAAATACGTTTATTACCACCAGTGTTTGCTGCGTATACAACAGTTCGTATTGCTTTTGCAATCCGGCCGTTTTTGCCAATGACTTTTCCGACATCGTCCGGATGAACAGTTAAATGATACGTAACTTTAGAATCTTCTTCCGTTTCTTTTATCACAATATCATCCGGATAATCTACTAATGAGGTAACAATCGATTTAATCAGGGCTTTCATGATATCACACTACTTATTTAGAATTTTTTTGTTCGTGAAAATTCTTCATGATGCCTTCGTTAGAGAATAGATTACGTACTGTATCGCTTGGTTTTGCACCTTTTGTCATCCAATCAAGTGCTTTTTCTTCATCTATTTTAACCTCAACTGGATTTACTACAGGATTGTACGTACCAATTTGTTCGATAAAGCGACCATCACGTGGAGAACGAGAGTCTGCTACAACAATACGATAGAATGGATTTCTTTTAGAACCCATACGTTTTAAACGAATTTTTACTGCCATGCTTTGCACCTCCAATAATTATCTTATCACAAGAATTGATTTTAACAGATAGTTTTTAGTCTGTAAAGTATTTTTCCATTACAAGCTTATTTTATTACAAAAAAGCATGAAAATCAACTCTACATGAAAGGAAATTTAAATCCGCCGCCTTTTCCTTTTTTCCCTTTTTGCATATTGGTCATTTGCTTCATCATTTTTTTCATTTCCGAAAATTGCTTTATTAAGCGGTTGACCGCTGCAACAGAAGTTCCCGAACCTTTTGCAATCCGTTTTCTCCTGCTTCCATTGATAATACTCGGCTCCTGACGCTCTTTTTTCGTCATGGATTGGATAATTGCCTCAACTTCGGTCAATTGGCTTTCATCTAATTGGGCATTCTTCAAGCCTTTCATCTTGTTTGAGCCTGGAATCATAGCCATTAAGTCATCTAACGGCCCCATTTCACGGACCTGACCCATTTGTTCCAGGAAATCGTCAAATGTAAAGGACATCGTACGCATTTTTTCTTCTAATTCTTTTGCCTGTTTTTCATCCACGTTGGTCTGAGCTTTTTCAATTAAAGAAAGCACATCCCCCATACCGAGAATCCTGGATGCCATACGTTCTGGGTGGAAGGCTTCCAGCTGATCCAGTTTTTCTCCCATCCCGGCAAATTTAATCGGCTTGTCCGTTACCGCTTTGATAGAAAGCGCCGCACCGCCGCGGGTATCCCCGTCTAACTTTGTCAGAACAACTCCTGTAATATCAAGCTGTTCATTAAAGCTTTCTGCTACATTAACAGCATCCTGCCCAGTCATGGAATCAACCACTAAAAAGATTTCATCTGGTTTTACATCTGTTTTGATTTTCTGTAATTCTTCCATCAGGTTTTCATCTACATGCAAACGGCCGGCCGTATCAATAATGACATAATCATTGTGATTCTCTTTTGCCTGAGCAATCGCCTGATTGGCAATATCAACCGGATTTGCTTCTGTTCCTAATGAAAAAACAGGCATATCCAGCTGTGTACCGAGCGTTTCCAATTGTTGAATGGCTGCCGGACGATAGACGTCACATGCAACTAATAACGGATTACGGTTATGCTTTTTACGTAAATGGTTCGCAAGCTTTCCCGTGGTGGTCGTTTTACCTGCACCTTGTAAACCAACCATCATAATAACGGTCGGCGAACGGTCGGCGACAGCAATTTTACTTTGCTCTCCACCCATTAAATTCGTTAATTCATCTTTTACAACTTTAATAACCTGTTGCCCTGGTGTTAAGCTTTCCATTACTTCCTGCCCGACCGCTCTTTCTTTTATCCGGGCAATTAATTGTTTTACAACTTTGAAGTTTACATCGGCTTCTAAAAGCGCCAGGCGAACTTCTCTTGTCATCTCTTTTACATCTTGCTCAGAGACCTTACCCTTACCGGTAATTTTCTTTATCGTACCTTGGAGACGGTCCGCTAATCCTTCAAATGCCATAGAAGGTATCCCCCTAATCTAAATCTAGTAATTGTTGAACATACTTTTTTGCCTCCGGATCTTTTACCGTTTCCGAAAGCTTCACAATGATTTGCTTACGTTTTTCAAATCTAGAAAAAAGATGAAGCTTATCCTCATAAGACTCTAACATTTTTTCTGTTCTTTTTATATTATCATATACAGCTTGTCTGGAAACTTCAAAGAGCTCCGATATCTCACCTAATGAGTAGTCTTCCAGATAATACATTTCCATATAACTGCGCTGTTTTGGAGTCAGCAGTGCTTGATAAAAATCATATAAATAATTTATCCGATTTGTCTTTTCCAGCAACGGGCACACCTCTTGTTAAGTGATTTTCCTTTACATTTATCATATCCAACTCAATCGGAAATTGTCAAGTAGTCAAGCGGGTTTCGCCTATTCCGTTTTCTCGCTCTCCTCACTCATTCCTAAATCAGAAAATAATCCAAATACAAAGGCATCTGCGTCAAATTGCTGCAGGTCATTGATCCCTTCACCTAATCCGACATACTTCACCGGAATTTGCAATTCGTTACGAATAGCCAGCACAATCCCGCCTTTTGCTGTACCATCCAGTTTAGTCAAGACAATTCCGGACACATCTGTTGCCTCTGAAAAGGTACGTGCCTGTGTCAATGCATTTTGACCGGTAGTAGCGTCCAAAACCAGCAAAACTTCATGGGGAGCACCTGGAATTTCACGTTCAATGACGCGTTTCACTTTAGCAAGCTCGTTCATCAGATTCACCTTATTCTGAAGTCTTCCTGCAGTATCACAAATGAGAACATCTGCTTCACGAGACTTTGCAGCTCTGATTCCATCATAAATAACCGCAGCAGGGTCACTGCCTTCGCTGTGCTTTATTACAGGAACGTCGGCACGCTCTCCCCAGATTTCTAGTTGGTCGATTGCTCCAGCACGGAAAGTATCCCCTGCTGCTAAGATGACATTTTTTCCATCTGCTTTTAATTGATGTGCAAGCTTGCCAATACTTGTTGTTTTCCCCACGCCATTTACACCAACAACAAGAATAACCTGTAATCCGTCTTCATCCAGCTGCAAATGCTGGATGGACGAATCTTCATCGCCATAATAAATATCTACAAGCTTTTCTGAAATAACATCCTTTATTTCAGAGGAATCCTTGATTTTTTGACGCTTTACTTCCATTTTAAGTTCTTCGACAAGATCCATCACAGTGGAAACACCGACATCTGCTGTAATTAATACCTCTTCTAATTCTTCAAAGAAATCCTCATCTACTTTACGATAACGTGCAATCAAATCATTTAATTTCCCTGAAAAGGTATCTCTTGTCTTTTTCATACCTTCCTGATATTTTTCGGAAACCTCCTTGGTTTCCTCGTTTTGCTTAAAACGCGCTTTCAATTTATCCATAAATCCCATATTGATATCCCCCTACGATTGAATCAATTCTTTTGTATCCTCTAATCGGACAGAAACCAGTCTCGACACCCCTGATTCCTGCATCGTCACACCATAAAGAACATCTGCTTCCTCCATGGTTCCTTTTCGATGTGTAATGACGATAAACTGTGTATCCTTGCTGAATTGCTTCACATACCTGGCAAAGCGGACTACATTCGCTTCATCTAAAGCCGCTTCGACCTCATCCAGTATACAAAACGGAACTGGACGGACACGCAAAATGGAAAAGAGAAGGGCGATTGCTGTTAATGCTCGTTCTCCTCCTGATAAAAGGCTTAAATGCTGCAATTTTTTCCCCGGCGGCTGCGCAATAATATCTACGCCTGTTTCTAATAAATTATCCGGGTTTGTTAATTTTAATTCAGCATGTCCGCCGCCAAACAAGTGCATAAACACCTGAGAGAATTCTTCTTTTATTTTTGAAAAAGTGGCTGAAAACCGCTCCTTCATTTCTGTGTCCATCTCTTCAATAACAGTATATAGCGTTCGCTTTCCTTCCACAAGGTCATCTCTTTGTTCTTTTAAGAACTGGTACCTTTCAGAAATACGCTCATATTCATCAATAGCACCTAAATTAATCGTACCCAGCTGGTTGATTTTATCCTTTAAACGGCTGACGACTGCTTTTGCCTCATCCATATTTTCAACCTTTGCATAATCACGTTTTGCCAATTCATATGTCATCAAGTATTCTTTTTCAAGCTGCTGCAGGTGGTTATCAAGCTCCACATCCAGGCGGTTTGATTTGACCTCCTGTTTTTGATAGTGCTCATTCGTCACGCTGTATTGTTCCTGCGCTTCTTTCAATTTCGCTTCCAGGGACTGCTGTTTGTCTAAGCTTTCTTTTCTTTTAGTGCGCAGCTTCTCTATGCTTTCCGTTAATCTCTGTTTGGAAGTTCTGGCATTGACAATTTTCTCTTCCATTTCTTCTTCTGTTTCTTCCTGATTTTTTATTGCCGTTATTGTCTCCAGCTCTTCGTCCACCTGTTTTTTTTCCTCAATTGCCCGTTCAAGCTGCGTCTCCAAAGCTTTTGTATTCGCTTTTTGATTTTTAAAGCGTTCTTCCTGCTCAGCCAGTGTTACTTTGATCTCGTAAAACGCATCCTGTAATTTTCCTTGCGTCTCTTTTAATTTCGCTTCTTCCTCTGTTAAATCATCCACTTCTTTTTGCACTGTTTGAAGCTTAATATTGATTTCTTCTAATTCTTTTGTCAGGACTTTATTTCGATCCGCTAATTCTGTGCGGCTCTGTTCATTCTGTTTTTTATCCATATCATAGATGGACAAATTGTCATTGATGGATGTCAGCTTCGCCTGAAAGGTTTGAAAATCAGCTTGACTTTCCTGCACCTCTTTTTGCATTTTCTGCACTTCTTGCTCGGTATCGCTGATTTTTTCATCCAGCTCTCGCAAATAATCTTTTTTCTTCTGTACACCTTGCTCAAATTGCTCTGTTTTCTGTTTGTATTCTGCCAAGCGCGCATGCAGCTCCTGCAGATCTTTTTCGCGGGTAAACAGCGATTGATTTTGTTTTTTCTGCGCTCCTCCTGACATAGAGCCTCCAGGGTGGACCATGTCTCCGTCCAGCGTGACAATCCGGTATCTGCGATGCAGTTTTATTGCAATGTCATTTGCATCCCGCAAGGTTTTAGCAATAACCACATTACCCATTAAATGCTGCACTGCTTTCTCATATTTTTTAGCTTTCGGCTGCACTAAATCAGAAGCAACACCTACAAATCCCGGGTGCTCCCTTACTTCCTGTTTTCCTTCACTGGATAAAAAACGGGGCTGAATCGATTTAAGCGGGAGAAAAGTTGCCCGCCCGCTATTGGTCTTTTTCAACCAATTAATCGCTTCTCTTGCCGCCTGGTCTGTTTCCACAACAATATTCTGTGCTTGTCCGCCTAATACGGTCTCCACTGCCGTAATATAGTCTTTAGGGACATCCATTAACTCGATAACCGCCCCTTCTATATCCTTCAGCTTGCCTTCTTCTCTTGCCCGTAACACCTGACGGACGCCCTGAAAGAAGCCCTGAAAGTCTTCCTTCATTTCTTCGAGCATTTCTTTTTTTGACTTTACTTTTTCAATGTATTGATAGCCTTGATAAAGCTTGGATTGCGCTTCCTCATATTGTGTGCGTTCTGATTGCAATTCAGCCTTTAACGTTTTTAATTGCTGCGCCTTCTTTTCCAGCTGGTTCTGGTAAGTCTGCAAGACCTCTTCCGCAGCTGTCTGTTTATCTTGCAGCTCATTTCTCTCCGTGAGCATATCTTTAAATTTCATGGATTGAGAATTATTTTTTGCTTCAATTTGCTCTTGCTGCCGATCAACAGATTGTTTTTCATTTCGATAAGCAGCCTGCTGGTTCAACAACTCGATATACTCCGCTTTTAAATCCTCAATTCGGTTAGCTACATCTTCCGGCCGCATTGCTAATTTCTTTTCTAATTCTTTTTTCCTGGCCAAAGTATCAGTCTTCTCAGCCTCTAACTGCGCCAGCTTCTCCTGTTCATTTATTTTTTGTTTTTCCAGCACACGAACATTTGAAGTAACCCGATCTAACTGCTGTACAAGCTTTTCTTTATTCTCATCTGCGTGCTTGGAGCGTTCATCAAACAGTTGCTTCTTTCCTTCAAATTTCTCCAGTCGTTCTGTTATATCTAATAAATCCGTCTGCAGCTGCTCTATTTCTGTTTCATATTGCTGTATATGTTTTTTTTCTTTTGCTACGTCCGTTTCGATCAGACGAATGGCTTCGGATTGTTCTTTCTGTTTTTTTTCGTTTACAGCTAAGTTTTCTAATACCTGCTGCCATTCCTGATGAATTTGTTCCATTTCCGTAATCAGCACAGAAATCTCTGTTTCTTGAAGTTCAGCCTGCAAGGTCTGATATTCTTTTGCTTTTTTTGATTGCTCCTCTAACGGATCCAGCTGCTGTTCAATTTCATAAACAATATCCTCGACACGATTCAGGTTCTCCTGCGTTTCAGCAAGCTTATATTCCGCTTTTTTCTTACGCTGCTTATATTTTAAAACGCCTGCTGCTTCCTCAAAAATCACACGGCGTTCCTCTGCTTTCGAGCTGAGAATCTCCTCCACTCTTCCCTGACTGATAATAGAAAAAGCTTCTCTGCCCAGACCGGAATCAATAAACAGATCAACAATATCCTTCAGTCGGCAAACCTGTTTATTGATATAAAATTCGCTTTCCCCAGATCGATAAACCCTTCTTGTCACACTGACTTCTTCGTAATCCAGCGGTACGCGCTGATCTTTATTGTCTAATACAAGGGTAACTTCAGCGATATTTAAAGGAGATCTCGAGTCACTCCCCTGGAATATAATATCTTCCATTTTGGATCCGCGAAGTGATTTCATAGATTGTTCACCCAGCACCCAGCGGATTGCGTCAGTAATATTACTTTTCCCGCTTCCATTCGGACCTACTACCGCTGTTACTCCAGGTACAAAATCTACGTTAATTCGCTCTGCAAAGGATTTAAATCCAACACTTTCTAATCGCTTTAAATGCATAATCATTCTCCTAAAAATCTAATCTTTCTATTTTATCGTATCTATTTATCGTTATCGTAAGAAAAACCAAGAATACCACTTGGTCTTTAAAATATCGATGTTCTTGCCAAAGAGATGTCCGCTCCGGGAAGTCGCTTTCCGCGGGCAACGTTCAGCCACACGGTAAGAAAACCGCTTCCTGCTCAGGTCTATCTGTTGCTTTTCCCGCAGGAGTAGACAACATCCGCTCCCATCTTTGAAGAAATATGTTTTATTTGCTTTCTTACAAAGAAATGAAGCTAATTCTAGCGACGCTTTTTGATGGGACGAGTAATCGCAGTCCCAGTCCCAGTGTGAAGACCCCGCAGAAAAAAAGTGACCTTCTTTTTTTCTACCCACAGGGCATAAGTGCGACTTTAGCTCTGTCTGCGCCTGTCGGCTTGCCAATCGCTAAGTCTTCTTTAAAGGAGATGAGCCTGGGGTCCACGGAAAGCGGAGTGTATTTCTGGGCCTAAGATTACTCACCCCATGAAACCCGTTGGAGCGGCTATATTCAGCATTTTTTTATACTTTCTTATTCTTTAAAAAGTGGCTGACAGCAGCCTCTCTCATCATTTCATACGCAGCTTTATGATTTCCAAAGCTGTGGCAAAGTGAACATTTCAATAAAATGAAACTTATTTCTTTCTTCCGCTGCTTGAATTGTTTAGCTAATATATTTTATCACATTATGACACTTTAGCCTATGCGCGACATGCTATTAATTCAGAAAGGAATGCTTTAACGAAGGATAAAAATTATGCTATAATTAACACTTGTTATAAGATTAATTTTATTTATTCGTACATAGCCCATTTGAAATACCATTCATTCCTATTTTGTACTTTTTCTATGTACGGATAAAATTCCTGAAGAGGATAAATAAGAGGAGGATACGATGCAGTTAGAGCAGCCAAGCAAGGAAAATATGGAGTATATGCTTCAAGAGTTAGCTGAAAAGCTACAGGTAGTAAATCGTTCAATTATGGACGCAGAGGATTATAACCTTGAAAAATATGAGGACTTAAAATGGATGTATGATATGGTTATCAGTAAAGGCCGTTTAAGCGCGTCAGAAACACAGGCCTTTATAAATGAATTAGCAGCCATTCGCAAATGACACAGAAAGCCTAAGGCTGCAACGCTTAGGAACTGGGGCTTCGATTACTCATCCCAGTGAAAAAGTTGCCACAGTACCTTTTCAGCCATGCAATATAAGAAAAACGTTACGCAAGAACAAGCAGCTAAATTATCCTTGCGTAACGTTTTTTTATTCTGGAAGTTTTTTCTCAAGCGCTGCTCTGGCTGCCTTTTGCTCAGCTTCTTTTTTTGTTCTTCCGTTTCCTTTTCCAGCGGGTTCTCCCTGAATTACAACCTGAGCGATAAACTCTTTATAATGAGAAGGTCCGCGCTCTTCAATAATCTCATACTCAATTTTTCTATCTTTTTGCTGCTGAACGATTTCCTGAAGATGACTTTTATAATCCATCACACTTGTTGACGTATCTACTGTTAATGCAGGGAAAATATGCATATTTAGAAAACGAAGCACCGCATCAAAGCCTTGATCTAAATAAAGTGCTCCTAAAAAGGCCTCAAATGCATCCGCTAGAATGGCAGGTCTTTGACGTCCGCCAGTCTTATCTTCTCCTTTACCTAAAAGGATGTATTTCCCAAAGTCAAATTGTTTTGCAAATACCGTTAAAGACGCCTCACAGACAATAGCTGCACGTAATTTGGTCATCTCTCCCTCAGGCATTTCCTGATTATTCCTATATAAATATTGTGAAACAGCTAATTCCAGTACGGCATCTCCTAAAAATTCCAGCCGCTCGTTATCATTCAGCTTGCTTTTTTTATATTCATTGACATAAGAAGAATGTGTAAATGCTTCCTTTAATAAATCTTTTTGTTGAAAAGTTATTCCTAATTCATTCTCCAGCTGGCTTAATTCCAAATTAATCTCCTTCACCCCCATAAAATAAATGATTTCACACTTTCTAAAGAAACAAATAAACGTTGCCGGAATTCTTTAATACATACAGATACTGACTTATATAACCTTTATTTTACCACATACTTTAATAAATTATTTATTTCATGATTAAGCACGGCCACCAGCACCACCTTTCAATAAGACAGGTAACCACTACGTTAAATAGCTATGGGAAAGCCTCTAAAAAGAAGCTTTCCCATAGGTTGTTTTTATTCATTAAGCTTTGCTGTTTATGTAATCTACAGCATCACCTACTGTATTAATCTTTTCAGCATCTTCATCAGCAATTTCAATATCAAACTCGTCTTCTAATTCCATAACAAGCTCAACAACATCTAGTGAATCTGCTTCAAGGTCATCTTTAAATGAAGCTTCTAAAACTACTTTTTCTTCGTCTACATCCAGACGATCAGAAATAATAGACTTTACTTGTTCAAACACATCTGCCATTACCCGTTCACCTCCTTTCAAAATATATCATTATTTTTTGTTTCACTTTAAAAATTAAAAAGCAGAACGGACATGATGTCCTATTATTGACGCTGGTCACATGATGCGGCCATTTTTAGTCAATGAAAGTGTAACTGAGGTGTTTGCCTAAAGGCTTCGCAAATACCAATTTTTCTTTATTGTTCTGCAATTGTATTACATCACCATTCCACCGTCAATATGAATGGTCTGCCCTGTAATATAATTTGCATCTTCACTTGCTAAAAAGCGGACAACCCGTGCGACGTCTTCCGGTTTGCCTAAGCGCGCTAACGGCACTAATTGCAATAAAGATTCCTGTTGTTCTTCACTTAATAAATCCGTCATATCTGTAGAAATAAACCCTGGTGCAACAGCATTCACTAAGATATTTCGTGAAGCAAGCTCTTTTGCGGTTGTTTTGGTTAAACCAATTACTCCCGCTTTGGCTGCAACATAATTAGCCTGTCCGGGATTTCCGCTTACTCCGACGATGGAAGCTACATTAATAATACGTCCTGATTTTTGCTTCATCATTTGACGGGTGACTGCTTTCGTACATAAGAACGTGCCTTTCAGGTTGGTTTGAATCACCTGATCGAATTCATCTTCTTTCATTCGCATCAATAAATTATCCTTCGTAATACCGGCATTGTTCACCAATATATCGATCGATCCAAATTCTTCCACAGCCTGCTTCATGAGTTGTTTAACAGATTCTTCCTCAGAAATATTTGCCTGTACTTTAACTGCTTTTACTCCGAGCTCCTGAATTTCTCCAACAACCTCTTCTGCTTTTGCTTCACTACCTGAATAGTTTACAATGACATTTGCTCCATTTTTTGCCAGTTCCAAAGCAATTGCTCTGCCAATCCCTCTGGAAGCTCCCGTTACTACTGCTGTTTGACCTTGTAACATTATTCTTCCTCCTTGTACCAGCGAATAAACGCGTCGAGTGATTCCTGATCCTGTACAGCAAATGTTTTTGTTTTCCGATCGATTTTTTTCAATAATCCACAAAGTACTTTACCTGTACCTACTTCAACAAATGCATCCACATCTTCTTCCAGCATCTTTTGAATCGATTCTTCAAAACGTACCGGCGAGTAGAGCTGCTGTACTAATAATTCTTTCATGGTTTCTTTTTCCGTTACTGCATCAGCTGAAACATTTGCATAAACAGGTGTTTTTGCATCTCCTAGAGCTGTTTCATTTAAATGTGCTGCAAAATCCTCGTTAGCCTGCTTCATCAACCCGGAATGGAACGGTCCGCTTACATTTAGCGGCAATACCCGTTTTGCTCCTGCTTCTTTTAATAATGCAGCTGCTTGTTCCACGCCTGCAACAGAACCGGAAATAACAATCTGCCCCGGACAATTTAAATTGGCAATATCTACAATTTCGTCTTTCACTTGCTCAAGTGCTTCCTGAACCTTGTCCTGACCAAGACCTAACACAGCAGCCATGGTTCCCTGCCCTTTTGGAAATGCCTGTTCCATTAAACGTCCTCTTACTTTAACAAGCTGAATTGCGTCCTGCCATTTGATTGCACCAGCAGCAACTAATGCACTGTACTCCCCCAAGCTATGTCCAACAACCATCGAAGGCTGAATGCCGTTTTCTTCTAAGAGCTTGGATACGGCAACACTGGATAATAATAGTGCCGGCTGTGTATTCTCTGTTTCCGTCAAAGTTTCTTTCGGTCCTTCAAACATAAGTGTCTGGATATCCATATCCAGCACTTCGTTTGCTTCTTGATACAGAGCCTGCACCTGCGGATAAGCGTCATATAAATCTTTCCCCATGCCAACAGCCTGCGACCCTTGTCCCGGGAACATAAATGCAATACGTTTCATTTATTTCTCCTCCTCTTCATTGATCGTTTCAATGGTATTCTGAATCGTTGCGGTCACATTGTTCTCAACCATATAAACTGCCTGCTTCACAGCATTGGTGATTGCCCGGCTTTTGGAAGATCCGTGCGCTTTAATTACTGGTGCAGAAAGTCCAAATAACCCCGCACCGCCATACTCTGAGTAATCTAACCGGTCTTTTATACCTTTCAAGTCATTTTTAACAAGCGCCGCAGCAATTTTGGTTTTTGTGGAAGACATAAAAGCACCTTTTAAAAGAGAAAAGATTGTTTCTGCAACACCTTCCATGGTTTTCAGTGCTACATTCCCGCTAAAGCCATCTGTCACTACAACATCTGCCACACCATTTAATATATCTCTTGCTTCTACATTTCCCACAAAGTGGATAGGAGCATTTTCTAAAAGCTGAAAAGCTTTTTTCGTCAAGTCATTCCCTTTACCATCTTCTGTGCCTACATTTAATAAGCCGACACGAGGTTTTTTGATATTTCTTACTCTCTCCACATAAATAGAGCCCATAATAGCGTATTGAAGCAAATGCTCTGGTTTTGCATCTACATTTGCCCCGACATCCAGCATTAAGAATCCTTGCCCGTCCACTGTCGGAAAAGTAGGACTTAATGCAGGACGGTCGATTCCTGGAATACGTCCAACGACAAACAAGCCGGCACTCATTAATGCACCCGTATTCCCTGCAGAAATACAGGCATCTGCCTCTCCGTCTTTGACAGCTTTAGCCATTAAAACAAGCGAAGCATTCTTTTTGCGCCGTACCGCTTTTACAGGTTCATCCTCTGATGTTATTTTTTCATCTGTATGTATGATATTAATTTGCTTGCTGTCCGTTAAAATTGGTTTAATTTGATTTTCATCCCCATAAAGGGTAATTTGTAAATCTTTATTTTCTTTTACAGCTTCCATCGCACCTAACACAATTTCCTTTGGTGCATGGTCGCCTCCCATTGCATCTATCGCTAATCGCATTGATTTATTCTCCTTTGCTTTCACTGGAATGAAACATGAAAAATTCACCTGTAAGCACAGGCTCATTATTAACAAAGCTGTTTACTTCCACGATGGTATACCCCCGCTTGTCCCTTCCTTTAACAGCTGCTTTGGCAATCACTCTTTCGCCTTCCTTAACCTGTCTTTTAAAACGCAGAGTGGACTTTGCAGTTAATGCAAGTTCATCATTAATGACGGCCACAGCTAATGAATTTGCCTGGGCAAACAGATGATGCCCTCTGGCAATTTTATTTCTGGAAAAAACAAACTCTGATGTAATATCGAGCATAGAGATAGCACGCTCATCCAACTCCAAATCAATAATATCCCCGATTACTTCTTCCACTGGCAAAGCTTTGACCGTTTCATTCCATTGCTTTGTAGCAACATGTTTTATCCGTTCACGAAGTTCAGGAATAGACAGCTCCATACGGTCCAGCCGAATCGTTTGAATACTCACTTGAAAATCCTTCGCAAGCTGTTCATCCGTTACAAATGGAGAGCCTTCGATTTTTTCTCTTAATAACGATTGCCGTTCTGCTTTTGATCGTCTCATTTCTATCATCAAACTTTCATCTAATATTTTCAGAGGTGCCGATTCTTTTTATGCCATATTACAATAGCTTCGGAAGGGCATGTAATCGCCGTCCCGGCTCTTGTCCCGATCCGGGAAAAAGAGCGCTTATTGAATACTGCCGATGGTGAAGTTTCGTTTTAAGACTTGGTACTAATAGTAATATATAATAGCATGCTTTTTTATGCAAGTAATCTATTGATTTAACTGCTGTCTCTGCTAATCCAATTTTTCAAGCAGCCCCTCTTCTTCTGATAATATTTCCTTTAAATACTTGTAGTCTTCGAATTGTAATAAATTATTTTCAACAATATGCTGTGCATCCTGGCGCGCGGTTTCCAGCGCGCGGTAATCGTGTACCATGTCAGCTACTTTAAATTCGGGCATACCGCTTTGTTTTCTGCCAAAAAAATCGCCCGGTCCGCGCAATTGCAAGTCCTGTTCGGACAGTTCAAATCCATCACTTGTTTCTGACATGATGCGCATCCGCTCTTTGCCTACTTCCCCTTTGGGTTCTGCAATCAGAATACAGTAACTCTGCTTACTTCCTCTGCCGACTCGCCCCCGGAGCTGATGCAGCTGCGACAAGCCAAAACGTTCTGCATCGTAAATTACCATTACGGTAGCATTCGGAACGTTCACTCCGACTTCGACAACGGTTGTTGAAACTAACACCTTTACCCTGTTATCTGCAAAATCGCGCATTACTTCATCCTTCTCCGCGGAAGATAGGCGGCCATGCATTAAGCCAATTTCCATTTCATTATCGTAGTAAGCTGTCAGCTGATGGTACAGGTCAACAGCGTTTTGAATATCTAATTTATCCGATTCCTCAATAAGCGGACTGATAATATATGCCTGCTCGCCCTGCTTAACCCGCTCTTGAATAAAATCAAGAATCCGTTCAAACATATTTTCCTTCACCCATAATGTTTCAATCTCTTTTCTCCCGGAAGGAAGCTGATTGATAATGGATACATCCATATCGCCAAATGTTGTAATCGCAAGCGTTCTGGGAATCGGGGTTGCTGTCATAAATAAAACATCCGGATCCAGTCCTTTATCTCGCAATGTCCTGCGCTGCGCAACTCCGAAGCGATGCTGCTCATCCACAATTGCTAAGCCTAAAGCCTTAAATAAGACATCCTCCTGAATAAGTGCATGCGTTCCAATCACAATATCAATTTCTTGATTTTCAATTTGCCGGGTCAGCTCTTTTCGTTTTTTCCCCTTCACAGATCCTGTTAACAAAGCAACGTCCGCTCTGCCTTCCAGCATCGTTTGAAAGGATTGGAAATGCTGTTCCGCTAAAATTTCAGTAGGAACCATTAAAGCTCCCTGCTTACCAGCTGTAACAGCAGCGTATAGACAAATTGCCGCAACAGCGGTTTTCCCGGAGCCAACGTCGCCTTGAAGCAGCCGGTTCATTCGATAAGCACTTTTCATATCCTTTAAAATTTCAGTTAATGCTTTTTGCTGCGCATCGGTTAATGTAAACGGCAATGATGTAATAAAACTTTCAACTTTATTCACCTGATAATCCTGTTCATTCCCCTTGGTGGATTCACGATTTATTTTTCGAATCAATTGCATCTTCAGCTGAAACAGCAGAAATTCTTCATAGATAAACCGCCTCCGTGCATGCTTTAAAGCAACCCTGCTCTCCGGAAAATGCATCGTCCTTACTGCAGCTTTCCTTTCCGGAAGCTTATAATTTTCCAAATAAGAAGCAGGAAGAATCTCTGTGATATCGTCCACATGTGAGTCAAGCACCTGCTTGATAAGCTTTTGGAATTTATAAGAAGTTAAATCGCCTTTCAATGAATATACAGGGGTAATGGAATCATTTTCTTCCATTTTTCCTGTTTTATATTTACTGACTGTAATTTGCAGGCGGTGCGCGTCCCATTTTCCTGTTAAGGTAATATCTTGTCCCTGCTGAATCTGTTTCTTTGCGAATGCCCGGTTAAACATAATCGCTTTTACAGCAATCCCTTCCACTTCTACAGTGAAGCTTAACCGTGACTTTTTCTTTCCAAAAAAAGTAAGAGAAGGATTGTAAAGGACCTTCCCTTTAATCGTAACCTTCTCATCATGAACCAGTTCTTGCAGAGGTTTTTCTTCATAGATATCATATCGATACGGGAAATATTGTAATATATCATTCGTCTCGTAAATATGCATGAAGGCAAGCTGTTCTGCTACTTTTTCGCCAATACCTTTCACTTCTAAGATTGATTCATTCATTTCCAACATCCTTTTCTAAACCAAAAGCGCAGAGCGCCCTTGCAGGCTAAGAACGCGACGTCCATGTCGCAACGCCTGCACTAGCACGTCGTGTGCGTCGAAAAACGTAGAGATTGCGCCCCCGGTCTTTGGGGGTGGTTCGACCTTGGTCGAACTTCCTTTATTTAAAGAGATAAAGGAATCACGGTGAGGTAACGAACCGATGTTGACTTTCACCCGCAGGGCATAAGTTCGACTATGGCTCTGTCTGCGCCTGACGGCTTGCCAGTCGCTATGTCTTCTTTATCATAGGGCGTGACGTGAAATCTCCTAGTTTTTGGCGCTCGGAGCTGGCCGCGGCTATTCCTGAATACTATTAAATCCATACTAAAAATTATACTATACTAAAAAATGCAGGAGCTATTGCTATTTCTTATCTTTTCTTCTGTTAGACAGATACCCCAAAGATTTTTTCTTTTAGGAATCGCCCCGTTGGTGTATCAGCCAAGCCGCCTTCCCCTGTTTCACGTAAAGAAGAAGGCATTTGTTTTCCGATTCGATACATTGCTCCAATGACTTCATCACATGGAATACGGCTTTCTACACCCGCTAAAGCTAAGTCTGCAGATACAATAGCAAGAGAGGATCCTCCGGCATTTCTCTTCACACATGGAACTTCTACTAAACCAGCTACCGGATCACATACCAAGCCAAGCATGTTTTTTAATGTCATTGCAAAAGCATGAGCGGACTGCTCTGGTGTACCTCCGGCCATTTCAACGATAGCGGCAGAGGCCATTGCTCCTGCCGACCCGACTTCCGCTTGACACCCGCCTGCTGCACCAGAAATAAACGCATTGTTTGCCACCACGAAGCCGAATGCTCCGGAAGTGAATAAATACCGCACCATTTCTTCTCTCGTCGGATTCAATTGTTCTTTCACCGCAAATAATGTGCCGGGCACACAACCAGCGCTCCCGGCAGTCGGGGTGGCACAAATGATTCCCATGGCTGCATTTACTTCATTTGTTCCCATTGCTTTACTGACCGCGTCCATCATTAAATTACCGGACAGCGGGGTTTTTTCTTTCATATATTTTTGCACTTTCACAGCATCTCCGCCAGTAAGTCCTGTTACGGATTGGACCCCTTTCAGTGCATCCTCGATCGCATTTTCCATAACGACAAGATTTTTTTCCATCTCTGCAAAAACTTCATCTCTCGTTTTTTCTTTTACATCCATTTCTTGTCGTATCATTACTTCTGATATGGGGATGTTTTCTGTTTTTGCCATTTCCACTAACTCTGCAACCGTTCGAAACATCGCAATTCCCCCTTTTTAACTTACAATCTTTGCAATAGAGATAATGTGGTCAGCAGCCTGCAGCTCCTGTAATATAGAATCTTCTATATTCTGATCCACCTCAATAACCATCAGCGCCTCTTTGCCAACGTCTTTTCGATTTACTTCCATATGTCCAATATTCAATTCATATTTTGCCAGAATTCTCGTTACCGATGCAATCGCGCCAAAACGGTCATTATGCATAATTAGAATAGCGGGATGATTCCCGGATAAACGGAGCTCAAAGCCGTTCAATTCTGTAATCTCCACTTTCCCTCCGCCAATAGATATTCCCATCAGCTCTTGCTGTTCTTTGTCATCGCCGATAATCATACGGACTGTATTCGGATGGTCTACTGCTGCACTATCCTCAATAAACTCAATCTCTAATCCTTGTTCTTTCGCCAGCTGCAAAGATTTACTAATTTGCGGGTCATTGGTTTCCATACCTAAAAGGCCGCCGACAAGCGCAAAATCTGTTCCGTGTCCCCGATAGGTTTTAGCGAATGATTCATAAAGATGTATTTTTGCCCAGGCGGGCTGTCTTCCAAATAGGTTCCGGGCCGCTTTTCCAATACGTGCTGCTCCTGCCGTATGTGAACTGGAGGGTCCTACCATAACCGGACCGATAATATCGAATACGGAATTATATTTCATAAAAATAACACCGCCCTGTAATTGTTTTAGCTTTCCACTACTATTATAACAAAAATACGAGTTTCATTCACAATTTATTCATGAAAAAGCAACCATGCGTTCGAATCTCTTACAGTGATCTAGGCTAAATCCTGGGAATATTGACTTTCTGAACATCTTCTTATAATATTCAATTGTGGATAAAGATTTCATTCTTTATTGGGCGGGAGAGGGATAATAATATATTGAGGTTTCCTATGCAACAAAAAAATACGTTAAGAAAAGACATTGTTGCTGGTGTTATCGGTTATCTGACAACGGTATATATCGTCGTTGTAAATGGGAGCATCCTAAGTGAAGCAGGGCTTTCATTAGAAAACGGGATGATAGCAACCATTTTAGCGAGTTTTGCCGGCACTGTCATGATGGGGTTTTTCGGAAAACTTCCTCTCATCTTAATTCCTGGTATGGGGATTAATGCGTTATTTGCATTTTCAATTATTGGAAATAATGGATTTAGTTTCCATGAAGGTTTAGCTGTTGTCTGTTTAGCAGGACTATTATTTATGGTTACCGCCTTTACGAAGCTCAGCACCATCTTAAAAGAGGCTATACCGGACTCCCTGCAGCACGGGATAACAATCGGATTAGGGTTTTTCTTAATTCTGATTGGTGTTGAAAATAGCGGAATTGTTACAAGCGGAGAACAAACTGTCATTACAATCGGTGATTTTACTTCGCCAACTGTGATTGCAGGACTGATTACATTATTTGTTGCTATCTACCTGTTTGTAAAAGGGGTTCCAGCTAATTTTTTAATCACCATGATTGTTGGTACTTTCATTGCTATGGCATTCAATGTTCCGACAAATGGCGTTTCATCTGTAAGCTTTAACTTGGATGAATTACTATTTATTCCTTCATTTACAGCAATTGGCGACATCTCTTTTTGGCTATCTGTATTTACATTGACTTTAATTTTGATTTTTGAAAACATGGGTACACTATCCAGCCAATTAGATATGCTGAAATCACCTGAATCTTTTCAGAAATCTTATCGGATTACCGCAACATCTTCGTTTCTTTCTGGTATATTTGGGACATCGCCTACAATCTCAAGCGCTGAAAATGCAGCTGTGATAGCATCAGGAGGAAAGACTGGCAGAGCAGCGATAACTGCTGGTTTCTTATTTTTGGCTACGGTGGTATTTATTCCATGGATTTCCATTATTCCTGCAACAGCAATGAGCCCGATTCTAATTATTGTTGGATTCTTAATGGTTCAAAACATGAAATATTTGCCATGGAATCAATTTTCCGAATGTATCCCGGCACTGCTCATTATAGTGATGATTCCATTCACCTATAGTATTGGTGATGGAATGGCATTTGGTTTTATTGCCTATCCTATAGTGCAACTGGCTCTCGGAAAGAGAAATGAAATATCTAAGCCGCTGCTGCTCATATCCACTTTGTTTTTTATCGAGTTTGTTTTAAAGATCGTTGGTATATAAATAAAAGAAGCGTCCAGCCTGATTACAATATCAGAGTGGACGCTTCTTTATTTTTTTTACTCAACCGAGAAAATATAAGAATAGATAGGCTGTTCTCCGCGATGAACTTCAACTTCGATTTCATCATACTTTTCTTCCACATAAGCTTCTAATGCTTCGACTTCTTCTTCAGATACATCTTCTCCTGAAAGAATCGTTAAGATTTCACTGTCCTCCGAAATCATTTTATCAATCAGATCTTGAGCCGTTTCTTGTTTTTCCTTATGTGTTGTTACAATCTTTCCTTCATCAATCCCCATAAAATGCCCTTTAGCAATATCGATGCCATCAATTTGGGTATCCCTTACTGCATAAGTGATTTGCCCGCTCCGTACTTGCTTTCCTGCCTCTTCCATCACAGATTTATTTTCATCCAAAGATGATTCGGGATGGAATGACAGCATAGCACTGATGCCTTGTGGTATCGTTTTAGTCGGAACCACTCTAACATGGTCGCCGGCTAATTCTGCCGCCTGCTCCGCTGCCATTTGGATATTTTTATTATTAGGAAGGATAATGATTTTCTTTGCATTTGCTTTTTCAATTGCATCGGTAATATCCTTCGTGCTCGGGTTCATTGTCTGTCCGCCTTCAATGACTACGGCAGCCCCTAAGTTTTCAAACAGTTCCTTTAATCCATTTCCCATTGCTACAGTCACAATGCCATAAGCGGATTTTTCTTTTGGCGCTTCTTTTTTATCTCCGACAATTGCTGTGTGCTGTTCCCGCATGTTTTCGATTTTCAGATTAATCAAGCTGCCATACTGCTGGGCCAGATTTAAGCACGTGCCTGGAGCTTCAGCATGTACGTGCACTTTTACAATTTCATCATCCGCAACAACAAGGAGGGAATCTCCCCATTCACTTAATTCATTGCGGAAAGTCGTTTCATCAAAAGGATGATCTTTTAATTTTTCATCTTCTAATTTCACCATAAACTCTGTACAATATCCATATACAATATCCTCAGTATTCATGAAATCCTGAGTTACTTTATGATGTTCGGCATTGATCATTTCGTCCATTTTACCAGCAGCATCAGATTCTTCCGGCAGTTCTTCACCCTTTAGCGCAGCAAGAAAGCCTTCATAAATTGTCACCAGACCTTGACCGCCCGAGTCCACGACCCCTACTTCCTTTAAAACAGGCAATAGATCAGGAGTACGTTTTAACGATGCTTTTGCTTCTTTTAAAATTTCTTCCATGAATGCAATGATGTCCAAATTATTATCGGAAATTTCCATTGCTTTATTTCCGGTATCTTTTGCTACGGTAAGAATAGTTCCCTCTACAGGCTTCATAACCGCCTTATACGCTGCATGGACAGCCCCTTCAAAGGCTTCAGCAAAATCTTTTACATAAAGCTCTTTTTTTCCTTCACATGCTTTCGCAAAGCCGCGGAAGATCTGGGATAAAATCACACCAGAATTCCCTCTGGCTCCCATTAATAATCCCTTCGAAAAGGCACTTGTAACTTCATAAACCTTGTCTGTTTCCAGTTTCTTCACTTCATTTGCTCCAGAAGTGATTGTTAAGTTCATATTTGTTCCAGTATCCCCGTCAGGAACAGGGAAAACGTTTAATGCGTCAATTTTTTGTGCATTATTTGAAAGATGGTAAGCTCCGGTCAGCACCATCTGTGATAATAACGCTGCATCTATTTTCTCAACTGCCACATCTTCTCCTCCTTCTGCTCTATTCCTTTTCTACTCGGACACCTTGAATAAATATATTTACCGAATCAATTTCTAAACCTAAGGATTGACTAAGTGTATATTTTACCTGTGATTGCACATTATGTGCCACTTCAGAAATTTTTGTACCATAACTTACAATAATATACAAGTCAATATGTAGCTTCCCGTCTTCTTGACGCACGACAATTCCTTTTGAATAATTCTCTTTGCGCAGTATTTCTGAAATATTATCTTTAATTTGGCTTTTCGATGCCATTCCTACAATTCCATAGCATTCAACAGCTGTTCCACCAGCTATTGTTGCAATAACATCTGTTGTTATCGTAACGAGTCCATCGTTTGTATGCAACTCTATTGACATAACTACAGCTCCTTTTATTACAAAATATGTTTAATCGCTGTCCAAACAAACTGAAGGGGACGAGTTATCGTTGCCCACTTCCATTTAATCATTCGTTTTTCCACCATATATGGTTAAAATTATACTATACGCTCTGCCATTTTAAAAGAGAGCCTGCGAGAATTCGAAAACCTGTCCACTCAACCATTGCCTTCTATTCTATGCAGAAGAAAAACTCCATTATTACAATGGATGATTTTCATTCATCTGTCAAGCAATTTTTCTTTCACAGGATGTTCAAAAAGCACACAGACTTTAACGAATAAAAAAGATTCAATTGCAATATCGGGGAAGTTATGATAAATTAAGTTAGTGGTATACTGATTTTGGAATGTAAGGAGGGAATGACATGGCTAGAAAATGTGTTGTAACTGGACGCCAAACACGTAGTGGTAACCAACGTTCTCACGCTATGAATTCCAACAAGCGTAATTGGAAAGCAAATGTACAAAAAGTACGTATTATGGTAGATGGAAAACCGAAGAAAGTATATGTATCTGCTCGTGCATTAAAATCAGGCAAAGTAGAACGTGTATAATATACGAAAATATGTGCATATGCCTTAAAAACACCATGTTTCACATGGTGTTTTTTTGTGTCTAAAAAAATTTTACTATCATTGGAGAAGTAATAAATACATATCATGGTTATCAGTTTCAGGTTTTTCTCCACAAAGAAATTATTTTCAGCTTTACTTTTTTTCTTAAATTATCTCTTTCAACTAAACGAATTTCTCTAAATTCCTCTAAAAAATAAGCTTTTGCCGTTAATGACAAAAGCTCGTTTACTATTACTTTTCTTTTTTAAATACACCAATAATCACTTTTACAAATCCGCCTACAAACTTAGGAAGCTTAATCGTATAAAATTTCATTTATAAAGGCCCTCCCTGTTTAACTATCCTATTTGCTCCTAAAGGATGTTCAAAAAGTCCGCTAAAAATGACGTATCGAACTTCTTAATCCCCTTTATCGTAATGTTGAACACTTATCATTAGTTAAACTGCATCATAACTCTTTACTAGTATTAGTATGCCTTTAGAGAAAGAAAAAGTACCTTTTTTTTGACTAAGCTCATTAGATATGCATAAAGATGATCCCCAATGTATCGTTTTATTTTCTAATGGGTATACAAATCCGGTCAATGTTAATCCGGCAGCCACAGGTGTAAATGCTAAAAAAGAAATATAAGAATATCCTTCCTCCTCCACTGAATAGCTGCCCGGCTTCAGCATTTCAATACGGTTCCCCTTATCAAGTATAACCGCACGCTTTCCTTGCTGTAATAATGGGTAAAGCAGCTGCAGATTCATTAATGCATGATCCAGCCTGCCCCCAGTTGCTCCAAACAAGTAAAATTCACTTGCTTCCTTCTTTTTTCCCGTCTCGATAGCAATCTCTAAATCCGTCTGATTCTTCATCACCGGGTGCTTATCAAAAAGCTCCGCATGTTTTTCAATAATAGCATATTCGCTTTCAGTGACAGAATCAAAATCTCCAAGTGCAATGTCTATCGTTATTCCCTGCTCTGCTAAATAAAGTGCCCCGCGATCAGCGCCAATCCAAAAATCCACTTCCTCTTGATAGGTTAACAGATTGGGTAACTGTTCTTTCGGACCATTACCTACAATGCCGACACGCGTCATTGTTTCTCTGCACTCTTGCGAATCACGTCAATGGCTGCTTTTCGGTCACGCTGATTAAAAATAGCACTTCCTGCGACTAATACATCTGCACCATTTTCCGTACATACAGGCGCAGTTTCCTCATTTACTCCGCCATCGATTTCTATTTCAAAGCTTAAGCCCATTTCTTCACGCCAGGAGGCTATCTGGGCAACCTTAGGGACAACTTCTTTAATGAAAGACTGCCCCCCAAAGCCTGGATTCACAGTCATCAATAAAACAAGATCCACTTCCGTTAAAACCGGCTTAATGGCTTCGGCTGAAGTGCCCGGGTTAATAACGACGCCAGGCTTTACACCATGGGAGCGAATCAATTGTAATGTACGGTGCAGATGCACACAGGCTTCTTGATGGACGGTAATGATAGATGCACTTTTAGCAAATTGCGGTATATATGCATCTGGATTTTCTATCATTAAATGAACATCTAACGGCAAATTTGTAATTGGTTTAATCGCATCTGCGATTAAAGGACCAATGGTAATGTTAGGAACAAAATGTCCATCCATGACATCAACATGAATATAATCTGCCCCGGCTTGTTCCACTTCTTTGATTTCTTCTCCAAGCTTGGCAAAATCAGCTGATAAAATAGAAGGTGCTATTTTTGTCATAATTAATACCTCGGCTTTCTCGTTTTAATTTCTTCTAGGAAACGTAAATAATGATCGTATCTGAAGTCAGCTATAGCTCCATCCGAAACAGCTGCTTTCACTGCACATTTGGGTTCTTTATCATGCAAACAGCCCCGAAATTTACAATCCGGCATATGAAGTCTGATTTCAGGAAAACACGGTCCCAAATCTTCCGGCTCTAAATCGGAAAACTCTAACGCACTAAATCCAGGCGTGTCCGCCACAAGCCCTTCTCCAATTGCCAGGAGCTCTACATGCCTTGTGGTATGCTTTCCCCTTCCAAGACTTTTTGAAATCTCAGCTGTTTCCAAATACAGATTTGGATCCAGTGTGTTTAATAACGATGATTTGCCGACGCCGGACTGCCCCGCAAAAACGGTCACCTTATCTTTAAAATAGGGCATTACTTCGGAAATCCATTCCGGCTCTTTGGATGATAACAGCTTCACTTCATAGCCGATCTCCTGATAGGCTGTTTGATATTCCTTAATTCTATCGATTTCTGCTTGCGCTATTAAATCCATTTTTGTAATAAGAATCAAAGGCTGAATATGCTTTGATTCTACAAGGACAAGAAAACGGTCCAGCAATAGCGGATTGAAGTCCGGAGAAGTTGCGGCACTGACAATTCCTACTTGATCAATATTCGCAATAGGAGGCCGAATAAGCTCATTCGACCTGTCTCTTACTTTCATAATGTAGCCTTCCACTTCATTACGAACTTCAAATTCCACAAAATCGCCAACTAGAGGGGTGATTTTTTTATTTCGGAATACCCCTCTGCCCCTGCAAGCATAAACTCCTTCATTTGACTGTACATAGTAGAAGCCGCTTAATGCTTTAATAATTCTTCCTACTGCCATCTACTCTTCCTCTCCATCATAGGATACAGTCCTTTCCGTAATTTCCTCGTCATCTCTGGTGATTCGATACTCGGCATCCGTTCCTGGCGCAATCGTTAATGTGAACGTCACTTCGGTATCTTCTGTTATTGTCTCTTCCCGATATACATCTGAAATATCGTTATTACTGTCACCTATATAGATTCGCACCGTTTGCTCCTCTGGTTCTGCCGGTTCTGTTTCTTCTTCATTCTCTGCATTTGCTTCTTCATTATTGGAATCTTCGTTATTCGAATCTTCATTATTTGTGTCCTCGTTCTCTGCATTCTCTTCATC
Source organism: Oceanobacillus sp. M60 (assembly GCF_053839645.1). Classification (NCBI taxonomy): domain Bacteria; kingdom Bacillati; phylum Bacillota; class Bacilli; order Caryophanales; family Bacillaceae; genus Oceanobacillus; species Oceanobacillus sp. M60. Next base: position 307,595 of record NZ_JBSSNH010000006.1, on the reverse strand, counting down.
TGATTCGCTGTTTTGCTCTTCGTCATTATTCCCGTCACCAGATGATTGTTCTTCGTTGTCTTCCTCTTGATTTCCTTCGTTCTCTTCTCCGCCTTCTTCAGCTGATTCCTCTTCATTATTAAGCGTATATGGAACCATATACGAAACAGAATGAGACCGCGGCGGTTCCTCTTCCGGCCCTAAAGAGAAATAAACATCAACGGTAGAACCTTTTTCAATATCTGTTCCTGATTCTGGAGATTGTCTGACAACAAGCCTTTCTTCGACATCATCTGAATGCTCTTCATGCTTATTCATAACCAATTCATTACGATCAACATAAGCTTGTGCTTCTTCTTCACTCATTCCTGTCAGGTTATTAAGGCTCACCATCTCTGGTCCAGCACTGACTTCAAAAATAACCTTCGTATCTGCTGGAACGACAGATGATTCCGGATCCGGCTGCACCTGCGAAATTATCTCGCCGACAGGCTGGTCAGAGTTTCTTTCAAAAGGTGTAATATCTTCAAAACCTTCTTGGTTCAATTGTGCTTCCACCTCTTCAAAATCTTCTCCGACAAAATCACCAAATTCCACTTGTTCTGGCCCTTGACTGACAAACAGAGTGATTGCTGCCCCTTCTTTAATTGTTCTTCCAGCAACAGGATTGGTTCTCTCCACATATCCGGCCTCAATTTCCTCCGAATTAACCTCTTCTATTTCAACTAGAAGATTTTGACTTTCCAGTGCCTCTCTTGCTTCATCTGCCGGTTCATTTACATAATCGGCTATCGTGACATCTTGAGGCTGCATCGCATACACAACCGCAGCAGTTCCGATACCGATAAGTAATAATAATAGAACCGATATCCAGATAATTTTTTTCTTTTTACTGGCAGGTTTCTTTTTCTTCTTTTCTTTTTTCTTTTTATTGTCATCATCCGGGTAGCTTTTTGTCGGCTCTGTATCCGCTTGATGAACTATCGTCCGTCCTGCTTCTGTATCATCCTCGGAAAAATCATCGTCTGTAATAATTGGAATCGCTTTTGTCTCGTCGCCTTCTTCATCCGGAATCGTAAAAGGATCCTCATGTAATTTTTCCGGTGACAATGCAGTTTCAAGAGCTGCCTCAAACTGATAGACATCTTCATAACGATAAAATGAATTTTTAGCTGTTGCCTGCAAAACAATATTCTCTACACTCTGCGGGATATCCGGGTTGATTTCTTTCACAGACGGTGTATCGCTTTGCAAATGCTTTAATGCAATAGATACTGGGGATTGCCCAGAAAAAGGCAATTTCCCAGTCAATAATTCAAACAATACAATACCTAATGAATAAATATCTGATTTTTTTGTTGCCATTCCGCCGCGCGCCTGCTCTGGTGACAGGTAATGAACAGAACCCAGGATAGAATTGGTTTGCGTCAATGCGGTTGCGCTGAGAGCCATCGCAATCCCGAAATCTGTCACTTTCGCCTGGCCAAAACGGTCAATTAATATATTTTGAGGCTTGATATCACGATGAATAATATCATTTTCATGTGCCAGCGCAATAGCAGAAGCGATCTGTTTCATGATATCCAGCGCTAGGGGAACCTCTATTGGCCCAAACTGCTGAATATACTCCTTTAAAGTCATCCCCTCTACATATTCCATAATCATATACAATACCTGATCGTCTTCACCGACGTCGAAGATATTGACAATATTCGGATGAGAGAGAGAGCTTGCAGATTGCGCTTCACGGTCAAAACGGGCAATAAACTCCTGGTCGTGTACATAGTCGGTACGCAATGCTTTAACAGCTACATCACGCTCAAGAATGGTATCTCTGGCGAGAAAGACATTAGCCATTCCGCCGCCGCCTATTTTTCTCTCGATTCGATAACGGTCATTTAGTAAGTGTCCCGTGTTCATGCAGGTTCACCTGCCTCCGAGCCTGAACCGTCATGTGTTATCAAGATAAGCGATATATTATCTTCTCCACCGCGCTGATTCGCTAAATCAACAAGTTGGCGACCTATCTCATCCATCTCGTTATCTGCCGTAATATGTTGTGCTAATTCCGTTTGACTGAGTTTATCTGACAGACCATCTGAACATAGCAGCAGCCGGTCTCCCGCCTGCCATGTCAGCGTCTTTACATCTGTATCAACTTTGGCGTCTGTCCCCAGCGCACGAATAATGTAATTTTTATAAGGATGGACCTCAGCATCCCCCTCTGTAATCTCGCCTCTTTTTACAAGCTCATTTACAAAGGAATGATCCTCTGTCAGCTGTTCAACCTGACTGCCTCTGGCAATATACAAGCGGCTGTCCCCAATGTGGGCAATCGTAAGGGAATCTCCTATTATCACTACGGCTACAAGGGTTGTCCCCATCCCTTCCAGCTGCTTGTTTTCTTGCGATTTCTGAAAAATTTGTTCATTTGTTTCTTTAATTGTTTGTTGAAACCACTGTTCAATCTCATCTGTGTTTTCAACTTGTTCGGTTTCTTCCCATCTGTTTTTAATATTATCAACAGCCAGCATACTTGCTACATCACCTGCTTGATGACCTCCCATGCCATCAGCAATAATGGCAATTGGCTGCTTGCTTTTATTTTCAAAAACACCGCCTGCATCTTCATTATGATTGCGAACTTGTCCGCAATGCGTTAAGAAAAGTCCTTTCAAGAGCTACTCCCCCTTTACAAATCCAAATATATATCCTTCTCAAATAATACTGATTACTTTTCGTAAATGAATGTCCACAAATAAGATAAAGTGAAACTTCATTTCGCGGGGCTTTTCTCCTCCACGAAATGATAATTAAACTAATCAGACTGTTACTTACTGCTGAAGTCCCGCTTAGAATTTTCGATTCTCTCTTCTCGAATCGGGAATCTTACAAAAGTCCTTCAGTGGGACGAGTAATCGCAGTCCCAGTCAATAACACCTTGATAAAACCGGAATATGCGTTTTTCATTATTTAAATATCCGTATAGACTTCTTTATAATTATGGCACATTCTTCCGTAGATTAAAACTATGCATTCTATAAGTTAAATGAAACTTTTTCCTCTAGTAAACATCCTTTACCTATTCCGTTTGATTCTTGTCAGGAAAAATCCATCTGTCTGAAAATCTTGGGGGAATAGTTGTAATCCTTCTGATGACCAGCCTGGCGCTTGTTTTAATTGTTCGGAAAGGTCCTCTCTAAAGGAGAGGTCCACACTAAATCCATCATTTTTTTCTAAAAATTTCTGGATTACTTGGTTATTTTCTTCTTTGTCAACTGTACATGTGCTGTAAATAAGCAGCCCATCTGGTTTTAAAAGTTTTGCTGCAGCCTGGACAATATCCAGCTGAATGGCTGCAAGACGTTCAATATCTTGCACCTGTTTTTCATATTTTATTTCAGGCTTGCCGTTAATAACGCCTAAGCCGGAACAGGGAGCGTCGATAAGAATCCGGTCAAAGCTTGCTTCTTCATACTTTTCATTCAGTTTTCTGGCATCCCCTTGATGGGCAGATATCGAATGTAAATTCAATACAGCTGCTTTTTCTTCGATTAATTTCACTTTTTTCTGATGCAGATCATAGGCGTGAATATCTCCTTGATCTGTCATTTTCTCTGCAATATGCGTTACCTTTCCCCCCGGCGCACTGCATGTATCCAACACTTTCATACCTGGCTCTAATTTTAATGACTCCGCCGCAAGCATGGAGCTTTGGTCCTGTATAGTTACGAACCCCCCCTGCAAAAGATTTGTTTTAAAGATATTTCCTTTTTCAATCAAAATACCCTGTGGTGAAAATTGGGATGCTGATACCATGAATCCTTCTCTTTCAAGCTGCTCTATAACCGTTTCACGATTTGTTTTCATAGGCTGAATCCGGATAGACATAGGGAAATGCTTTAAATTTTCATGGCACATTGCTTCGGTTCGTTCTTTGCCATACATTTCTATCCATCTTTCAACAAGCCAGAGCGGATGGCTTGTCTCCACTGAGATTCGTTCCACAGGATCCTTTATCAAGGATAGGTCCGGCAGACCGTCCCGCTGCATACTGCGCAATATTCCGTTCACGAAAGAAGCAATCCCCTTATGACCGCGTATCTTAGCAATTTCAACGGATTCGTGAAGCACAGCATGATCCGGAATTTTTTCTAAATACACCATCTGGTATACAGACATTCTTAACAGCTGTTTCACCCATACATCTATTTTTTTCTTATTTTTGATAAATGGTGCTAGATAATAGTCAATGGTTATTTGATTTTGTATAGTGCCATAGACTACTTCTGTAAGTAATCTTTTATCTTTTTCAATTAAACCTTTTTGCTTTAATTCCTGATTTAACAGCAGATTGCTGTATCCTTTATCTTTTTCAATCCGAATAAGAACATCAAGCATGGTTTGTCTCAGTTGATATTTCATAATTATTTTATTCTCCTAGTATGACGCCGATTTGAATCCTGTCCTGAGAAGCCTGCAAATAATCTTTTACGTTCATGCGCTTCTTTCCGGCAGGTTGAATCTCCGTTATCTTTATACTTGTTTGCTGTCCGCACTGCACTGTAAAAGAGGAACTGTCCTTCGAGATAATTTCCCCCGCCGGTTTGGACGATGAGCTTTCTGCTGCTTCTTCTCCCCACCAGATTTTCATTACCTTGCCTTGATAGGTAGTAAATGCAACAGGCCAAGGGTGGAGCCCTCTTATTTGATTATAAATCTCTGCGGCGGGTTTATTCCAGTCAATCTTTTCTTGTTCCCGTTTAATGTTTGATGCGAAGGTTGCTAATGCTTCGTCCTGCTTCTGAGGTGTTATTTTAGAAGCAAATAAATCAGGCAGGGTTTGAATAAGCAAGTCTGAGCCAGCTTCTGCCAGCTTATCATGCAATGTTCCGACATGATCGGTGTTTTCTATCTCTACTTCTACCTGCGTCAGGATATCTCCCGCGTCCAGTTTTTCCGCCATATACATGATGGTTACTCCTGACTTCTGCTTCCCTTGTATAATGGAATAATGAATCGGCGCACCGCCGCGCAGTTCCGGAAGCAGGGAAGCATGTACGTTTATTGCTCCAAATGGTGCTATATCCAGCACCTCCTTAGGCAGGATTTGCCCGTAGGCTGCCGTTATAATCAGGTCCGGCTTTGCATCTGCCAGCGCTTGAAAGTCATTCTTTAGCTTTTCAGGCTGAAATACCTCTATGCCATGTTTTAAGGCTTCTTCTTTGACCGGAGTCGGGGTAATAACTTTTTTTCTTCCTTTCGGCCGGTCCGGCTGGGTTACAACAAGCACAACTTCATAGTTATTTTCGATAATTTTTTGTAAAACAGGGACAGCAAAGTCTGGTGTCCCCATAAAAACGATTCGTTTCAAATTTATTCCCTCATTTCCTTCCAGTTATATAAATTGAAATTAATAGCTACCGCTACAGAAAAACACTACGCTTTCCGTGGGCTTGAGCTCAGCCTCCTCGAAAAAAAGAAGTTCGCTTTTTTTCTGCGGGGTCTTCCCTCCGCGCTTTCCCACAGGAGTCTACGTGTTTTTCTTCCGCTAGTTACTGTTTTCAATCATTATTTCGTCATTTTTATAAGAAAAATAAAGTGTAATTTCTTACTTCAATTTATATAGATTAAATTATGTTCAAAAAGTTCGATAAAAAGGACCGAGAAGATCGAGGCAGCGCAGCATTGAGTAGCGGAACGTATGCTTATAAATACGTGAGCAACTCTTTTAATGGGACGAGTAATCGCAGCCCCAACGGAAATGCAAGCTAACGAGCTTTCACAGGATATGGTGACTTCTGCGTTGTCCACAGGACGTGGACGTTCTTAGTAGAAGTTCCTTTTTTTCCATGTCATTTTTATTGGACTTTTTGAACCTCCTCACATCATATAATACGGCTGCATATCGATGAACAACTGCAGCGTCTGCTTCCGTATCTCATCAGCATATGCCGATTGAATTTGTTCTAAATAGTTTATTAAGTCAGGTTCATGCTTGTATTTTATCATGCACTGATACCGATATCTATCTTTTATCCGTGCAATAGTGGAAGGTGTCGGGCCTAAAATAGTTGTTCCAGGTGACACAATCTCACTCAGCTGCTTTACAATCTCCCCCGTAACCTGTACGGCCCGGGCATGATTTTCATGCGATACGGTGACTAATACAAGGAAAACAAACGGCGGATATTGAAATGCTTTTCGGACAGCCATTTCATGCTGATAAAAATCTAAAAAATTGTGGCCGGCAGCATATGTCACACTATAATGCTCCGGCGTATAGGTCTGCACAATTACATTACCCGTGAGCTCATGTCTGCCTGCTCTACCGCTTACTTGCGTCAATAATTGAAAAGTACGCTCGGAGGCACGGAAATCAGGAAGATGCAGCATCGAGTCTGCTGATAACACTCCGACCAATGTCACATCTTTAAAATCCAAGCCTTTGGCAATCATCTGTGTCCCTAGTAAAATATCTGCTTTCTTCTCTGAAAACTGTTTTAATAATTTTTCATGAGAACCCTTGCGTCTCGTTGTGTCCACGTCCATCCGAATCACGCGAGCTTCCGGCAGAAGCTTCGCCAGGGACTCTTCCACCCGCTGGGTACCTGTTCCAAAGTAGCGGATAGAATCACTTTCACAGGATGGACAATGTGCTGGAACCGCCTGTTCGTAGGAACAATAATGACATTTAAGCCGATGTGAGTTCTTATGATAAGTTAATGCAATATCACAATGTGGACATTCGGATACATGGCCGCAATCACGGCACATCACAAACGTCGAATATCCTCTGCGATTTAAGAGCAGTACAATCTGTTCTCCACGCTCCATACAAGCCTTCATATTTTCCATCAGCGACGTAGAAAACATGGTCCGGTTGCCGGCATGCAGTTCTTTGCGCATATCGACAATCTCAACACTTGGCATTTGCTGCTGATTCGTACGGCTGGCAAGTGTTAACAGTTTGTAGACACCTTTTTTAGCTCTGGCATAGCTTTCTAACGAAGGCGTTGCACTGCCAAGCACAACCGGACAGCGATGACTGACCGCTCTTTCTATCGCAACGTCCCGGGCGTGATACCTTGGCTGGTCTTCCTGTTTGTAGGTTGTTTCATGCTCTTCATCAATAATAATAATACCAATATTTGAAAAAGGAGCAAATATCGCAGAGCGGGCACCGACAACCACTTGCACCTGCTTTTGCTGAATTTTTCTCCACTCGTCATACTTTTCTCCGGCAGAAAGACCGCTATGCATAACTGCTACACTGGATCCGAATCGGCCTTTAAAGCGGCGGACCATCTGCGGCGTTAACGAAATTTCCGGAACAAGAACAATCGCCTCCTGTCCTTTTGAAATCACATGCTGGATTGATTGCAGATAAATTTCTGTTTTACCGCTTCCGGTAACACCATGTAATAGAAATATATTATCCTCTTGATTCTCAATAGAGGCCATCACCGGTTTGATGGCCTCCGCCTGTTCTTCCGTAAGTTCGAATGCTTCTGTCTGTTCAATTGGCTGATTCTTATAAGGATCACGGAATACTTCCTGCTGAAATGTCTTTACAATCCCTTTGGATACCAACGTTTTCACAGTCTGAGCAGAGGTGCCTAAAGTTTGAATTAATTTCGCCTGTTCGATCGGCTCCGGATACTCAATAAAGAATTGAATCAGCTCTTTTTGTTTTTTTGCCTGCTTGGATAAATCCTCTAACGCCTCCATGGCACGCATTTCTGATACATCCAATTGCACCATGGTCAGCTGTTTTTTCGTAATTCTTGACTTCACATGATAGTAAATCGTAATATTTCCAGCTTCTATTTGTTTTTGTAATTGATAATAGCTGATAGAAGAAGCTGTGAATTCTTCAAATGAAATGGATTCTCTGCCTGCAAACAAATCCTCTAATTCCGGGCTGAGAAATTCGTCTGTCTCCCGTACCAAATCCTTCGTGTACTGGGATTTTAATACCTGGGGCAGCATCGTTTGAAATACGGTAATATATAAGCTAAGTGTTTTTTTGGCGACTGATTTCCCCAGCTGGAGCAGTTCCTCTGTTAAAACAGGTGTTATATCTAACACCTCATGCAGTTCTTTTACTTTTGATAAATGTGTTTCCTTCTTTAATTGGACAACAAACCCCATAATCTTCCGCGGTCCAAATGGCACAGTGACGCGCATACCGGGAGTAATGATTTCATGATATTTTTCTGGAACTAAATAGTCGTATGTTTGATTCGTTGCACTTGTCGGCACATCAACGATGACACTGGCAATTTTCAAATGGAATCATCCTTCATATCTTGTAAAATACAATCTAAGAGCTGGACTGCTATCTGTTTTTTGGTGGCCTGCTTCAATTCAATGACCGATTCCGCCTTATTAATGTAGGAAACAATATTTGTATCTCCTTCAAATCCTGCTCCCTCACGGCTGACATCATTGACAACAATAGCATCTAAATTTTTCTTCTTCCGTTTTCCCAGTCCATATTCAATAGGGGTGTCTGTTTCTGCAGCAAATCCGACTAAAAATTGATTTTCTTTTCTTTCTCCAAGTTTTTTTAGTATATCCTCTGTCCGTTCCAGAGTTATTACATCATCGCCTTCTTTTTTCTTCATCTTAGATGTTTGTACCTCTTTGGGACGGTAATCGGCTACCGCAGCTGATTTGATGACAATATCTTTATCAGCAAACTGCTCGTTCATCGCATCATACATTTCCTTGGCAGAAACAACATCGATTCGTTTTATCGATGGATGCTGCGCCTCTATCGACACAGGTCCCGCAACTAACGTAACATCTGCGCCCCGTTCTGCAGCTGCTTCAGCTAAAGCAAAACCCATTTTTCCGGAGGAACGGTTGGTGAAGAAACGTACCGGATCAATCATTTCCTTTGTCGGTCCGGCAGAGACAAGCACCTTTTTCCCCTGCATATCGAGTGTTCTCTGCTGATGACGTTCCAACACAGAAATAATTTCCTGGGGTTCTTCCAGACGGCCTTTTCCGACATAACCGCAGGCTAAATAACCATCACCCGGCTCGATAAAATGGTACCCCCACTTTTCAAGCTGTTTCATGTTTTGGATAACAGCCGGATGATCATACATATGCACATTCATTGCCGGAGCAATATATACCTCGGCCTGCGTTGCCAGCATGGTGGTGGAGAGCATATCATCTGCCTGCCCATGGGCCATCTTTGCAATAATATTCGCTGTTGCCGGAGCAATAATGGCGATATCCGCCCAGTCCGCCAAATCAATATGCGCTATTTTCTTTGGATTTTTTTCATCAAAGGTATCTGTATACACTGGATTTCTTGTTAATGCCTGGAAGGTTAACGGTGTAACAAATTCCGTCGCACTTTCTGTCATGATAACCTTCACTTCCGCACCAAGCTGTGTCAGCTTACTTGCAAGCGCACTTACCTTATAGACAGCAATACCGCCTGAAACACCTAAAAGTATTTTTTTCTGATGGAGCATGGAAAACATCCTCTCTATGATTTTTCTTCACGTATTCGTATGCTAAATAAGCATTTACATTTAAAAACATATTTCAACATTTTTTTATCTTCTCTATACATAGTTATAACATATAATAGGCTTTCTCTGCCGAATGAAGGCTTGGAAAAGAGGCCGGGCAAAATTTAAAACAACTCCGCTGCAAATAGAAAAACCTCTGCACCCCGAACAATTCTTGTATGAAGAATTATTCGCTGTGCAAAGGTCTTTATTGTTCTGTAATTTACACTTATTTTTTAATATAAAGCTTTCCAGCCTCAATTTCTTCTAATGCTTTCCCAACAAATTTATGCGATTTGGGACGGTCTACTAAAACTTCATTTGTTTCGCTCAGTTCTCTCGCTCTTCTGGCCGATAAAGTGACTAAACTGTATTTTGATTTAATTCTCGTTTGCAGTGAATCAATAGAAGGTTCTAACATCATGATAACTCATCCTCCAAAATTTGCTTATATTGTTTTGCGATTCTTTCCCGCTTTAAATGCTCACTTTTGATAATTGCTTTTACTTTATCAACTGCTGTTTCTACCTGATCATTGACGACAACATAATCATAGGCATCCATCATTTCTATTTCATTGCGAGCTTCCTTCAAACGGTTTAAAACAAGTTCCTGTGATTCTGTACCACGATTAACGATACGATTTTTCAACTCTTCTAAACTAGGAGGGAATAGGAAGATAAATACACCTTGAGGGAAATTTTTCTTCACTTGCATTGCTCCCTGCACTTCTATCTCAAGAAAAACATCAAGTCCTTTTTCAATTGTTTCCTCTACATATTTTCTCGGAGTCCCATAATAATTATTTACATACTGGGCATATTCTAAAAGCTCGCCTTCTTTCACCAGCTTTTCAAATTCTTCACGGGATTTATAAAAATAATCGACACCATCGACTTCCCCGGTTCTTCTGTCTCTGGTTGTCATGGAAATAGAATATTGAAGATCTAACTCTTCCTCAAATAATTTTTTACGAACTGTACCTTTTCCTACTCCTGATGGACCAGATAAAATAAATAAAATGCCTTTCTCTTTAATCAAACCATTTCCTCCTAATTTCCAGCTTCGTTATTCGTCTGCAATTTCATCGTTTGTCACAAGCCGTTGTCCTACTGTTTCAGGCTGCACTGCAGATAATACAACATGATCGCTATCCGTAATGATAACAGCTCTGGTACGTCTGCCATAGGTAGCGTCCACTAACTTATTATTATCTCTGGCGACCGTAATAATTCGTTTTACTGGTGCTGATTCCGGAGACACGATAGAAATAATGCGGTTTGCGGAAACAACATTACCAAAGCCAATATTTATTAAACTTAGATTCAAAATTTTTCCCCCTGCCATTTCTTTTCTATCTATAATAGTACCATTATACTGTATCTTTATTGAATTTTATACTATAAACTTTTTTGTTACAAGAGCAAAACCAAGAAATAGGAAAATAGAGTGAGATTTACAGGCTTTGAATTGCTTGGTTTATCCGTTTTATATAAGTGCCTGCAAATATTGTAATACACATTTTAAATAATGAAAACAGCTATCCGCCTTATCATAATAAATGGGATAGCTGTTTCCTGTCTTATCTTTTAGTAAATCCAAATAATACGGTCGGTAATGCTCCCAGTCCGACAATCAGGCACCAGTCAACCACAGACAAGCTGACGGTATGGAAAATCGGCTGAATCGGCGGGAAGTAAATAACAACTAAGAGCAGCAGCATGGACGACAGTACAGCTAAAATCAGGTATCTGTTTTCAAACAAATTTCTTGCAAAAATAGATTTTTCGCTGCGGCAGTCAAATACATGAATTAATTGTGCTACCACCAGAGTTGAGAAAGCAATAGTCTGCGCATAGACTAAATTGCTTGGGTCATTCTGGTAAGCAACAATAAATGCAATTAAGGTGACAACCCCAATCAAAATTCCCCTGCTGATAATCTTGTAACCGAGCCCTCGGGAGAAAATGCCTTCACGTGGATTCCGGGGTCCCCGCTTCATGACGTCTCCTTCCGCCTGATCCACACCTAATGCCATGGCCGGCAGTCCATCTGTCACTAAGTTCACCCATAGTATTTGCACAGGCACAAGCGGCAGCGGCAGTCCAAGCAGCATAGCAAAGAGCATCACTAAAATTTCTCCTACATTGGAAGCCAGCAGATAGCGGATAAACTTACGAATATTTTCATAAATATTTCTGCCTTCCTGAATAGCCGATTTAATGGTTGCAAAGTTATCATCCATTAACACGAGCGATGATGCTTCTTTTGTGACATCTGTTCCACTTATTCCCATCGCAATGCCTATATCACTTGCTTTCATCGCTGGTGCATCGTTGACACCATCTCCTGTCATTGCAACAATATGTCCTTTTTCTTGAAAGGCGTTGACGATTCGAAGTTTATGCTCTGGCGTGACACGTGCAAAAACATACGTATCTTCAATCGTATCCACTAATTCAGCGTCTGACATCTGTGTTAATTCTTTTCCTTCCAATACTTTCCCGCTCTCTGGAAGAATTTCTAAATGGTTTGCAATTGCTCTTGCCGTATGCGCATGGTCCCCTGTTATCATCACCGTTTTGATTCCGGCTTCTTTACATTCGCGAACGGCTGCTTTTACTTCTTTTCTAGGAGGATCCATCAGCCCATACAGGCCAATCAAGGTCAAATCCTCTTCCAGCAATGCTGTATCTAATGAATCGGAAGGGGATAATACCCGAAAACCTATCGCAATCGTTCGGAGTGCTTTTTCCGCCATCCCTACCATTGCTTGTTCTGTCTGTTTACTCTGTTCCTTTGTTAAAATAGTCTTTCCATCCTTTGTTTGAATATGGGATGACCTCGGCAGCAGCATGTCCGGTGCACCTTTTGTAATCAATAAACGCATGCCATTATCATCTTCTATTACGACACTCATCCGCTTCCGATCGGAATCGAATGGTATTTCTTTGATAATCCGAAAAGGCTGTTTATCATTTTCATGAAAACCAAATTTATATGCTGCAACAAGTAACGCACCATCTGTCGGATCGCCATCCACTACATTCTTTCCTTTTTTTGTAGAAATGGAGGCATGATTACACAGCATGCCATATAGCAGCATCGATTTTAAATTAGAATGAGAATCCTCTACCTTCTTCTGATTATATAAAAAATCTCCCTGTGTCTGGTATCCGTCCCCGGTAACATATAATGTTTTTCCATTTATATATACTTCCTTTACCGTCATTTGGTTTTCTGTCATGGTGCCTGTCTTATCCGAACAAATGACGGAAGCACATCCCAATGTCTCTACCGCCGAAAGCTTTCTTACAATGGCTTTCTTTTTAATCATCCGCTGGACACCAAGTGATAAAGCAACCGTAACAATCGCCGGCAGTCCTTCAGGAATAGCAGCTACCGCTAAGGAAACTCCTGCTAAAAACATTTCATACATTGGGTGCCCTTGGAATATCCCTGCCCCGACCACGAGTATCGTTAAGAATAAGGCGACAACAATCAGGATTTTCCCCAGCTCGGCCAATTTCATTTCAAGCGGTGTAATGGTCTTCTTGGTATTATCCAACAACGTGGCAATCTGTCCCATGACTGTTTTCATTCCTGTACCGACAACAATTCCTTCACCTGATCCCCGTGTAACTAATGTCCCCATAAAAGCCATATTCACTTGATCCTGGGCTTCTAATCCGTCCATTCTAATTTCTTTGGTATGTTTCGCAACAGGAAGGGATTCTCCTGTCAAAGCAGACTCCTCGGTTTCCAGGCTGGTTGTTTTAATCACTCTTACATCTGCTGGAACTCTGTCCCCGCTTGTAAACCGGACAATATCTCCTACCACAATGTCTTTGGATGGAATCTTGACCCACTGTCCATCTCGTCTGACACTGGCTATCGGCGCAGATAATTCTTTCAGTTTTTCTAGTGAATTTTCTGCTTTCTGCTCTTGAAAATAACCAATGATTCCATTAATTAATACAATCACCATGATCGCAATCGCATCAATATACTCCCCTAATAATCCGGCTATCAACGTGGCAGCTAATAAAACTAATACCATAAAATCCTGAAATTGCTTTAAAAACAAAATCCATCCAGGTATTTTTTTCTTCGCTGCTAGAACATTCTCGCCATATTGCTGACGTCTTTTCGCAACCTGCTTCTCTCCTAACCCGACATTCGATTTTACTTGTAATGTCTCTTCTAATTTTTCGGTTGTAAGCTGATACCATTTCATTATACATTCCTCCGGCAGACATAAATTGTACAAGCACTTAATCCATTTCTATGCCTCAACATCTAAAAAGATGCTATAATTGCCGATGAGGTGATTACTTATGCCATTCGACGGTATTGTAACAAGAGCGGTTACAGAAGAATTAAGAACGAAATTAGAAAGAGGAAAAATCAATAAAATCTATCAGCCATCGGAAACAGAGATTGTGATGACAGTCCGCAGCCAGTCTGTAAACCACAGCCTGCTTTTTTCTGTCCATCCCACCTATGCCCGTTTTCATATTACGAACGATTCCTATACCAATCCGAAAGAACCTCCTATGTTTTGTATGGTGCTGCGGAAGCATCTGACCGGAAGTGTAATTGAACAGATCGAACAAAAAGGAATGGAGCGAATCGTTACATTTACTATCCGGACTCGTAATGAAATAGGAGATATCAGTTATAAACAATTAATTATCGAACTCATGGGCAAGCATAGTAACTTTATTTTAGTCGACCAGGAAAAGGGGCATATTATTGACAGCCTGAAGCATGTTTCTCTGTCCCAAAACCGGCACCGGATGATTTTGCCGGGTCAGCAGTATCAGCTGCCGCCTGACCAGCATAAGCTTTCCATTTTAGATACCGACAGTGATTCCATTGTGAAAAAATTAGATTTCAATGCTGGCAAAATGGATAAACAGCTGCTTGGGTTATTAGAAGGCTTTTCCCCATTTGTGACGAAAAAAATGATCGAGCGTGTCCACCTTGGCACGAATCAGGATTTTGAGAATATGCTTTCCCTTGTTCAGAAGCAATTACAGGAAAATGATTATCTGCCTGCTATCTATCAGGAACCAAAAGAAGATTTTCATGTACTGTCTTTTCCAGATGAACCAGCAGACACGGTTTTTGAAGAGGTCAATACAATGCTCGATGCCTTTTACTCCGGCAAAGCCGAGCGGGACCGGGTCAAGCAGCAGGCAAAAGACCTCTATCGCTTTATTAAAAATGAACAGGATAAAAACGTCCGCAAGCTGAAAAAACATCGGCAGACGGTAGAAAAATCTGAACGGGCAGATCATTATCAAAAAATGGGGGAGCTTTTAACGGCGCATATGCATTTAGTCAAGCCGAACCAAAAAGAAATCTCCGTTGTAGATTATTATGATCCGGATCAAAAAGAAATCACTATTCCGTTAAACCCGAATAAATCACCAAGCGGCAATGCACAGAATTATTTCAAAACCTATCAGAAGCTGAAGAATTCCCGTAAGATGATGGAAACAGAAATCAAACGGACGAACGAAGAAATCGTTTATTTCGATCAGTTATTGCAGCAGTTGGATGTAGCAAGTACCGATGATATTGAAGAAATTCGCGAGGAACTCCGGGAAGAAGGATATTTGCGAAAACAGCGTGCTTCGAAAAAGACGAAAAAACCGCAGAAGCCAAAACCTGAAATCTACCAGTCTTCTGATGGCACAACGATTTTAGTCGGGAAGAATAACAAACAGAATGAATACGCCACGATGCGGCTGGCACACCGCGATGATATCTGGCTCCATACGAAGGACATTCCCGGTTCACACGTAATCATCCGGCACAGAGAGCCAAGTGAAAAGACATTAGAGGAGGCTGCTGTTTTAGCTGCTTATTACAGTAAATCCCAGCAATCTTCTTCTGTACCGGTAGACTACACGTTGATTCGCCACGTAAAAAAACCGAATGGCTCGAAACCCGGGTACGTGACGTATGATAATCAAAAAACATTGTTTGTGACGCCGAAAAAAGAGATGGTGGATCAACTGAAAGTAAAATAAAAATCTGGTGTATCATTTCTCTGACGTGATACACCAAATTTTTATGAATAAAATATCATCCGGATTTATCGCCTAAACCAATCATTAAATTAGAGCCTTCTCCTTCTAAATGATAAACTCATACTATAATTATTAATTAAAATCATCTGGAAAAGAGGTTAAAATATATGAAACTTGTTGGAATATCAGGTGCACTTGCAGGAGATAAAACATCGATTGTTGTTAATCAGATTCTAGTCCACGCTCGCCGTTTCGATTCATCCATAAAAACGGAATTAGTGGACTTAAGGGATTATGAAATCGACTTTTTTAACGGTGCTCCCTTGGCAGACTATAATGAAGATACCTGGGATGTAGTTCAAAAAATTGCTTCCGCTGATTTCCTTGTGTTTGGGACTCCAATTTATCAAGCATCGATTTCTGGAGCGTTAAAAAATCTGTTTGACCACTTACCGGAATACACTTTTAAACATAAAGTAACGGGAATGGTTGCTACTGGATGGTCAGACCGGCATTTTCTTGTCATGGAATATCATCTAAGATCGATTCTGTCTTATTTTAAAGGCTTAGTTCCAACCGGGAATGTGTTTGTCCATAATAGTGCTTTTAATATGGACAGTGATGAAATTATTGATGAACGTGTTTTGGAAAGACTTCAAGCGCTTGGAGAGGAAATGGTTTCCTTGCAGCAGGGGATGAAAAATCAGTAATCTATGTATAAAAAAATCCAGCCTTTATCGGCTGGAATTTTTTTATACATAGATTTTTAAACTGCGGTCGGTTTCAGTTCAACATCAATATTACCTCTCGTTGCTTTCGAATAAGGGCAAAATTGATGCGCAGCTTCTGCCAGTTCTTCCGCTTCTTTCTGATCAACGCCTTCTATTTTGATATGCAGAGTTGCGCCGATTTTAAAGCCGTCGTCAGCAGGGTCTTTCATAAAATGAACTTCTGCTGTTGTTTCTGACGTAATATTTTTTCCCTGATTGGATGCCATTAAATTAAGTGCCCCATCATAGCAAGCTGCGTAACCAGCAGCAAAGAGCTGTTCCGGGTTGGAGCCTTTTTCATCTGATTTATTTCCGGCTGGATTAACTAAGTTAACATCGATAATCCCATCATCTGATTTCACATGTCCGTCTCTGCCGTTTTGTGCGGTTGCTTTTGAACTGAAAATAATATTACTCATTGAAATCACTGCTCCTTTATCATTTAATCTAATGGTACTATTTCCTTTATTCATTTTCTTTAAACCTTTTTTCTAAAGATACTTTATTTTAATCTGCGATAAAGTGAAACTTCATTCAGTGGGAGGCCTTTTCTACCCCACTGAATGTTAGTTGAACCAATCGGGCCGTTGGCTGTTAGATCTCCTACTTAGAATGTTCGGTTTCTCCCTATTCTTGAAGCGGGAGTCTTACAAAAGCCTTTCGATGGGACGAGTAATCGCAGGCCCAGCCAGTTACACTGCGACAAAATCATAATTTTCCAGCAGCCGAAGAAAATGATCGACCTGCGGGAGCTGGCGGATCCCTTCCTGGAAGCAGACCCATGTATCTCGGGTTACTGCCTTTTTCTCTAAAAATAAAGGAATATACGGATAGTGCTCCTTCAGATGATTTGAGACACTGCCGGGCAACACGGCCATGCCAATTCCCTGCTTCATAAACTGTTTACACGTTTCGATTTGATCCACGGTCATCTTTTTTTGCGGTTTAATGTAATTCTGCTGTTCAAACAACCAGCTGTCGACAAGCTCATGCATGCTGTCATCACTCTTAAAGGAAATAATAGGTCTTTCTTTTAAAGCTTGCTCCGGAAATGGTTCTGTATCAAAAATATAGAGCGGATCATCAAACAAATGGACCGAGGTCGTTTCTTTTAATTTTTCCCCGCGAATAATGCATACATGATATTGCTTATGATTTTGTTTGATATTTTCACTAATGCCTGTTACTAAATCAATCGTTACCTTGGGGTAAGCAGCAGTGTATTCCCCTAAAATGTCCGGCAAGTAACGCTGGCTGATCAACGAAGAACAGGCAATCGACAGCGTACCTTGTATCGCTTCGCCCGTCTCTGCTAAACAATTTTTAAATTGCCGCTCCTTCTCCACCGTTTCTTTGGCATGCTGAATAATTTGTTCTCCAGCAGGCGTGGGTAATAAACGTTTTGATGTTCGTATAAATATCTCTTCTCCAAAATAGTTCTCCATGTATTTCAAACGCTGGGTAACCGCTGGCTGGGAAATGAGAATCGCTTTTGCCGTTCCCCTTATCGTGCCAATTTCATAGAGTTTTAAAAGGATTTCATAATCATCCATCCGCATAGCAAAAACCTCCGATAAGTACAGGTTATCATTTTTGATTATAATATAGTATTTTACTTATCCAAGTATATCATATAACATCAGTTTAAGAAGACTTTCCAGCATGAATTGCTCATGAAATTTACTTTCTACTGAAAATTAAGAAAGGAACGGTGTTAAATGGATAAAAAATTGCAGAACAAAGAATTATTCACAAAAAGGAAGGATGCTTATGTCAACAGCCGTACACATAGCAACCCCGCCGCTTTACAAAAAATCACGGAATGGTTAAAGCCATCCACTGACCAAATCATTTTAGATATAGCAACAGGAGGAGGTCAGGTCGCAAAAACGTTAGCTCCCTTCGCCAAACAAGTTATCGCAACCGATTTAACTCCATCCATGCTGACAGGTGTGAGAAATAGCATAAATGAAAACGATAACATCCTGCTGATTATTGCTGATGCAGAGGAACTTCCCTTTCTGGATGACTCTATGGATATCATCACCTGCCGTATCGCGGCCCATCATTTTCCACGACCTGAGAAGTTTATTCAAGAAGTATATCGTGTGTTGAAGCCTGGCGGAAAATGTTTATTTGTTGATAATGTAGCTCCAGAGGAGGATGCAGCTGATCAATTTTTAAATCAGCTGGAAGCCATGCGTGATCCCAGTCATGAACATGCCAAAAAAATCTCCGAATGGAAAAAACTATTTTCTAAACATCCATTTACGTTACTGCAGGAGGATATACGGATAAAAGAGCTTCCTTTCCAAGACTGGCTTGACCGTACTGTAGATTCGGAGGAAGTACGCCAGCAGGTTACTCGTTTTATCGAAACAGCCGATGAAAAGCTGCAAGAAGCGATACGTTTACAAAAAGATGAAAATACCATTCTCTCCTTTTCCATTGATGAATGGATAAGTATGTGGGAAAAATAAAAATAAGAAAGGATGTGCCCTCTTTTACGAGTCACATCCTTCTTTCTTATTCTTATAACTCGCTTCTCCAAGCAAGTACTGTCTCTTTTTCTTTCTCTGAAAGCTTATTTTCTTCAATAAGTAATTCTAACAGCTGATCAAAACCGGTTATCGATTCATAAGAGAAGCCTGCTTCTCCAAACGCTTTTTGCGCTCTTGGAAGTCCATATGTGAAAATGGAATATACTGCTGTAATTTCAGCGCCATCTTGTTTTAACGCCTCGGCAGATTGAATGGATGACCCGCCAGTGGAGATCAGGTCTTCAATCACAAGTACCTTTTTCCCTTCTACCGATGCCCCTTCAATCTGGTTGCCTTTTCCATGTCCTTTTGGCTTCGAACGTACATATACCATTGGTAAATCAAGCTCTTCTGCCAGCCAGGCTGCATGCGGGATACCTGCTGTTGCACAGCCGGCAATAACTTCCGGTTTGGTATCACTATTTTTCACCATATCTGCAAATGCTTGAACAATTTTTTTGCGGACGGCAGGATAGCTCATCGTTAAACGGTTATCACAATAGATAGGTGATTTAAGTCCAGATGTCCATGTGAAATAGTTATCTGCATTTAATTGTACGGCTTCAATTGCTAATAAATCTTTGGTTATATTATTCTCCATGCTGCCACTCCTTCATCACTTGTTCATATGCTTTTCTTGGATTTTCTGCTTTGGTAATGCTTCTGCCGACAACCAGGAAATCACTGCCCAGCTCTTTCGCTTTCTCAGGCGTCGCTATTCGTTTCTGATCATCCTGGGAAGAATCTGCTAAACGGATGCCCGGAGTAATGGACAAGAAGTCGTCACCGCAATGCTTTTTGATTACTGGCACCTCATGAACGGAGCTGACCACTCCATCTGCTCCTGCTTCTTTTGCGAGTGCTGCAAAACGGATAACATTCTCTTCTACATCGCCTGATAAACCAAGCTCCCGCTCTAAAACATTATCATCCATCGAAGTAAGAATCGTCACTGTCATCAGCTTGGTAGATGAACCTGCCAGCCCCTGCTTCGCCTGATAAATCATCTCTTTTCCGCCAATCGCATGCGTTGTTACCATATCTACGTTCAAAGAAGCAATATTTTTCATTGCCTGATGAACCGTATTTGGAATATCGTGAAGCTTTAAATCTAAGAAAATAGGGTGGTTATCTGCTTTCAATTTTTCAATGATTGCCGGTCCTTCTCGATAAAAAAGCTCCATTCCGACTTTTACAGGGACACCTGCAAGATCATTATCCTTTAAAAACCGTTCCGTTTCGGTCCATGTTGGAAAATCTAATGCGACAAAGACGCTCATACCTGCACGCCCCTTCTATCAATTACATCCTGCACAGAAGTATATTGATAGTTCATTAGTGTTTCTGGAAGTGCATCGATGATATCTACACACGCAAATGGATTTTGGAAATTTGCTGTACCAACTGCTACTGCATCTGCACCAGCCTGCAGGAATTCCAGCACATCCTCTGCAGTAGAAATGCCTCCCATGCCGATAATCGGAATAGACACCTGCTGCCGCACTTCGTAAATCATCCGGATTGCAATCGGCTTAATAGCCGGACCGGATAATCCGCCAGTCTGATTGGCAATCAGCGGTTTCCCAGTCGGCAAATGCAGCTTCATGCCCGTTAATGTATTTATCATGGAAAGTCCATCCGCACCGGCTTCTTCTACGGCTTTTGCCATTTCGACAATATTGGTCACATTCGGGGACAGCTTCACATACACAGTAAGATTACTCGCCTCTTTCACTGCGGATGTAACGCGTTTAGCCATTTCCGGGTCTGTGCCAAATTGAATACCGCCCTCTTTTACATTGGGACAGGAGATATTTAATTCTAATGCATGCACATCCTTAGTCTGATTAAATGCACTGGCTACAAAAACATATTCCTCTAATGAGCTTCCAGCAACGTTTGCGATAATAGATGTATCATATGCAGCAAGTCTGGGAACTTCATTGGCAATAATCCGCTCTACTCCCGGATTTTGCAGACCAATGGCATTTAACATGCCTGAAGAAGTTTCTGCAACACGCGGCGTCGGATTTCCAAAGCGTTCAAATTGCGTTGCCGCCTTCATAATAACAGCGCCTAACCGGCTTAAATCGTAGAATTCACTGTACTCTTTTCCAAATCCAAAGCAGCCTGATGCCGGCATAATCGGATTTTTTAATGTTAGTCCAGGCAATTTCACCTCTAGGTTCATAAGATAACCTCCTGCGCAGAAAATACGGGGCCGTCACTGCAAATCTTCTTATAGCTGTTATCCACCGTTGGCAGTACACAGGCCATACATGCTCCGACGCCGCAGCCCATCCGCTCTTCCAGAGATACTTTTCCTGCCGCATCTTTTAATTCTGTGGTCACAGCGCGGAGCATCGGCAGCGGTCCGCAGCTGAAATATTGATCAAATGCGCCCACTTCAGAAAATACATGTGTGACAAACCCTTGATGTCCATAGGAGCCATCATTAGTAACTACATACGTTTCCGCTATTTTCTGGAATGCTTCTTCGTAAAAGACATAATCCTTGGATTGAAATCCTAATACAGCAACAAGCTCCACATTCTTTTCACTTAAGCGCTTGGCGAGATGGTAGATGGGAGGAACCCCAATTCCTCCACCTACTAACAGAATACGTTCTCCTTCTTGTACATCGTCTACCTGAAAACCATTTCCATTTGGACCAAGTGCATCGACTGTCATTCCCGGCTGATAAGCTGCTAACGCTTTTGTGCCGCCGCCGACGACTTTAAACAAAATGGTGACGGTGCCTTCCTCTAAATTGACCTTGGCAATTGAGATAGGCCTTCTTAATGTAAAACCGGGGACAAGCAAATGCAGGAATTGTCCCGGCACAGTTTGCTGACTGATTTCCGGCTGATACAATGTCATTTCAATTGTTTCTTTGGCGATTGTATCAACAGCGATTACTTCCATTTCATGTCTTTTCTTCATCATTGCTTCACCTTTTGCTGGCTGATGGATTGTGCTGTAAATGTTGTGGAGTCAATGACATTGATAATCGCATTCACCGTGTCTAAGCTTGTCAGACTTGCAATGCCATGCTCTACTGCTTCACGGCGGATTAAGAAACCATCCGACCTTGGTTTTTGCCCAGAATTAAGTGTATTGATAACAAATTGGACTTTTCCTTCTTCAATGATGGATAATACATTCGGCTCATCTACCCCTACTTTACCTACTTGAACAACAGGAATATCGCCTTCTTCCTGAATAAAGGATGCTGTCCCTTGTGTTGCATAGAGGACAAACCCAAGCTGGTGGAACCGTTCTGCTACTTCCAGCATTTCTGCCTTGTCCTTATCGGCAACGGTCAATAATACGCCGCCTTCTTGCGGCACTTTTAATCCGGAAGCAATAAGTCCTTTATACAATGCTTTTTCTAATGTTTTATCATAACCGATTGCCTCACCGGTAGATTTCATTTCTGGTCCAAGAATGGTATCCACACTGCGTAATTTTTCAAAAGAGAATACTGGAATTTTGACAGAAACAAGGTTCTGTTCAGGTAAAATACCAGTTTCATAGCCCATATCGGCTAATTTCTCACCTAAGATACATTTCGTAGCAATATTTGCCATCGTTACGCCAGTAATCTTGCTTAGAAATGGAATTGTTCTGCTGGCTCTTGGATTTACTTCAAGCACATAAACATCTTCATCACGGATAATAAACTGGATATTGATTAGTCCTTTTACGTTCAATGCGCTTGAAATCTTCACTGCTGCATCCAGACATTTTTCTTTTACAGCTTCACTTAAACGCTGCGGAGGATATACAGCCATCGAGTCACCAGAGTGGACTCCAGCGCGTTCGATATGCTCCATGATTCCAGGAACAATCGTTGTTTCTCCATCACTGATGGCATCTACTTCTGCTTCCATTCCTGTTAAATATTTATCGATTAAAATCGGATGTGCAGAATCCACACCATCTGATTTCACTAAATAATTTTCCAGCTCTTTTTCACTGTATACAATTTCCATACGGCTGCCGCCAATAACATAAGAAGGGCGTACAAGTACCGGATAGCCAATTTCATTTGCTGTTTCAATTGCCTTATCTAACCTTGGTACTGCCTTTCCTTGCGGACGAAGTAAGTCAAGCTCATCTAATAATACTTCAAATTTATCGCGATCCTCTGCACGATCAATTGCTTCCAGGCCGGTACCTAGAATTTTCACTCCGCGGCGTTCCAGTCCATCTGCCAGATTAATCGCAGTTTGACCGCCAAACTGCACAATCACGCCTTCTGGTTTTTCCAGTTCAATCACATGCATAACATCTTCCAGCGTAAGCGGCTCAAAGTAAAGTTTATCGGAAATCGTAAAATCAGTAGATACGGTTTCCGGATTATTATTCATAATAATTGCTTCATAGCCCAGCTCTTTAATCGCAAATACCGAATGCACGGTCGCATAATCAAACTCAATCCCTTGTCCGATGCGGATTGGTCCGGAACCAAGCACGAGGATTTTCTTACGTTCTGTTACTTCCGATTCATTTTCCGTTTCATACGAGCTATAGAAATAAGGTGTTTCCGACTCAAATTCTGCCGCACAGGTATCTACCATTTTATAAACCGGGAAGAGATTATTTTCTTTTCTTAACGCATATACGTCATCCAGCGGAACATCCCAGAGTCTGGAAACCTGCTCATCTGCAATGCCCAGCTCTTTTGCTGCTTTTAACACTGCCATATCGTTTTTATTTTCAATCAAGGCTTTCTCTGTTTCAATAATTTTATTTAAACTGTTTAAGAAGAAACGGTCAATCTTGGTCATGTCAAAGATTTTATCGACCGAATAACCACGGCGCAATGCTTCTGCCAAGAGAAAAATACGTTCATCATCTGCACGCTTCAAGCGTTTATCTAATGTTTCTTCATCTAAGCCCTCTGCTTTTGCAAGGTAAAGCTCTTCTGTTCCCATTTCCAGGGAACGTACGCCTTTAAGTAAGGATTCTTCCAAATTACGGCCAATTGCCATCACTTCACCAGTCGCCTTCATCTGCGTTCCTAAACGACGGTCTCCTGATGTAAATTTATCAAATGGAAAACGCGGGAATTTGGTAACCACATAGTCTAATGCCGGTTCAAACATTGAATACGTTTTACCAGTAATTGGGTTAATAATTTCATCCAATGTGTAGCCAACCGCGATTTTCGCCGCAATTTTTGCAATCGGATAACCAGTTGCCTTGGAAGCCAGTGCGGATGAACGGCTGACACGCGGATTCACTTCAATAATGTAGTATTGGAAGCTGTATGGATCAAGCGCCAGCTGGACATTACAGCCGCCTTCAATTTCTAAGGCACGAATAATTTTCAAGGAAGCATTACGCAGCATATGATATTCCCGGTCACTTAAGGTTTGTGACGGAGCCACAACAATCGAATCCCCTGTATGGATTCCCACCGGGTCGATATTTTCCATGTTACAAACCACAATTGCCTGGTCCTTATGGTCACGCATCACTTCATACTCTATTTCTTTAAACCCTGCAATATTTCGTTCAATCAGGCACTGGTTTACTGGAGAAAGCACCAGTCCGTTATGTGTGATTTCCTTCAGCTCTTCCTCGCTGTAGCACATTCCTCCGCCGGTACCGCCAAGCGTATATGCCGGGCGCACAATGAGTGGATAGCCGATGGTATTGGCGAAATTAACAGCCTCCTCCACGGTATGTACAATTTCACTTTCCGGCACTGGCTCATTCAACTCATTCATCAGGGTACGGAACAGCTCTCTATCCTCGGCCTGCTGAATCGATTCCGGTGCGGTTCCCAGAAGCTGTACTTTATGATCTTCCAATACCCCTTTACGGACAAGCTCCATAGCAAGGTTTAAGCCTGTTTGTCCGCCTAATGTCGGCAAAATAGCATCGGGATGCTCTTTACGAATAATTTTTGTTAAGAATTCTTCTGTTAAAGGTTCCATATATACTTTATCTGCAACTGTGTTATCTGTCATAATCGTTGCCGGATTGGAGTTGGCTAAAATAACCTCATAACCTTCTTCTCTCAATGCTTGACAAGCCTGAGTTCCAGAATAGTCGAATTCGGCCGCTTGTCCAATGACAATCGGGCCAGATCCAATCACGAGAATTTTTTGAATATCTGTACGTTTAGGCATGAATATGAACCTCCTGCTTCTTCGCTTGCTGTTTCATGATTTTTAAAAATTCATCAAAAAGATAATTGGTATCCTCTGGTCCTGGAGATGCTTCCGGGTGGTACTGTACCGAGAATGCCGGATACTTCGTATGTCTAACTCCCTCTACGGTTTCATCATTGATGGCGATTTGTGTCAGTTCAAGTCCCGTATTTTCAAGGGAATCTGGATTTACTGCATAACTATGATTCTGAGAAGTAAGGTACGTTTTATCATTCTCTAAATCTTTCACTGGATGATTCGCACCGCGATGTCCAAATTTCATCTTTTC
Organism: Oceanobacillus sp. M60; assembly: GCF_053839645.1. Lineage (NCBI taxonomy): Bacteria > Bacillati > Bacillota > Bacilli > Caryophanales > Bacillaceae > Oceanobacillus > Oceanobacillus sp. M60. The sequence goes on along the minus strand of NZ_JBSSNH010000006.1, from coordinate 282,276 downwards.
TGTATTTGCCCCGCAGGCTAAAGACAGAAGCTGATGTCCAAGACAAATTCCAAATATCGGCACCTGCCCAAGAATCTCTTTGATCATTTCAATCGCTTCCGGTACATCTTTTGGATCTCCTGGTCCATTTGTCAGCATGATGCCGTCTGGACGGAGACGCAGAATGTCCTCTGCACGATAGTTATAAGGAACCACCGTAATTTGGCAATCCCGTTTCGTTAATTCCCGCAGAATACCATGCTTTGCACCAAAATCAACCAGTACCACACGGCTTCCTCTGCCCGGAACAACGTAAGGCTTGCTTGTCGATGTCTGTTTTACCTGGTCTCTAGGAAATTCCGCATTTCTCAATTCTTCTACTGCTTTTTCTACATCTTCTTCCGCAGAAAGGATAGCTGCTTTCATCGTTCCATACTTGCGAATAATCCGTGTTAATTTTCTCGTATCGATTCCGGCGATCCCGGGAATATTATTCGCCTTTAAGAAGCTGTCGATGGTCTCTTCATTCCGAAAATTGGAAGGCTGCTCACTATATTCTTTCACAATCAAACCATGAATAAATGGTGTCACTGTTTCATAATCGTCTCGATTGATTCCATAGTTTCCAATGAGAGGGTACGTCATCGTTACAAATTGTCCGCAATAACTTGGATCGGTGATAACTTCCTGATATCCAGTCATTCCTGTATTAAAAACAATCTCTCCCTTGGAAACTTCTTCGCTTCCAAAACCGTATCCTTCAAAAACTGTTCCATCTTCCAAAATTAAATTACGTTTACGCATGGTTGCCCTCCTCAAATACGACCTTGCCATCTACCATTGTCAGGACAGGGAATCCTGTTACCTCCCAGCCGTGGAAAGGTGTATTTTTCCCTTTAGAAGCAAATTGATAGCGATCGATTTTTGCTGTTTTTCCTAAATCAATAATGGTTAAATCTGCTGGCGCTCCTTCTTCCAACGTTCCATAAGGAAGTCCGAACACATCCGCCGGCTTTTTCGTCATTCTATCAATCAATTCATGTAAATTTAGTACGTTTTTTTGTACCAGATGAGTGTATAACAATGGAAAAGCTGTTTCTAATCCCACAATTCCGAATGGCGCTTCTAAGAAGCCATTTGCTTTTTCTTCTTCTCCATGCGGCGCATGGTCTGTTGCAATAGCATCCAGTGTACCATCTAAAAGCCCTTCAATCAGTGCTTCCTGATCATCCTTTCCTCTTAACGGCGGATTCATTTTGAAATTTGCATCATTTTCAGTAATATCAGATTCGTTTAATATTAAGTGATGCGGGGATGCCTCCGCTGTAACATGAATACCAGCTTTTTTCGCATCACGAATGACGCGAACCGATTCCTTCGTGCTGACATGGCAAACATGATAGTGACAGCCGGCAGCTTCAGCTAACAGAACATCTCTGGCAATTTGTACCGATTCACTTAAAGACGGAATCCCCGGAAGGTTTAGACGCTTGCTTACTTCTCCATCATGGGTTACTCCGCCATAGACCAGGGAATTATCTTCACAATGAGCAACAATTGCCGCACCGCATGCAGCTGCTTCTTTCATGGCCTGAAGCATTTGATTGGCAGTCTGAATTCCTACCCCATCATCTGTAAAGGCAAAAGCTCCCTGCTCAAACAGCGCCTTAACATCTGTACGTTCTTCACCTTTTAAACCTTTGGTAATCGAAGCGTAAGGAAGAACACGGATAACAGCATCCTCTTTAATTTTTTGAAGCAGCTGCTCCAATGTTTCCGGGCTATCCGGAACAGGATTCGTATTTGGCATTGCGCAAATAGTAGTATATCCTCCTTTGGCAGCTGCTTCTGTTCCTGTACGAATCGTTTCTTTATACTCTCCGCCCGGTTCACGCAGATGCACATGCACATCGATAAACCCTGGAGCAACAAGGTTATTCTTTGCATCAATTGTGTTATCCGCTTGCTCTGTTACTTCCCGGGCCACCTTTTTGATTTTTCCGCCTTCGATAAGCACCTCACAGTTTACCAATTCATTAGATGATGTTAAGCGTTTTGCGTTCGTTAATTTCGTTTTCATTGATAATCCCCCATTCTTTTAATACGTGAATTAAAATTGCCATTCGGACATAGACACCATTTTCCATCTGTTTAAAAATACGTGACTGTTTACTTTCTACAAGCCTGCTGTCAATTTCCACCCCTCTGTTGATTGGGGCGGGATGCATAATTATTGCATGCTTCTGCATTTTTGCAGCTCTTTCCATTGTCAAACCATAGAGGGTGAGATAATCTGACGTTTCTGCTTTATGAATATGACGCTCATGCTGAATTCGCAGCAGCATCACGACATCCGCTATTTCTACTGCCTCATTCATTCGGATATATGGATAATGTAAGCTGGTATCTTCAAACCCTGGTGCTGCACTCAAGTAAACTTCAGCTCCTAATTTCTCCAGAGCAAGCGCATTCGACCTTGCTACCCTGCTATGCTTGATATCGCCAGCGATAACAACCTTCCTGCCTTCAACATGGCCAAATTCCTGGTACATTGTCAGTAAATCCAGCATGCACTGAGTAGGATGCTCCTCTTTTCCGGAGCCGGCGTTGATAACCGGTATGCTCAAGTAACCTTCTTTTTCAATTTCAGCTATCCAATTATCAGATGGATGGCGCACGACTAACACATCTGCACCTATAGCTTCAAAAGTTTTGGCTGTGTCATATAAGGACTCTCCCTTGACAAGGCTGGAAGCTTCCGTATGAAAATCCAGCATCTCTAATCCAAGTTTTTTTTGCGCAACTTCAAAGCTCATTTTCGTTCTTGTACTTGGTTCAAAGAACAGGTTGGCTGCAAATAACTGTTTATTCAAGGTTCTTGGTGATTTTCTTATCAATTCGGCTTCTTTCAGAATTTGATTCATCGTTTCCTTCGACAGCTGCTGCATCGAAATAAAATGTTTCACGATTCATCTCTCCCTCTTTGGTGTCATTCTTTAAAATTGATTTTCATTATACAAATATATATGTTCAAAAAGTTGCTAACGGGTTTTGATGGGACGAGTAATCGCAGCAATGTTGTCAGGTTAGCGCGACCGCTGCGGAAAAACACTACGCTTTCCATGGGCTTGCGCTCAGCCTCCTCGAAAAAAGAAGACCACTTTTTTCTGCGGGGTCTTCCCACTGCGCTTTCCCATAGGAGTCTCCGTGTTTTTCCTCCGCTAGATAGGTTTTATTACTATCTATATCAAAATTAATAAAATTCATTAACCTGACAACATCGGTAACCGCAGCCCATCGGATAAAGCAAGTCAACTAAAGAGCTCTTCATTTATCATTTAGTGACTTTTTGAACTTCCTTAAAAAAAAAGCTCCCTGCAAAGGCTGCAGAGAGCTAGACGAATACCCTATAAGCATTCGCTATTCTGAACAACCTTTCAAATCTCTCTGGATCTGATTAAAAGTTATCATGTATTCTTTTCATAAATAGAAACAAGATCTACTTGATCTTTTTCACTTAGCTGAACAACAACAATTTCTTGCTCAGAAGTAGGTATATTCTTGCCAACATAGTCAGCCCGAATAGGCAGCTCGCGGTGCCCGCGGTCTACCAAAGCCCCAAGCTGAATCGCCGCCGGTCTGCCGACATCCATTACAGCATCCATTGCCGCACGGACAGTTCTGCCTGTATAAAGAACATCGTCAATCAGAATGACCTGTTTGTTCGTTATGTCCATATCAATAGAAACCGAGTTGATTCGCGGTTCTTCGTGATGATCCTTTTTTTCCAAATCATCCCGGTACATGGTAATATCTAATTCGCCAAACGGAACTTCGATGTCTTCAATTTGCTTGATTTTTTCTTGAATGTTTTTCGCCAGTGGAACGCCTCTTGTTTTGATTCCAATTAAAACAAGGTTCTCTCCGCCTTTGTTCTTTTCCAGGATTTCATGGGACATCCTGGTCAATGCTCTATTTATCGCTGCAGCATCAAGAATCTCTGTTTTTTTCTTCAAATTAGCCCGCCCCTTCCAAATTGCATAAAAATGCCCTTTTCCTGCTGATGGAAAAGGGCATACGTGTACCGTAAGCAAACTTGCTAATCGCAGCCTTCCTAGCCTCACAGGACTATTGTTAAAGGTCTTTATTTGTTGTTACTTATTATGTCAGAATATGACGAGCCTGTCAATACATTTTGCGGATTTGGTCGAGTGCTTCCATGAAGACAGCAGGCGGTGCTGCTTCAAATTCCATCTGCTGCTCTGTCCTCGGATGGATAAAAGCAATTTGCTTCGCGTGCAGAGCCTGCCCTTGGACATCTAACGATTTCCGCTGACCGTATTTGGGGTCGCCTACAATCGGAAAACCAATATATTGCATATGCACACGAATTTGATGTGTTCTGCCAGTCTCTAATTGGCATTCCACATGCGTATAGTCAGGGAAACGTTCGAGCACGCGAAAATGAGTAACCGCCTGTTTGCCGTTTTCAACGATCCCCATTTTTTGACGGTCTTTCGGATCTCTGCCGATCGGTGCATCGATTAACCCGGTCTCATGGCCAATTTCTCCATGAACAATTGCTTCATACGTTCTTTTTAATGTCTTTTCCTGCAGCTGCTCTGATAGATACTGATGGGCGTAGTCATTCTTCGCAGCAACTAAAAGTCCGCTCGTATCCATATCGAGACGGTGGACAATCCCGGGGCGCTCCACACCGTTAATTCCTGATAAATCAGTGCAATGATATAATAACGCATGGACCAATGTCCCGGTATGATGACCTGCAGAAGGATGGACAACCATCCCTTTTGCTTTATTCACCACCAGCAGGTCCTCATCTTCATAAACGATATCTAAAGGAATATTTTCCGGTTCTAAAACAAGCGGTTTGGTTTCAGGTATTTCCCATGTAAGGCTTTCTCCGGTTTGGCATTTTTGATTTGCTTTCACTGCTTCTCCATTCAGCTTGACATTGCCTTCTTCAATCCAGCCCTGAATTTGAGAACGCGAATATTCATGCAGCACATCCGCCAGTATTTTATCCACTCTTTTTTTATGCTCTGTTTCTGTCACTGTATGCTGGTTTACTGTCATTTTTTCTCTTTCCCCCGCTTTCTCTCATCCAAAATAATTGCAATCATCACAATCACCACACCAATTGTAAGAGATGCATCTGCGACGTTGAATATCGGAAAATTATAATTAAAAATATAGAAGTTTGCAAAGTCTACTACTTCTTGATATAAAATACGGTCGATGAAATTCCCGACCGCCCCTCCAATCAATACACTGACCCCGACAGCAATCAGGCGGTCCTGTTTTCCATGTGTATGTAAAAAGTATATTAACCCGGCAATCACAATAACCGTAATAATGTAAAATAACGTCATTTGTCCTTCTAAAATACCCCATGCTGCTCCTGAATTCCGATGTGAGGTAATATAAAAGAAGTCCTCCACAATCGGGATTGATTCACCTATTTCCATTCGTGCAGCAACAAGCCATTTTGTCCATTGATCTATCCCAATCAGGACAAGTGTAATCAGATAATATCTCCACATGTTCATTTCTCCAATCTAAAGCAAATCTGCGCCTTTTCAGGGTTCGTTTACCAAGCTTTCTTTATCTTATCCTTTCTGCTGGTAATTTTCAAGAAACAATACGGCTTTCCTTCTTTCTGACAGCTGCATTCATCGGTTCGTAAGCATATGAGCATATAAAAAATCCCCTCCGGCCGTTTTATAAACGGGCAGAGAGGAATATTATCAGAAAATATATCATTTAAAATTGAAAATCAACCTTTGTATCTTCCTGTGACTCATAGCCTTTCATATATTTAATTCGCCTTTGGGCGGCTGACTGGCTTACTTGTTCATCCGCGTGGTAGGAGGAGCGTACTAACGGTCCAGCTTCACAATGCGAGAAGCCTTTTTCAAGGGCGATATTTTTCAATTCTTCAAACTCATCGGGATGATAGTACCGTTCCACATTTAAATGCTTTTTGGTCGGCTGTAAATATTGCCCGATAGTAACTATATCCACATCATGCGCCCGCAGGTCATCCATTGCCTCGATAAGTTCTTCTTTTGTTTCTCCCAAGCCTACCATAATACTTGATTTCACAGGAGTGTCCGGAGCAATTTCTTTAACACGCTGTAACAGCTGCAAGGACCGGTCATATCTTGCAATTGCCCGAACACGTTTCGTTAAACGTCTCACCGTTTCAATATTATGATTGAAAATATCCGGTTCGCTGTCCATCAGTGTATGTAAGCTTTCATAGTCCCCTTTCATATCCGAAGGGAGAACTTCTATTGTACAGCCTGGATTCTGATGACGAACTGCACGGACTGTGTTGGCAAAAACAGCAGCTCCCCCGTCCTCCAGGTCATCACGCGCAACTGCTGTTATAACGACATGCTTTAATCCCATAATTTCAACAGAGTCAGCGACCCGCTTTGGTTCTCCCAGGTCAACTCCGCTTGGAAGACCAGTTTTTACGGCACAGAATCGGCAGCCGCGTGTACAGGTATCTCCTAAAATCATGAAAGTTGCCGTTTTTCGCTCGCTCCAGCATTCATAAATATTCGGACACTTTGCTTCCTCACAAACTGTGTTCAGCCGTTTATCCCGCATTAAGTTCTTTAATTTTTTGTATGATTCATTGGTGTTGATTTTTGTTTTCAGCCATTCTGGTTTACGAATATATTCTGATTGTTTAGCCAATGCCAGCACGCTCCTTGTTTGAGTTGATATTCCACGCTTCCGTTTCATACTTTGATTGTGCTAATTGCTCTACTTCATCCCACTCAGCCTTGGTTAATTGCAGAGGATGAAATTCTAAACCTAAACCTTCCTTGAACCCTTCTTTGAATGCATCCGTCAGCATATCATACCGATGCTCTCGATTCGTTAATTGATTAATCGTCACCGCTTTTTTAGAAAATGCTGCCCGGCTTCGTTCTCTTATTTTTTCGGAAGAGAATACAAATAAATCAAAAAGCATGTTTGTATTCATGCTCATAGGAATAGACCCATGCTGCATCAATACACCTTTTTTCCTTGTCTGTGCGTTTCCAGAAAGCTTTTTACCGTCAACAACCATTTCATAGAACGCAGGTTTTTCGAAGCATATTGCTGTCCTTCCTCTGGCACTTTCTCTGTCCAGTGTTGCATATTCTGCAGGAATCCCTAAATTGCGATATCCTTCAAATATTCCTTCTGCCAGTACATGGTAGGCCTCTTGTACAGATACAGGAATATCTGGATCACTCTCTGTAATAACCAGACTATACGTTAATTCATCGTCATGAAGCACAGCACTGCCGCCGGTCAAACGACGGACGAACTGACACTGATGGCGCTCCACTGCTTCCAGATCAATTTTCTTATCGACTTTTTGAAAGTAGCCAATCGATAAACTGGGCTTTTCCCAGCCATAGAAACGTAATGTCGGCGGAATTTTACCTTCTTGATGCCAATTGATCAAGCACTCATCAAAAGCCATGTTCCATGCAGCACCACGGAATCCTGTATCGATAAACGCCCACTGTTTCTTCAATTTCGTCACCTCCAATGAACAAATTACTTGTTGCAGGAGCTGCTCCCTGTTATGCCAAGCTTCTTAGCGGCCCTTCCTGATCATTAAGCTTAAAAGATACAAGCGAAATGGGGAATATATTCAATAAAAAAAGAGCCCATTCCATAGAATGCAGCCTTTGATAGATTTATTGATAAATGGATAAATTATCTAATTCCTTATCGACTGCACATTCCCCACGCTAGGATTATCTAGTTCGGGTGCCAAGGGTCAATACAGAATGTCTTTCTCAGCTTAACAGCTCCCCCAGTGCATAATACTTATTCAGTTTACAAATTAAGTCTACTGGTAATTTTTATAATTGTAAAGAAAAATACAATAATTAGCATTTACAATTTGCAGATATGTAAAAACAGGAGCCAGCTTTTGAGAAAGCTGGCTCCTGTTTTTTAATTCTCATAATTTTCTTTGACAACACTGGCACATCTAGCACATAGTGTTGGATGATCTTTGTCTTCGCCTACTGTTTCTGAAACAACCCAGCAGCGTTCACACGTTTCTCCAGGATGTTTTTCAACAGCAACCTCAACATAATCATATGCTTTGCCTGTTCCTTTTTCATCTGCGATAACTGCTTCTGAAACAATAAAGTATTGATGCAGATGCGAAATGTTTTCAAGCACCTGCTTCGTTTCTTCATCAAGCGGCACGATTGTAATTTTAGCTTCCAATGATTTCCCGATAACCTTTTCGCTTCTTGCTTCTTCGAGTGCTTTCAGAACATCATCTCTTACTTCCATAAAGTGACCCCATTTTCCGACAATGTCTTTTGCACCTGCAACCTCCCGCGGCTCAGGAATATCTGTTAAGTGAACCGTTTCTTCCTCCACTCCAGGAATGTATTCCCAAACTTCTTCCGTTGTATGCGGAATAATTGGAGCAAGCAATTTCACAAGTGTTGTTAAAATTTCATAGTAGCCTGTTTGAAGACTGCGGCGGCGCGGGTGGTCTGCAGCTTCAATATACAGGATATCCTTCGCAAAATCTAAATAGAAGGAGCTTAAATCAACAGCACAGAAATTATGGACTTGGCTGATTACTGGTGCAAATTCAAAGTGCTCATAATTATCACGTGCATTATTTAAGATCTGCTGCAGACGATAAAGCATATAACGGTCTACTTCCTGCAATTCTTCATCCTTCACGCGATCTTTGCTAGGATCAAAATCAGCAAGGTTCGCCAGTAAGAAACGGAAGGTATTCCGGATTTTACGATAGCTTTCTGAAGTCTGTTTTAAAATAGCATCCGAGATACGCACATCTGCCTGATAATCCACGCTGGAAACCCACAGACGCAAAATATCAGCACCTAATTGTTTTTGTACTTTGGACGGATCAACCGTATTTCCTAATGACTTACTCATCTTGCGGCCATTTCCATCCAGGGCGAACCCATGACTGATAATATTTTTAAATGGCGCTTTACCCGTTACTGCGACGGAAGTAGATAATGAAGAGTTAAACCAGCCGCGATACTGATCACTTCCTTCTAAATATACATCAGCCGGACGATCAAGTTCTTCCCGGTTCATCAGTACACCTTCATGTGAGGAGCCTGAATCGAACCAAACATCCATAATATCGACTTCTTTAGTAAACTTGCCATTTGGACTATGCTCTGATGTAAATCCATCCGGCAATAAATCCTTCGCTTCTCTTTCAAACCAGACATTGGAACCATGCTCACGGAAGAGTTCGGATACATGCGAAATCGTTTCATCTGTAATGATTGCTGTTCCGTCTTCCCCATAAAATACTGGAATCGGAACTCCCCAGGCACGCTGTCTGGAAATACACCAATCCTCACGGTCTCTCACCATATTATAAAGTCTTGTTTCTCCCCAATGCGGATACCAATGCACTTTTTTAATTTCATCAAGAATATCCTGACGGAAATCTTTAATAGATGCAAACCACTGGGAAGTTGCACGGAAGATAGTTGGTTTCTTTGTTCTCCAGTCATGCGGATAAGAGTGTGTGATAAATTCTAATTTTAATAAGGCGCCATTCTCATCCAATTGTTCTGTGATAACTTTATTTGCTGCATCGTAAAATAAACCTTCAAATCCTGGCGCTTCACTCGTAAAGACACCCTTTTCATCCACTGGGCAAAATGCATCGATTCCATATCTGCGGCAAACATAGAAGTCATCTTCCCCGTGACCAGGAGCTGTATGAACACATCCAGTCCCCGCATCAGTTGTAACATGTTCTCCAAGCATAACAAGGGATTTACGATTGTAAAATGGATGCTGTGCTTCTACACGATCCGCTTCCTGCCCTTTGAATTTCTTCACAACCGTTACATCTTCCCAGCCTAATACTTCTTTCACATCTTCTAATAAAGCTTCTGCAATGACATATTTTTCATCATTTACTTGTGCTACTACATAGCTTAAATCAGGATGTAAGCTGATTCCTAAGTTCGCTGGAAGCGTCCAAGGAGTTGTCGTCCAGATAATAATCTTCTCGCCGCCGTCAAGCACATCTTTTCCATCCGTTACTTCGAAGGAAACATAGATAGATGGAGAGCGTTTATCTTGATATTCGATTTCTGCTTCTGCAAGGGCAGATTCAGAAGACGGAGACCAATATACCGGCTTAAGTCCTTTATAAATATAGCCTTTTCGTGCCATTTCTCCAAACACCTTAATTTGAGAAGCTTCATAATCCTTCGTTAAGGTGATATATGGATTATCCCAATCACCACGTACACCTAATTTTTTAAATTGTGTACGCTGGCTGTCAATTTGTCCAAGTGCATATTCTTCACAAAGCTTGCGGAATTCTGCAACAGACATTTCTTTCCTTTTTACTTTCTTTTTCGCTAATGCTGTTTCAATCGGCAACCCGTGTGTATCCCAGCCTGGAACATATGGTGCATAATAGCCTGTCATGGACTTATAACGGACAATAAAATCCTTTAAGATTTTATTCAGTGCATGACCGATATGGATATCTCCATTCGCATAAGGCGGTCCATCATGTAAAATAAATAAGGCTCTGTCCTTTGTACGTTCTAAGTTTTTTTGATATTGTTCACTTTCTTCCCATTTCTGTTGGCGCTCCGGCTCTTTATTTGGAAGATTTCCACGCATTGGAAAAGCTGTTTTCGGCATTAATAATGTTTGTTTATATTCCAAGATATTCCCTCCTGTTATTTTCATGACACATCGTAGATTAAATTTTTATATACAAAAAGAGTCCTCTAATCCCTAAAGGGACGAGAAGACTCGCGGTACCACCCTTATAAATTTAATGCACGGCATTAAATTCACTCGAAATCCGTAACGTGGACAGCCGGCTATTACTACATTATTTTCATAATAGCTACTCCAGAGTGATTTTCTAAAAGACTTCTGTATCAGGCTTCCACCGCCCCTGACTCGCTTACACAGAGTCATCTTCTATACTTTCTCTTTCATTGTATAACGATAGTGATTATGAAATTTTTAGCATAAATTAAATGTCAAAAAACATGATACTTGTATGAATTATATGTAATATACAAGCCTAAGTCAAGCCTTTAAGATTCATGCTCCATCAATTCTAAATCTTCATCCACTTCAGTATCAAATAATTCTTCCCAATCATCTGTACCGAGCATTTCTAATTGAGCCTGCACAAGCATGCGCATTCTTGATCGGAATACTTTTGCCTGCTTTTTCAACTCTTCCACATCAAGGGATATTTTACGCGCTTTACTTAATGCTTCGTTGACAATACGGTCAGCATTTTTTTCTGCTTCTTTCACAATTAATTTTGCTTCTTTTTGCGCACTGCCTTTAATATCTTCTGCTGTTTCCTGAGCAACCAGAATAGATTTATTTAATGTTTCTTCAATGTTCGTAAAGTGTCCTAATCGTTCCTGAAGCTCTTTCGCTTTTTGATCCAGTTCATCTCTTTCACGTATAACAATTTCATAATCCTTCATCACTTGATCAAGAAATTTATTTACTTCATCCACGTCATAGCCTTTCCATCCTCTTGCAAACTCTTTATTATGAATATCTAATGGTGATAGTGCCACCATCTCCACCTCCCTAATCGGTGCTTGCTTGAGCTTCCGATTTCTCTCTTTATTATTCAATAATTCCAGCTAAATTTCCAGCATTTATTGCAAAATTGCCGCCGTCATTTTGATTTTATCTTTCTTGGTTCTCCCGCGTATCGCTGTAATTTTACTTCTGCCTTTTCCGCGTACAGAGAGCATGTCCCCTTCTTGTAATTGGAATTTCACATCATCTACTACCCGGTAATTTACCTTTACGAGCAGTTTTTGAATCAAAGCAGCAGCGTCTTTTCGGGAGACACCATATATTTCTTTAACAACTGTATCTAAACGCAGGGAAGAAATAGTTTTATCATATTCTTTCCAGGCTTTTTTTTCTGTAACCAGCGAAGTGAGCGGCTGTTCTTTGAAAGATATACGAGATTTCTTAATAGATGTTAAATTCATCTTGATAAAAGGGACGACCTCTCCCGCTGCAAGTAAATGAATTTTCCCATCTGCTGCTGTAATATCTCCTAATTTTTTTCGCTTCACACCCTGTGATAAAAAAGCACCCATTACATCCCGATGCTCCAGACTTACAAATTTCTCCGGGTAAGATGCCTCCAGCAGCTCTACTTGAAACATATCTTCTGTAATGCTTTCATAAATAGGAGCAATCACCATTCTTTTTCGTTCACTGTACTCGGATCCGCCAAAAGCAGCTGCCTGAAGCTCGTCGTGATTAGTGCCTAACAGCATCTGCACGATTTCTTGTTCGCGCGGATCCAAAAAATCAGTCAATTTTGGAATATACGATCGCTCCACCTGGTCTTTCCATGAAAGAACCTGATCAATAAATGGCTGTTCTTCTTTTCGAAAATGCTGATAAACTTCCATGGTCATTCCTTTCCTTCAAGCCTAAAGCATCATTGCAAACTGGATAAATCCCATTCTTGCAAAATGCAATAATAATATCGCAACAATTGGAGAAAAATCAATCATACCAAGCGGCGGAATAAACTTACGGAAAATTTCTAAGTAAGGCTCACAAATTTTTCCGAGTAATTCTCCAAATTGAGATTCTCTGGCTCCAGGGAACCAGGACATAAAAATATACACAATTAGTGCAAAGCTATAAATGTTTAAACCAAAGCTTATTAGTGAAACGATTTGTGCCAACATCTCCTGCTACCATCCTTTATCATAATCTTCCTGCTCATATAACATTTCAGAAATACTGCCGGATACTTCTACATTATCCGGCGTACACAGGAATGTTTCTGATCCTAATTTTTGAATATCCCCTTTTACGGCATAAACCGTTCCGCTCAGAAAATCAACGATCCGCTTTGCCTGCTGACGATCCACACGCTGCAGATTAATGATTACAGCTCGTCTGTTAACAATATTATCTGCGATGTCCTGAGCTTCATTATAATTTCTCGGCTCAGCTAATACAACCTTTGAATTCGTATTTTGTATACTGGAAAGGTTCACAACATTTTTGCTTCCTGCTGTTTTTTCCTGAACCTGGGGTATTTCTTCTTTTTGTTCTTCCTCGGCATATTCATACTCATATTCATCGTCCATCGTGAAATAATTTTTAAGCTTCTTTTTAAAGCTCATTTACTACACCTCACTTTATAATTCGCTGCCGACCAGCTTGGTACCTATCCGAATATGTGTTGCACCTTCTTCTACAGCAATTTCATAATCATTGCTCATTCCCATAGACAGGTATTCACATGGTGCATAGTCTAAACCAAGCCCCTTTATACGGTCTCTCAGCAAACGCAATTTTCTAAACAGCGGCCGGGTTTCTTCCGGATTATCGACATGCGGAGCCATCGTCATTAAACCTGCCACCTGTATATGCTCAAATGCCGCTAAATCTTTAATAAACGATTCCACTTCTCCTTCATCTAATCCGTGTTTCGATTCTTCTCCGCTCACATTGACTTGAACAAAGCAGGGCACCGTTTTTTCTGCCCGTTTATTAATCTCTTTCGCCAAAGATTTTCTGTCTAGTGAATGAATATAATCAATATGATGTATGATATCTTTTACTTTTCTGGATTGCAGGGAACCAATGAAATGCCAAGTGGCACTGTCCCTGATCTCTTCAAATTTCGCTAAAAATCCTTCATTTCTATTTTCACCCAGATGAATTACCCCGGCAGATAATGCTTCTTTAGCTCGTTCTATTGTAACATATTTCGTCACTGCGATAATATTAATATCTTCCTTATTTCTGCCTGCTCTCCTTGCAGCCTGCTTGATATCTGCTTGAATTTCCATTAGATTTTCTTTTACTGCAACCATTCTTATCCTCCATTACTTCTTCTGTTTCTCAAATCCAATAAACGCGAGCATTCTCCCTGTTTTTCCATTATCGCGCCGATGAGAAAAGAATAGCTTCTCATCTTGTAATGTACAATATTTTGTTACCTCTATATTATGACGAAAGACGCCAGATTGTACAAGGATATCGACATTAAGCTCTTTTAAATCGATGAAATATTGATTTGGCGATATTTCTTTCGTAAATTTTTGTTTCTGTTCATCAGTTAGATGTGATAAAACAACATCGTCAACAACGTAGTTTTCTTTGGAAATACTCGGGCCTATCACAACTTTCAAATTCTCTATAGAGGCACCGGCTTCTTTCAATTTCTGTACCATTTCCCGGGCAATCTGTCCGACTGTTCCTTTCCAGCCGGCATGAGCAATACCCGCTATTCTTGTGGTCGAATCTGCAAAAAATAATGGAACACAGTCTGCGAAAAAAGCCGTGCCGAGGAGAGAATCCGCCTCATTGATAATTAATCCATCGACGCCGGAAATACCGGAATCAAAGGAAATACTGCCCTTTCCCGCATCTTCTTTCCCTGCAAAATGGATGCTTGTTCCATGTACTTGTTCACCGCAAACCCAACGGTTGAGGGGAATATTTAATTCCTTGCTCAGAATCCGCCGATTTTCCAGCACCTTATTCTCGTCGTCCAACACATGGAGCCCCATATTTAATTGCTTATAAGCCCCCTCACTTACACCGCCATTTTTTGTTGTAAAGCCTGCTACCAGACCTGGAATTTCTTCCTCCAATGAAGATAAATGAAGTCTTGTCTCACTTTTAAGTTGAAATGGCTCCATGTTTTTCCCCTCTTTTCCCCATAATGTCTCCTATTGAACATTATCTTAAATTCAAATTTGTGTCTTATTTTAACACATTATATCGATAATTTCTCCTTAATCTTCGGTATAAAGATCCGGTCCTTTTACTTTCTCCACTAAAATAACATCTTCCCCAATCCGTACAATTTTTTCCCAGGCGATAAAAAGCTCGCCTGCTTTCGCAAACATGCCTGATTTTTTCCCTTTGGCTTCCGCAATAATTGCAATGATTCTTCCGGTTCTTCCATCTATCTCTAAGTCAATGATATGCCCTAACCTTGTTCCATCATCCATGACAATCAATTCTTTTATTTGCAGTTCAGATAGTTTCACCATGCCAGCTCCCTCCTCTTCTTATCCTATGCATTGGAACATGCTTTTTTTCATGGAAAATAAAAAGGAAACAGTTATTTTTGCATGCAAAAAGCCTTGCCGCGGGGACAAGGCTTTTAGTTCCTTATTCAAACATTTGCTTATTCATTTGATGGATAGCTCCTTTTTCAAGTCTGGACACTTGTGCTTGGGATATGCCAATCTCATCCGCCACTTCCATTTGTGTTTTCCCTTGAAAAAAGCGCTTATTTAATATCATCTTTTCCCTAGCATTCAATCTGTGCATTCCTTCTTTTAGCGATAGCTTATCAACCCAGGAGGAATCTTTATCTTTTTCATCGCTCAGCTGATCCATGACAAAAATCGGATCGCCGCCATCATTATAAATTGGTTCAAAAAGCGAAACAGGGTCTTGGATGGCATCCAGCGCAAAGACAATATCAGCCTGCTCTACTCCCATTTCCTTGGCGATTTCTGCTGGAGATGGGTCCTTGGATGTTTTACTGATTAATTGTTCCCTGACCTGCAGAGCCCGGTAAGCAATATCACGTAAAGATCTGGATACACGAATTGGATTATTATCCCGCAAGTACCTTCTGATTTCACCGATAATCATCGGAACAGCATAGGTAGAAAAACGTACATTATGGGACAAATCAAAATTATCGATTGATTTCATTAAACCAATACAGCCGACCTGAAATAAATCATCGACATATTCTCCCCGGTTGTTAAAACGCTGAATAACACTAAGAACAAGGCGTAAATTGCCGTTTACCAATTCTTCCCGGGCTGTAATGTCATTTTCTTCTTGCAGCCGGATAAATAGTTTTTTCATTTCTTCGTTTTTAAGTACTGGAAGTTTGGATGTATCAACCCCGCATATTTCAACTTTATGTCTTGCCATTCCCGAAAACCTCCCCAATCTTAGATGCTGTTCAAGGACAGTATCTCCCCGGGAAAAGTTTTTATGCAGGAAAATCATGTAAATAAAGTCAACCTATGCGGCAAACAATTGATATATCAAGTCAAACCATTTTATTAAATTCTTTTTTCAACCGACGTATAATTTTCTTCTCTAAACGGGAAATATAAGACTGGGAAATTCCAAGCATATCTGCTACATCTTTCTGCGTTTTTTCATCATCACCAATCAATCCAAAGCGCAATTCCATGATCTGTTTTTCACGTGCATTTAATTTGCCTAATGCTGATTTTAACAATGATTTATCCACATTCGATTCAATACTTTTGGTAATAATATCTTCTTCAGTTCCTAACACATCCGACAATAAAAGCTCATTGCCGTCCCAATCAATATTTAATGGTTCATCGAAGGAAACCTCTGTCTTTAATTTATTCGTTCTGCGCAGATACATTAAGATTTCATTTTCAATACAGCGGGAGGCATAGGTTGCCAGTTTAATCTTTTTTTCCGGATTAAACGTATTTACCGCCTTAATCAGCCCAATTGTGCCAATACTAATCAGGTCTTCGATGTTAATACCCGTGTTTTCAAATTTTCTGGCAATATAAACAACTAATCTCAAATTTCTTTCAATCAGCATCGACCTTGCCGCTTTATCTCCTTCGGGCAATTTTTTAAGCAATTCCTGCTCTTCTTGCTTTGTCAGCGGCGGGGGTAATGCCTCACTTCCGCCTATATAATAGATTTCCTTTGGTTTTATTCCAATTTTTTTAAGAAATTGATACCAGCGTAATTTAAATTTGAATTTCCAATTAGCCACTTAACGCACGCTCCTTTATGCAGATTGTATGATAGATTGCTTAATGATGAGGGGATGCAGCAAGCAATGATATTGCCCGTCCCTTTCCAATACTCCAAATTGAATTCCAATGAATACATTTACTGCCTGAAGAATTTCGTTATTATAAAAAATTGTCAGTTCCTCAGCCCGAATAGCAAGCATGAAAGAATGTGTTCCATCTACTCCCTGGTAAGGAATTAAATGCAGCTTATCCTCCCATTTCTTTGGCAGCCGGCTGAAGTCTAAATGCTCTTTCATATTTTTCAGCTCTTCCCACTCTTCATCATCGAACCATTGCTTTAAAAACGGCTGATCACAAATGACGACAGGCTGCTTGCTTAATGGATCGACAAGCTGATTTCCGCTGTCGATATAACCAATGGATTCAAAAGACTGATGATTCATTGTTAAGATTACCTTGTACATTTCGTCATATTTCACTTGTTCTCCTACGTGCTCGTCCATTCGTCTCTTTGTAAAATACCAAATAATCGGGAAGCAGGTAATAACAAATATCCAGCTGACAGGATCACCATAGCCTTGGTTGAAGGTGATTATCCCTTCCAAAGAAACAGTTACCGGACGCTGCAGGAAAAAATGTATTGCCATTAACCCGCCTCCAATGGAAAAGGATACAAAATAAAAGAGGCAAATCAGCTTAATAAAGCGATACAGACTCTTAAATCCAAATGTGCTGAAAATGATAATACAAGAGTAGAACAGTTTCCCGGCCACATGATTAAAAAACGAATTTGGATACAAAATCGTCAGCGGAACAATGCATGACGCAATAAATGCCCCTAGAAATAAGCGCCTTCTTTTTACTGGTTTCCGGGCAAGTATTTGTACGAGCATCAGCAGCATTAAATCTACCATAAAATTTAATGCCCAAATAACGTCTAAGTAAATAGACACTCTCTGTTGCACCCCCTAAATTGCTGCTAATCAGAAGAAGCTGTTATCTCCTGCGTACTTTGCTGATCATGATATTCATAGAATGGAAGTAATATATGATGAAAAGTATAGACAATCGAAAGAGAAAAGTCTGTCAATTCTTGTGTGCAAAATTAAGCTATTTAGCACTTATTCTTAGAAATAATGTCTAACGATTTTTGGAATAAAAAAGAGGGGCAAGGAAACTTTACTTTCTTTCCTGTTAGATAAACAAAGAACACCGCTTGGTCTTTAAAGGAGATGAGCTCGGGGCCCACGGAAAGCGGAGTGTATTTCTGGAGCCTAAGATTACTTACCCCATGAAAGCCGTTAGAGCGGCTATATTCAGCATTTTTTATATACTTTCTTACTCTTTAAATAAAAAAATACTGTGCTAAAAGAGTTCTCTTAGCACAGTATTTTTTCGTTTTATCGATTACGATTACGGTTTCTCAAGAAAGTCGGGATATCTAACTCATCTTCCTCGGGACGAGGCTTAGAAGGTGATGGATTGGATGTTTCTCTTTCCCTGACAGGAGTTGATTCATTTGTTTGCTGTGTAGCAGCCTGCTGGGTTTGTCCTATATTTGGACGCTGTTGTTTTTGACGCGTATCTGCTTTTGGCTGAGCATTTTCATCAAAACCGGTAGCAATGACAGTTACAACAATTTCATCATTAAGGTTCTCATTAATTACAGAACCAAAGATAACATTCACTTCTTGATCCGCTGCAGAAGTAACTAAGTCAGCTGCTTCCTGCACTTCATACAAGCTCAGGTTTGTACCGCCTGTGATATTCATTAAAATACCATGCGCTCCATCGATAGAAGTCTCCAGCAGCGGGGAAGAAATTGCTTTTTTAGCAGCTTCTGTTGCTCTTGTTTCGCCAGTTGCGATACCAATACCCATTAAAGCAGAACCTTTATCATACATAATCGTTTTCACGTCAGCGAAGTCAACGTTAATAAGACCTGGCTTCGCAATTAAATCGGATATGCCTTGTACACCTTGACGAAGCACATTATCCGCTTCACGGAAGGCTTCCAGCATCGGTGTATTTT
This sequence comes from Oceanobacillus sp. M60, assembly GCF_053839645.1. Lineage (NCBI taxonomy): Bacteria > Bacillati > Bacillota > Bacilli > Caryophanales > Bacillaceae > Oceanobacillus > Oceanobacillus sp. M60. The sequence continues at coordinate 263,430 of NZ_JBSSNH010000006.1, read as the reverse complement.
TATCTACAATTTCAAGCAGTCGATCGTTTGGAATAACAATTAGTGTATCCACGCTTCCTTTCAGCGTATCGATACCGGAAATCGCCTGTGTTGATCTTCTTCTGCCTTCAAAAGAAAACGGACGAGTAACAACACCAACTGTCAGCGCTCCTAAATCTTTAGCTACCTGTGCAATGACCGGAGCTGCTCCAGTTCCTGTACCGCCGCCCATTCCAGCAGTAACAAAAACCATATCAGCACCTTTTAACACTTCTTCTAACTGCTCTTTACTTTCTTCTGCTGCTTTTTTCCCTACTTCCGGGTTAGCGCCGGCTCCAAGACCACGGGTTAATTTCCCGCCGATTTGTATCTTGGATTCAGCCATCGAAAGATTTAAAGCTTGAGAATCTGTGTTTACTGCGATAAATTCGACACCTTCTACGCCATGCTCAATCATACGGTTAACAGCATTGTTACCGCCGCCGCCAACTCCAATAACTTTTATCGTTGCTAATTCTTCCATGTTTGTATCAAAATCTAACATATTATGGTTTCCTCCTAGTCTACTAATTACGAACAATTCCTCGTTTCAACTTCTGTTAAAAGAAATTAATCAAAGAAATATTTGAATAGGTTAGCAAATCCTGATTCTTTTTTCTTGCCTTGTTTCTTTTTCTTCTCGCCTGCAGGTCTGGATTGCTTCACTGGCTGCTGCTCCGCTTCCCCATCTATTGCTACAGCAGGATATAATTCTTTCCCTTGTATTTTCGCATTACGATAAGCAAATTGTAAAATACCGACACCTGAAGTAAACTGTGCTTCCCTGACACCAATATAATCCGGGACAGCTACACGTACATGAGAATAAAACAAGTCTTGCGCTAATTCCAAGCTCCCCGGCATAGCCGTGGTGCCTCCTGTCAATACGAAACCGCCAGGCAGCTCCTGAAAGCCCATTTTCCGAATTTCCCTATCAATATAAGTGTATATTTCTTCTAATCTAGCTTCTATCATATCAGCTAATTGAAGTTGATTAAATACCTGTTTTTGATTGCTTCCGATTGTTGTGACTTCAAATGTCTCATCTTCAGAAGCATCGTTGTAAAATGCATAGCCATAATTTAGTTTGATCTGCTCTGCTTCTTCTGTAGAAATACGCAGGCCGACGGATAAATCTTTCGTTATATTGTCTCCGCCTAAATTAATAACACTTGTCGCAGCCAAATGATCATTTTCAAATACAGATACCGTTGTACAGCCTCCTCCGATATCAATCAGGGCAGAGCCCATATTCATCTCATCCTTTGATAAAGCAACTGTTCCGGCAGCAAGCGGCTGAAGACAAATATCAGATACTTCCAAATTAGCCCGTTCCACACATTTTAAGATATTATGCAAAATCGTTTTTGAGCAGGTGATAATCGTTCCTTCCATCTCCAGACGGACACCAATCATCCCTCTCGGATCCGTAATTTCATCTAATCCATCCACAATAAATTGCTTCGGAATCACATCGATGATTTCCCGCTCCGGCGGAATAGAAATCACTTGAGCTCCGTCAATTACTCTCGTTACATCTTCATCATTTATTTCCCGATTCTCACTTTGTACAGCGACAACGCCATGACAAGGCTGAAGCTGGATATGGGATCCGTTTATCCCCACTACTACGCGGTGAATTTCCATCCCTACCATTCGTTCTGCTTGTTCTACTGCATTCCTGATAGAATGAACAGTCTGATCAATATCAATTATAGCACCCTTCTTCATTCCGTTTGACGCTGCAGTACCTACTCCAATAATATTTAAAGAGTCTTGTTGTACTTCTCCAATAATTACTTTTATCGTGTTTGTCCCAATGTCAAGACTAACTAATATCTCACTGTTGTTCAAAAAAGAGCACCTCCCCGTAAAAATATGCTGACGATATTTTTACTGCCACGTTATCCTTTGTATAGTCTTTAATTCTAAAAGAAAATGAATAAAAAATAAACATATTTTATGCTTATTTTTTTCAAGTAATCTATTTCTATAAAAATCGACATTATACCATTCGTTAAAAAAGGATGATATATGACTTCATTCTGCAAATTATTCATTTCCTGTTTCTTCATTTTCTTCATTAATTTCCTCATTGAGTTCTTCAATTTCGTCTTCGATATCTACTTCTTCCATTTCATCTTTTTGAAAAGATTCGAAATAAATGCCGACACCTATATGAATGATACCACTATCCTCTTCGTCAAGCTGTGACACAATAGAAGGATAGTAATCCAATCTGTCCAACATTTGATCTGCAATGCCTTCTACCAGAAACCCATCACTCATATACAATCTAACCTGCAGCGTATCCTCTTCTTCATCTGAATCTTTTCGTTCAATCTCAGAAATCATATTAAAAATACTTGGGCGAACATTATCCATGGCTGTTGCCAATTCTGTTAATTGCGCTTCATTAAAGCCTGTTATTAATGGAGCATTGCTGATAGAGTTTTGTGCATTTTGCTGGATGACTTGACCGTCTGCAAGAACCGGGTAAAATTCCCTTTCGTCCTGAACATAGCCAAGGACAGGCTGTTCTTCTACCTCAATCACAACGGTGCTGGGAAAACTCCGATTAATAGATGCATGTTCAATGACGGGATTTTCTTCCATCCCGGCTGCAACAGATGATCCATTCATGGACCAGATATTTGTTCCTTCTGTTACCCCTGACTCATCTATTATATACTCATCCGTTAAGAATACATTGCCGTTTACTTCAATCGTGCGTATTTCACTCCATGGAGATTGCAAGTAAACAATGATAGCAATGAGAAAGAAAAATATAGATAGATAAAATATTAATCGTCTGTTTGCTTTTTTCTTCCTAGCTTGCTTCAATTTTGGAATTCGATCCTCAATCGAAACGATATTTTTATCACTCATCTCCATTTCTTCCTTTATCCATTATTTTCAGGGAATATAACTGTATCAGTTTACTCCCTAGTATTTACAAAAATTATATCATAAATTATGGTGCTACACGTCATTGACTTCTATTGTTTCTGAAGTTTTTTCTTTTTTATCACGGATAACCCGTCCGCAGAAGTTTTCTTACTTCTTCCATGGACGGGATTTACGTTTTATATAAATGTTCTTCGCTGCTATTTTAAATAATCGGCTTCGTACTTTTTTCCATACTTTTGGCGTGCCTGCTGATACTTAGAAGAATCCCGGCCGCACAAAGTGTTAACGTCAGTGATGAACCGCCGTAGCTGAGAAAAGGCAGGGTAATTCCCGTTACCGGAATCAATCCGATGACTACACTAATATTAATCATCGCCTGTAATGCTAACATACTTGCGATTCCCAGCGCTAACAGCCTGCTAAATAAATCCGGAGCTTCAATAGCAATTTTAATCCCTCTCCATAATAGCAGAAAAAACAATAAAATAGTTGTACAACCTCCAATTAAACCTAATTCCTCACCAATGATTGAAAAAATAAAATCTGTCTGCGGCTCCGGCAGATAAAAATATTTTTGCAGGCTGTTGCCCAGCCCCAGTCCCATCAGTCCCCCGGGACCGATAGCATAAAGAGATTGAATAATTTGAAATCCATGTCCTAGCGGATCCTCCCATGGGTTTAAGAAAGCCAGAATCCGATTAATCCGGTAAGGTGCAGAAGCAATCAATCCGATAAACCCAATAATTCCAATGCCGGCCAGTCCAAAAAAATGAGAAAGCTTTGCACCTGCCACAAAAAGCAGAATCATGCATGTTAAGACCAGCACCATTCCAGTTCCTAAATCTGGCTGAAGCATAATCAGACCAAATGCCGTAAAAATCAATAGAAGGCACGGGAAAAACCCTTTTTTAAACGAGGTAATATATTTTTGATGATCAGATAATATAGATGCCAGAAAAATAATTAAACCCAGCTTCATAAATTCAGAGGGCTGAATACTGAATGCACCGATGCCAATCCAGCTCTGTGCTCCTCCGCGCACCATGCCGATTCCCGGAATAAGCACAAGGAGAAGCAGAACAAAGCAAGAAAATAATAAAATCTTTGCATACTTTTTCCATATATAATAAGGAAAGTAAGAGATAACAACCATTCCGATAAACCCGATGCCGGCAAATAAAAGCTGTCTTTTTAAGTAATAAAATGCATCATTGAACTTATACTCCGACCAAATATAGGATGAGCTGTAAACCATCAGCATACCGATACATAAAAGGAGAATGATTATTCCAAATAATACTCTGTCTACTTTATTTTGATTTTGAATGAACTTAGACAAAAATACCCCTTCTTTCCATGAGATAAACTTTGGAAATAGGGGCATTTTAAATATGCTGTATCATTCTCGGCTTGTCCGAATATGGTTTGCTGTTTAGGATTAGTATTTGTTCAAGCCCCTTACTTCATTGTATGAACTGCTTGAACAAATATGTCTCCTCTTTCTTCAAATGTTTTGTACTGATCCCAGCTCGCACATGCGGGAGAAAGCAATAGGATATCACCTTCATCTGCTAATGAAAAACCGGTTTTAGCTGCATCATCTACGCCGGCTGCGTGCTCAATCACCTGGATACCGGCTTCTTTTCCAACTCGCTCTAGTTTCGGTGCCGTCTCTCCAAATACAACCATTGCTTTAACATGATGCAAATGTGGAATCAGCTCATCAAATTCATTCCCGCGATCTAAGCCGCCTGCAAGAAGGACAATATCCTTTTTAAAGGAATCTAATGCTTTTTGCGTAGCTAGGATATTTGTTGCTTTCGAATCATTGTAAACATAGCGGCCATGCAGCAGCCCGACAAACTCTAAACGATGCTTGACACCGGAAAAAGTTTTTAAGACATGCTGTATGCCTTCATTAGTTGCTCCATTTAATTTTGCTGCTGCAACAGCTGCCAGGATATTCTCTAAGTTATGCTTCCCGACCAAGACAATATCCTCTAAAGGAATAATTGCTTCATCGAAAAAGTATACATGCGTATCATCTGCCCAAGCGCCTGTATGATACAGATTTTTTGTTGCCGAAAAGGCTATATTTTTTGCTTTTGTACCCTTCACTTTTTCTTCAAGTGTCGGATCATCAGCATTATATACCAGATAATCATCGGCATGCTGGTTTTTAAATATATTACATTTAGCTCTGACATAGCTTTCTAAATCGCCGTGATAATCCAAATGCGCTTCATAAATGTTTAAAAGGACTGCTGTCGATGGACGAAATGTATTTATTCCCTGCAGCTGAAAGGAGGATAGTTCCATTACCACCTTTTCATCTGCTTGCATCGTTTGGGCCACTTCCGTTGCAGCAATTCCAATGTTCCCGGCAAGCTTTACCTTACAATCACTTTTTTCCAGCATTTCCGTAACTAACGTTGTTGTGGTTGTTTTTCCATTGGAACCAGTAATTCCGATAATCGGCTGTTCGGTTATATAAGCTACCAATTCCACCTCTGTAATTACCGGAATACTGCGTTTCTGTGCTTCTGCAACAACCGGATGATCATAACGGATACCCGGGTTTTTAACAACCATCTCTATCCCTTCTAAAACACTTAGCGGATGAGAGCCGAGCACAAGACGGGCTCCTTTTTCCTGAAGCGCCAAAACAGGTACATCTTCATAGGATGCTGCCGCATCATTCACCGTTACATCCTTGCCGCTCTCCAACAAAACATTCGCAGCAGCTGTACCGCTTCGGGCCAATCCTAAGACAAGCACTTTTTCGGGAAATTGTTTCCATGTGTTCATTAGATACCCACCTCAATATAAATAGCAAGAATCGCAAATAGCAGGCCGACAGACCAGAATGTGGTAACGACTCTCCATTCTGACCATCCTACCAGCTCATAGTGGTGATGCAGCGGGCTCATTTTGAAAATACGTTTTCCTGTCGTTTTAAAGGAAATAACCTGAATAATAACAGATAAGGTTTCAATAACAAACACACCGCCGATAATTACTAATAAAATCTCCAGCTTCAGAAGTATCGCAATGGCAGCAATTGCTCCCCCTAACGCCAATGATCCTGTATCTCCCATGAACACCTTGGCAGGGTGCGCGTTAAACACTAAAAATCCTAACAGAGCGCCGACAACTGCTAAAGCAAAGACGGTTACCATATCATTTGGCACGCCATACCAGGCAATAATGGCAAAAGCACCGAAAGCAATCGCTGCAGTACCAGCTAATAAACCATCTAAGCCATCCGTTAAATTAACAGCATTGGAGGCTCCTACAAGCATTACAATAATAAGAATTGCATAGAACCAGCCAATATCAAATTCAACCGTTGTTCCCGGAATGGCAATTGCTGACGAGAAGTCTTCCTGCCCGCGTAAAACAAAATAAAATACAAGTGCAATAATAATTTGTCCAAATAGCTTCTGCTTTGAAGTTAAGCCTAGATTTCGTTTCATTACTACTTTAATATAATCATCTAAAAACCCTAGTAAGCCATAGCCAAATAACACAAAAAGTAACAGCCACAGCTCATAGCCGATCCCTGTGTCCATTCTCATTCCCATAATCAGGGATGTAATCACAATACTGAATACAATCATAACTCCGCCCATTGTCGGTGTTCCTGATTTCTTCTGATGAGACTCAGGGCCTTCTTCTCTAATACTCTGTCCAAACTTTAATCGTCTTAAAAAAGGGATAAAAATTGGAGATAGAAGAACTGTTATAAGAAACGCTACTGCGATTGTAATTAATAAACCTGTAATATTCATTTTCTCTCCACCTCATTTGTAACCATTTATAGGATTGTTAACAAAGCATGCCAGAATCAGTGCAATTCTTATGAGCATTTGCTGAAACTTCTCTAATCCTCAAATCCACCGCACTGATTCTGTTTCCTGATGATGTAAACAATACCTATAAGATGCCTTAACGTAATTGTTCTAAAAATGTTTCAAATTTCATTCCTCTTGATGCTTTCAGCAAAAAAAGGTTTTCCGGTTTCAGATATTGTTCAATCTGATCCACCAGCTCCTGCTTATCCTGCAAGTGGACAGCAATCAGCTCCGTACCTTTCTTTTTTAATTCGTCATGTATGTAATGCGAATGATTACCATACGTATACACTGCTGTAATCTCAGAATGAATAACATCTGCAATTCCGCGATGAAATTCTTCTGCATAATCACCAAGCTCTAAAATATCACCTAATACAAGTATTTTATGCTGATAGCCTTTCATTTCTTCGACTACTTGAATTGATGCTTTCATAGATGCAGGAGAAGCATTATAAGCATCATTAATAATCGTAATACCATTTTTGCCTGTATGCTTTTCAAAGCGCATTTTCGTCATTTCTAATTGTCCGAACGCTTTCTGGATTGTTTCAGGAGCTATTCCCATCCCGGATGCCAGTTGAATAACATAAGCGGCATTTTTTGCGTGATGCTTTCCTAAGAGCGGGATCTGGTAAGTTTTCTCTCCTGCATCAAAGGTTGTCGTTTCTTCCTCTACGGTGATATTGCGAACCACTACATCATTGTCTTCACTGAAGCCGACCCGTGTTTTAGCTACAGGCACAGCTGCATCTGTTAACAGCGGTTCGTCCCCATCAATAATCAACGTACCCTCTGGCTTGATACCCGACACAATTTCTAATTTAGCTTTGGCTATTCCTTCTTTAGAGCCTAAATTTTCAATATGCTGCCCATCAATATTGGTAATAATCGCCTGATTCGGCTCCCCGATCTTACTCAACAGCTCGATTTCTCCAAAATGGTTCATCCCCATTTCAAGAATCAGCACTTCTGTTTTCCGGTCCATCGATAAAATCGTCAATGGGAGCCCGATATGATTATTGAAATTCCCCTTTGTAGCATGGGTTTTAAACGTTGTCTGCATGACAGCATTAGTCAGGTCCTTCGTCGTTGTTTTCCCATTTGATCCGGTAATCCCAATAACAGTCGGGTTGACGTCCTTCCGATACGCAGCAGCCAGCTCCTGTAATGCTTTTACAGTGTTCTCTACAAATAATATCAGCAGAGAGTCAGGGAGGTTTGACGGAAGCGGCTTTTCTTTCTGCCAAAAGGCTGCTGCTGCCCCGTTCTCCACTGCTCCGCCAATAAATTGATGTCCATCAAACCGTTCGCCAGCAATTGGTACATAGAGCCCATGGTTTGTATTCACCCGGCTATCATGGACTACTTCATGAATTTCTAAATCAGCGGAAACGTTCCCTTGATGCCGGGGGAATAATTTCATTAATTGTGATGCAGTAAATAACATCTTTTACTCCCCTTTCTCTTTAATTGCTTCCCGGGCAATTTGGCGATCGTCGAAATCGAATTTTTTCTTGCCGATGATTTGATAGGTTTCATGTCCCTTGCCCGCAATCAAAATAATATCATCCTTTTGAGCAAGCTTCACCGCATGCATAATGGCTTCTGTCCGGTCCACAATTACTTCAAAGGTTGCTTCCTCTTCCGTTAAATGACTTGTCATATCATCCAGGATTTGCACCGGGTCTTCTGTACGCGGATTATCGGATGTGAACAGCGCATGGTCTGCATACTTAACAGCAACATCCGCCATTAACGGCCGTTTAGTACGGTCGCGGTCCCCACCACAGCCCACAACTACATACACTTTACGCTCTGCAAATTCCTTGCTCGTTTGAAGCACATTTTCTAATGAATCCGGTGTATGCGCAAAATCAACAATGACAGAAAAATCCTGACCTTCATTAATTGGTTCAAACCGGCCATCTACCCCTTTTGTACTCTCCAGGGCTTCTTTAATCACATCTAAATCTACCTTCGATGCGATAGCAGCGCCGCTCGCCGCAAGCATATTATACACATTGAACATGCCGATTAAACCAGTTTTAATATGGACTGTGCCTACTGGAGTCACAAGGTTAAATGCCACACCGGCAGGAGAAAGCATAATATTTTTTGCCATTATATCCGCATCCTGCTTGCAGCTGTAAGTTAATACCTGCTGCGCTGTACTTCGTTTTAATAAGTCGCTTGAAGCATCATCCTCGTTGATAATTGCATATTTTTTCTTCCCTTGATGATAGTCATTCCCTAAACCGGCAAAGAGAAGACTCTTCGCCCGCAAATAATCATCCATATCTTTATGATAATCGAGATGATCCTGCGACAGATTTGTAAAAATACCAATGTCATAATCACAGCCAAAAACTCTTCCCATGTCTAAAGCATGCGAAGAAACCTCCATAATAACCTGGTCTGTTTCTTTTTTTTGCATTTGATGAAAGATGCGATTTAACTCTAATGCATCAGGTGTCGTATTATTTACTGGAAATGTTTCATCGCCAATTTTCACTTGGATACTGCCAATGACACCCGATTTCTTACCCTGTTTTTCAAAAATAGTATCTAATAAATAGGTCGTGGTTGTTTTACCATTTGTGCCGGTAACCCCAATCAGCGGAAATTTCGTTGTTGGATAATCATAGTATGCGGCTGACAGCATCGCCAAGGCGCGTCCTGTGTCTCTGACCCGGATAAGTGGAATATCACCGCTGACGTTTACGTCCCTGGAAATAACTGCAGCCGCAGCACCTTTGTCTATCGCTTGCTGCAGAAAATTATGACCGTCCACGGTATAGCCTTCAATACAGACAAATAAGCTCCCCGGCTCTACTTTTCTGGAGTCCATTTCTACATTGACAATATTTATATCTTTAATAGATTCTGATGTTTGATAGAATTCGATTCCATTCAATAATTCTTTTAGTCTCATTTTTTTACACCCTATTTCTGTTCTTTTCCTTTTAATGTATTCTCGAAAAAACTATCGTTTAAGAGGGTTGTCATGAATGTTCTGTTCACATTTTTGCTGGACTTGTTAAACATCCTCTTACAACAGAATCTATTATAGCAAATTTTTAACGATTTAACGATTATTTTTATGACCTAATATTAATCGAATCGTACTTCCAGATTCCAGCATTGTTCCCGCACTTGGGGATTGATCAATGATTTCATTCCCTTCACCGTTTACTTCAATGGAAAGATCTAACGGATATTCCGCCAGTTTATCTGTACTTTCACCTATAAAATCCGGTACTTCAATTTTAGGCTGATCCGGCCAGGCATATTCTTTTTCTAAACCATCTGTCCGCGGTTCTACATTCATCGCCCGCAGGCTGTCACTAATAATCGTTCCGACAACTGGCGCAGCAACAACACCGCCAAATTGAATCGTATCCTTTGGATTATCGACAGCAAGATAAACAACAATTTCCGGATCGTCCGCCGGTGCAAAGCCAATAAAGGATACAATATAATTATTTTCTAAATATCCGCCGTTCGGTCCTACCTTTTGAGCGGTCCCCGTTTTCCCGCCGACACGATATCCATCGACATAAGCAGGTCTGCCTGTTCCCTGTGCAACTACCGTCTCTAAGGTTTCCCGAATCGTTTCGGAGGTCTCCTGGGAGATAACCTGTTCCTTTAACTGCGGCTCATAGGTTTCAACCGCTTCTCCGGTCACAGGGTCCACCCATTCTTTCGCAATCATCGGTTCGTATAAATAACCGCCGTTTACCGTTGCTGCAACAGCCATCACCTGCTGAATCGGCGTTACCGAAACACCCTGTCCAAAGGATGTGGTTGCCAGCTCCACAGGACCGACATTTTCTGGTTTAAATAGGATTCCGTTTCCTTCTCCCTGCAAATCAATCCCTGTCTTCCTCCCAAAACCAAAGGCATCAATATAAGAAAAAAGCTTTTCCGTACCAAGCATTTGTCCTAAATTAACAAATCCCGGGTTACAGGAATTCTGAACAACCTCAAGATACGACTGATCTCCATGCCCGCCGCGTTTCCAACAATGAATCGTTGCTCCGCCGACTTTAATATCGCCATCATCGTAAAAACGATCTTTTTCTAAATCAACGACTCCCTCTTCTAAAGCAGCAGCTAACGTAATTATTTTAAAGGTTGACCCTGGCTCATAGGTGCTCCAAATAGGCAAATTCCTGCCAAATATAGATGCATCCACGTCCTGATAATTTTCCGGATCAAAATTTGGACGGCTGGACATCCCCAGCACACCGCCTGTTTTAGGGTCAACCGCAATGGCCATCGCCCCATCCGGATTATATTCCGCTACAATCTGGTCTAACTCTCTTTCCATAATGGTGGTTACTTTGTTATTAATCGTTGTTTTTAAATTCAAACCATCTTTTGGAGATGTATATTCGTCTGCCAGCTGCTCTAATCTTCCACCTTTGGCATCGGAATAAAATGACAGCCTCCCATTTTCTCCTTTTAATTTATCATCATAGTACAATTCAAGTCCCATTAACCCTTGATTATCAATCCCTGTAAATCCGAGCACATGTGATAAAGCACTGTTATTTGGATAGTGACGCTTGGAATCCTTCGCTAAATAAACACCGTCCAAATCCAGTTCTCGAATCTCCTGTTCCTGCTCATTATTTATTTTAATACCTTCAGGGCGCACCATCACACTGGATGAATTCTGTGTAACTAATTCCAGCATTCTGTCCTCTGGAACGTCAAGGACCTCCCCCAGAAGCTTCGCTGTATTTTCTGGTTCTTTAATTTGCCGCGGCATCAGTAATACCGTAGGAGCAGTTACATTCTCTGCAAGGATTTCTCCCTCCGAATCAAGGATATACCCTCTTTCTGCAGCAAAAGTGATATCTCTTGTCCATAAATCATTGGCACTGTCAGATAAATCATCGCTTAATACCAGTTGAACATAGGCTAATCTTGCAATAATAACCAGAAAAATTAAAATCGCAAATAAAAAAACAGTAATCATTCGTTTTTTTATGATAATGGTGGATGCGCGTTTCATGAAAGAACTCCTTTCAACCTGCTTTGTATCCACTATATGAATGTAAAAAATGGAATAGAACAAGCTATCTTTTCTACTTGTCCCTCATGTATTTCTGTCGCGAATAGATTTTTCTAAAATTCACTTCATATATAAAACTGCTTATAAGAAATACCAAGAAAGTCACTGGGTCTATAAAAATACTGGTGCTCTTGCTGAGGAGATGTCCACTACGACGCTTTTGGATAGGGCGAGTAATCACAGCAACGGTTTTAATAGACCGAGTAATCGCAGGTCTCAATGTTGTCAGGTTAATGTGGCCGCTGCGGAAAAACACTACGCTTTCCATGGGCTTGCGCTCAGCCTCCTCAAAAAAAAGAAGTTCGCTTTTTTTCTGCGGGGTCTTCCCACTGCGCTTTCCCATAGGAGTCTCCGTGTTTTTCCTCCGCTAGATAGGTTTTAGTACTATCTGTATCAAAATTAATAAAATTCATTAACCTGACAACATGGGTAATTGCAATCCCAGTCCTAGAAGAAATACACGGAGACCCTGGTTGGCTAAGAACGATCACGTCCTGTAACCAACGACCGACATTAGGACGTCCTGTTCGCCGTGGTAATGCACAATGGTCTTCGGTGGGACGAGCAATCGCAGTCCTAACTTTAGCTCTGTCTGCGCCTGACGGCTTGCCAATCAGCAAGTCTTCTTTAAAGGGGGCTGAGCTCGGGGCCTCCGGAAAGCGGAGTGTATTTCCGGGTCCTGAGATTGTTCACCCCATGAAACCCGTTGGAGCGGGTATCCCCAGCTATTTTTTATAAAAATTCTTATTTTATAAAAAAAGCTTGCTGAAAAAGTAATCCTTTTTTCAGCAAGCCTTCTCTCTATTCCTCTTCGGTTTCTTCGTTCTCTGCTTCGTCGTTGTTATTTCCTTCTTCTGTTTCCTCTTCAGCTGCATTATCATCATCATTTTCATCAGATGATATATCGGATGATTCTCCGGAAGGAACTTCTAATTCAAAACCTAAATAGTCACCTTCCTGAATCGGTTTTCCAACTTCGATACCCTGTGAGGTGACATAACCATTACCGAATCTTTCTGTCTGCAGATTCAGCAGATCAGCAAAGCTCATCACTTCTCTTAACGACCATCCTGTTATATCAGGCATTGTTGGTTCATCCGTAAGCAACAGAACTTTTTCATTTGGCAGTATTCTCTCTCCTGCTTCCACATTACTGGCAACAATGGTTTCTCCCTCGCCAATGAGAATTGGCTGGATTCCTTGTTCCTCTAATTCAGACCGAACACTTTCTGCAGATTGCTCTGCTACTTCAGGGAATTCCACCTCTTGAATCTTGTTAGATTCATCTTCTTCGGGCTCTACATCTAAATAATGAAGACTATTTTCAACTACATTATTAAAGATAAATGCAAGCGGGGCAGAACCTGATTCTGTATCCTCCAATTCCGGCTGCTGAATAGATACATAAACCATTAACTGAGGATCATCCATTGGAGCCATCCCTAAAAAGGAAAACACATGATTTTCTTTTCCAGTTAAATAGCCGCCGCCTTCAGGGTCCGGCATTTGTGCGGTTCCAGTTTTGCCTCCAACCACATAATCATCTAATTTATATGGGGCGCCGGTTCCATCCTCATCATTCACTACAGAAGCAAGCAATTCTTTCATTTCTTCCGCAGTTTCCGGTGAAATTGGCTGACCGGTGTATTCTGATTCGGTTTCTTCCAGTACATTGTTTGTCGTAGAATCAACAATTTTATCCACTACATACGGCTTTACCATTTGTCCGTCGTTTGCGATAGCTGAAGCAGCTCTCATCTGCTGTATCGGGGTAACAGTTGTCCCTTGACCAAAAGCCGTTCTTAACTTCTCTGATGGCCAATTATATTGTATCCGGCCGACAGATTCATCAGGAAGGTCAATTCCGGTAGTTTCTTCAAAACCGAACGCCTGGATATATTCATAGAATTCATCTGCGCCAATATCTTCCCAAAGCAATTTAGAAGCTGCTACGTTGGAAGAACGCATAAAGCCTTCATCGTAGGAAATCGTCCCCCAGCCTTCTCCTTGGTTATGATCTCTGATTTCCTCAATTCTTTCATTGGGCTGATACGTTCCCGATTCAAATGTATCTTCTCCATTATAGACACCTTCTTCAATCGCTGCTGCCCAAGTAAATATTTTAAATGTTGATCCGGGCTCAAATGGAGAAGAAATCGGATCATTATACCAATTCTCTACATTTTCAGGGCTATTCGGGTTAAAACTTGGCCGTGTACTCATCGCCATAATCTCACCCGTTTTTGGATCCATAATAATTGCATTCATTTTCACAGGATTATATTGTTCATCTACCTGTGTCATTAAATCCTCCAGCAAGGTTTGGATTTTTTGATCAATGGTTAAATAAACCTGATCCCCATCCTCCGGCTCTTGAATAATTTCATCAGGATCCAATAGTTTGCTGTTAAAACGGTCACGCTGATAGGAAATAAATCCATCCTTCCCTCCAAGGACCTCATTCATGACATTTTCCATTCCAGTTACACCGGTGATGCTGTGTTCAATGCCATCCTCGGTTTCTTCTTCCACTTCGCGGGCAAAACCAATAATATGTGAAGCAAACATACCATTTGGATAATACCGCATCGGCTCTTCGTCAAAGTAGATACCTGGAATTTCTGCTTCTTCAATGGCTTCTTTTTCTTGTTGAGACAGCTGACGTCCCAGCTGACCAAATTCAACCTGAAATCTCTCCGATTCTACCGCTTCATCCAGTATCCCTTTTATTTCACTTTCATCCTCATCTAAAATAGATGCCAATTCTTCCGCTGTTTCCTCCGTGTCTGAAACGTGCAGGGCTTCCGGTGAATTTTCTGAGTATCCTTCATCTAAGATGGCGTACATCCGATACGCCGGACGGTCATAAGCTAATACCATGCCATTCTTATCCATGATTTGTCCACGCTCTGCATTCATCTTATAGGAGGTTGTCCGCTGGTTTTCTGCCCATTCATCCAATGCAACGCCGCTAACTTCGCCCGTTGCCTGTATATACATAAACCTGCCTGCAAGCACAAGGAATAAAGCAACGAAAACTAGCATATAAATGCTAGCCATGACATTTGCCGTCTTATTTTTTTTCATGTTCAAGAAACCCCTTGCTAGTTGTTAACTGTTTCTGCTTGTTTCACTTCCGAATTTTGGATTTTCAAACCGTTTTTCTCTGCAATCTCTGTGATTCTTTCTGGACGCGACAGTTCCTCTCTCTCAAAATTTAAGTTTTCATTTACGATTTTTTGCTGATTTATGGAGTTTTCTAATTGCTGTACTTCCCGATTTAAGCTATCTGTCCCAGAAGCATAGGAAACCATTCCGATTCCAAATACTAAAATCGCAGCACTGGTAACCGAATAAATCACTTTTTCGCCTTTACTGATCCAAGGTGTTTTCTTTACCTTTTTGACTATCGTTTTCGTTTCTTCTTGGGGATTATATTGGGGATTTACTTGCCACTTTCTAGCCTGATTTTCACTCATTACTTTTTCCACCCTTCTTCATAACGGAAATCATTATTCCATTCATTTATTTTTTCGACAATCCGCAGCTTGGCCGAACGGGATCGTCTATTTTCATCCAGCTCATCCGTATGAGCTATTATTGGTTTTCTGGTTATTAATTTAAATGGAGCCTGGTGTGTTTCCGGGACAATAGGAAGGTTCCTGGGTACAGGTTTATCTGTACTCCATGTTTTAAAAGCCTGCTTACAAAGACGATCCTCTAATGAGTGGAATGTGATGACTGCAATTCTTCCATTTACGCCTGTCAATTCTGCAGCTTGATGAAGTGCCTGGTTAAACACTTCCAGCTCATTATTCACAGCGATTCTTATCGCCTGGAAAATACGTTTTGCCGGATGACCGCCTTTTCTTCTGGCGGGTGCAGGTATCGCGTCTTTAATAATATCTACCAGCTCTCCGGTCGTTTCAATCGGTTTTTCCTCTCTTGCTTTTTCAATTTTACGGGCAATCCCTTTGGAAAATTTCTCCTCACCGTATCGAAAAAAGATAGATACCAATTGTTCATAGGTCCATTCATTTACCACTTTATATGCAGTGAGAACCTGAGATTGGTTCATACGCATATCTAATTTTGCATCCTGATGATAGCTGAAACCTCTGTCTGCCTGATCTAATTGCGGGGAAGAAACCCCTAAATCAAAAAGAATTCCATCAGCTTGTACCACCCCGAGCTCTGACAGACTTTTTACCAGCCCTTGAAAATTAGAGTGTATAAATGTAATTTTTTCTTGATGTATACGTAAGCGTTCCCGGGCAGCTTCTAATGCCTGAATATCTTGGTCAAAAGCAAAAAGCCTGCCGTTTTCATTCAATCTTGAGGCAATTTCTAAGGAATGACCGCCGCCTCCAACCGTACAGTCTACATAAGTACCATCCGGCTTTATTTTTAATCCTTTTATTGTTTCTTCTTTTAAAACACTGTAATGCTCAAACATTTTAGCCACCAACTTTTTTATCCTTATAATACGTGTTGAAATTAAATATCAAAATCCATTAGGTTCTCAGCAACCTCGGCAAACGATTCTTCAGATTCTTCCACATACGTATTCCAATGATCGCTCGCCCAAAGCTCCACACGATTGGAAACACCAATCACATTGCAATCCTTCTCCAAGTTAGCGTAGGTCCGAAGATTCGCAGGAATATTTATTCTTCCCTGTTTATCCACTTCGCATTCCACAGCACCAGAGAAAAAGAAACGTGTAAAAGCCCGGGCATCCTTTTTAGTCAGTGGGAGTTGCTTTAACTTTCCTTCTAAAATTTCCCATTCTTGCTTAGGGTATGCGAATAAACACTTATCGAGTCCACGCGTTAATACAAAACTTGTCCCTAATTCTTCTCTGAACTTGGAAGGGACAATGATTCGTCCTTTTGTATCAATGCTATGCAGGAATTCTCCCATGAACATATAGACGCCCCCTACTTTCGTAAATTCATAATACCACATCCCCCCACTATGCTCCACTATTTCTTCAAAAATATTTTATTTCTCTTTTCTATTGTGTTTTATATCTCTTTTTAAGACATGAAAAAAACTGCCATATCAATAGATAGACAGTTTTTCTTCCAACTATATAGTTGTGGTGGAGAGTTGTGGGGGGATTTTATTCAACCACCCAATGTCCTTGTTCCATATCAAATGAAAAGGCAGTCAGCTGTGAAATAAACTCTGTACCATAGTGGTTCCATAAGAATAACGGATTCCAAACGCGCTCCTGCAAGCCTCCATTCGGATGAAGCACTTGCTCCAGCTGATTAAATTCACGTAAAACTTTAGCATGCTTCTTTTCAAATTCCTTATGGAACCGCTTGTTCATAAATTGAATATCCTCTAATAAGTAAGCTAAATTCTTTTTGCTCAGCGACTGAATATCGTCACCCATTTCAGAAGCCATCTCCCGGATTGGCTGGTGCGCTTCTTTAATTTTCTCCGCCACGTCTTCTGTTATTTGATCAATTTCCTGCTGACCATTTCTCTCCATGTAATCTTTCACCGTCGCTTGAACGCCATTTAAGATAACATCTTTCACCGTCAGCTGATATTTTGTGACTAATTTTTTCGTAGCTGCGTCTAAAAAAGTCAGGGAAAGCCTTGGCACAACTGGCGGCATTTGCAGGTTCATTACATGAAAACCCGCCTTTAATCCAGCCCAATAAGCTATCTCCCCGGGACCGGCTATAAAAGCCAGCGTAGGAAACATATACTCTTGCATAATTGGTCTTGTTACCACGTTATTGCTTAGTTTCCACGGTGTATTTCTGGCAATACCCTTGAGTTCCTCCACAGTGAAGGAAATCTCCTGCTGCTTACCGACCCAGTTTCCACTCTCGTCTACGTTCAACAAAATTCTTCCTTGTATATCATCATGGTAAAATATATTCCCATCTGATGTATCTGCTTCAATAGCAAGCGGATACTGATGCTTTTCTAACGTTTCCAGCGTCTTGACTACGGAACCGCTGATTTGAGATTGATTCTGAATTAATTCCACAAAACACTCTGATTCCAGTTTACGAAATGCTGCGTTGCCAGAATCCACTAATATAATCCCTTGATTTGGAAATAGTGCAAAAATAAGACGAGCAAAAAAATCAATGTAATTAGAAGCTTTTTGTTGTATTTCCTGAATCACTGTGTAGATGTCTCTTGTATGTGCTGTCTCAGGCAAAGCTTCAAATACAGCTTCCACCCATTTGGAGAGTTCTTTCTTATCCATTTCTAATTCCGAAACAGCCTTTTTCCCCGCATCTATATTTTTAGTCCGCAGCTTTAGCTTATGAAAATCTCCATTGTCTTTCGGACAATAAATATGATTGATTTCCTCAAAATCATGATCTTCACCAGCAATCCAAAAAACCGGGACAACTGGTGCTTCCAATAGTTTTTCTTGCTGTTTCGCCAGTTCAAGAATAGAAATAATTTTATTGATTGTATAAATAGGTCCTGTCAAAAGGCCCGCTTGCTGTCCGCCGATAACAACCGTGCTCTGTTTATCGTTTAAACGTTCAATTTGTTTAAGTGTTTCTTCCGGCGCTCCCCATTCTTTGTTTAATGTATGTAATACATTCGTCAGCCCATGCCGGTCAAAATCTTTTTCAGCTACATCTTGTAATCGTTTATGAAAATCATTATATGGATGGTAATCAAACAACTGTGTTATATTTTCTGCTTCTTTTTTATAATCAGCTACTAACCTGTTGGCAGCAGGCAAAGTTAACGAATTTATCTGCATATCATTTTCCCCTTATATCGATTTGAATACATTCCGTATTGTACAGAAAAAACAGCAAGAATCAAACTAATCTGCTTCCGGGGAAACGAATAAACTTTTTTCAGAAGAAGTTTATTTTATCTCAAATGAGAAAGAGAATCTCTATTCAACGAGAGCTTTTCACTCCCCGTATCGTGGCGGGGCTGGCGCAGCATTCTCCGGAAAGCAAAAAAAGCTTGTAGAGACAGCTTTTCTTCCAGGCCCTGTGCCCTTAACTGGTTACCTATATTCTTACTGCGCATTTTAAGATAATACTTCTTTGATAATATAAACAAGACTTAAAACAAGATAAGCAGAAGAGAATAATAAAAATGCACTTCTCCAAACAATTTTAATTGCTTTTGAAATCTCTATATCACTTTGTTTCTGATATTGATGAATCAATATTCCCGTCAAACTTATCAGAAACAGCAGGATTATCCAGCCAAAAAAGCTTCGATCAAACAAAAGCTGCAGCAAGACACCTACACCTAAGATAAAAAAGATCGCTGACCACTGGACAGCATTATGTACAGCTTTCCATGTATGTTGTTTCCGGAGCTTCGTTATCCCATAAGCTAAAAAAGTAATGATGAATGGGAATGCAATAAAAAGAGCTATTGTATAATATATATAATCTCTCATCCTTTTCCTCCCTGCTTTTAAACAATTTATTTCTATCAAGTTAAGATGACCGCTTTGATGTATGCAAGTTTATTTTGACATAATGCACCTGCACCAGCATCCACTGCATAACCCCGGCGTCTATCCGCCTATAAATGCACTTCTGAACAGAAGCGATTTTTAGAAAACTAAACCCGCTTTCAAGTCTTCCTTTTAATGAATGCAAAAGTTTTCTAATATAAATATAACAGAAATAATTTTAAATTTGTCTCCTATGTATTATAATTTAGACAGAGAAGGAAATCTACATTCATCTTTGATAACAGGATAATTATTCAGGAGGGGTTAACATGGGAAATATAAAGATAGAAAATTTACTGATTAATTTTAAAACACTAGAAAAATTTAAGCGTTTTCGTGAATATGGAAACCAGGAATTGACCATGATGGAAGATTTAGAGAATAAGATTATCGAGAATAATAGTAAGTCTCCTTTTTATGGAATTTATATCGGGGATAATTTAGTAGCCAGAATGAGTCTTTATGAAGTGAGCAGGAAGTATGATTTTTACTTTAAGCCTTCTCAGGATTATTTGACACTTTGGAAATTAGAAGTGCTTCCCGATTATCAAGGAAAAGGCTATGGAAAAGCGCTTGTAGATTTTGCAAAAAGCTTTAACCTTCCTATTAAAACAAGTCCACGTATTAATTCACATGGATTTTGGGAAAAGATGGATTTCATCAAACCACATTATGAGATGGAACGCGATTTAGGAGAAAATCCACTGCTCTGGCTGCCTGAGGGCGTTGAAGAAAAAGACACGAAGCAATAAGCTTCGTGCTTTTTTGCATCATATAAGATTAAATGAAGGCATCCCCTTTATCTGGGGTTCTTATGGATTGGAGACCGTATGAATAAGTTGATTTATTTTTCCCCACACCATTTCATATTTCTCCATCTGCTTTTTTAACTCTTTGTTTTCCTTTAAGATTTTATCTACTTCTTCCCGCTTCACAAAATCATCCTGCTGCGGAATATCTTTCCTCATTTTTTCTAGCAGCTGAATAGCAGCATCAATAGATTGAATCGATGAGGTTTCGATAGCTGGATAGGCAATTCGCTGCTTTAACCCTGCTTTTCTTTTGTCCTTTGCAGCCTGCACCTGGTCCTGGCATTGCTTTCTTATTTTCGCATTCCAACGGAATCCGCATGCTGCAGATGTTCTGGATAACTTTTCAGCAACTTCCTTAAAAGCTTCTAATTGGGTTCTCCCTTCCTGAATACATTGAAGTACGGTATCTGCTAACAATCTGTCCTCTTCTTCTGTCCACGCGTCCTGTCTTGTATCGTTCATAACATACCTCCTATTAGGGTTTGCTATCAATGTATGCAAAAAATAGGTATGCTAGAATCGTTTTATATTAAAAATATCCAGAAAGCTCTTAAAAAAATATATACGTGGAGGAAAACGAAAAAAACAGACCACGCAGTGTGATCTGTTTTCGTTAATTAAAATTAGTTGCTGATAACTTCTTTTCCATCATAATTTCCACATGCTTTGCAAACATGGTGAGGTTTCGTTAATTCGCCACAGTTGGAGCATTCTACCATACCAGGTACATGTAGTTTTTTATGCGTACGACGTTGGTTCTTTACTTTTTTGGAAGTTCTTCTTTTAGGTACTGCCATGACTTACACCTCCTTCAAAAATGAAAGTAAAACTTGAATCAGATTCTTATTTTTCTTTCTGGTTATTATTAAGGAGAGACTCCAATTTTTTCAATCTTGGATCGATGGGCTTCTCTTCCTTTGTCTCAGATACAAATTCCCAGTCCTTCCCGCTGGAAGGAGCTGCTTCATCCGAATCAGCGTTTTCGGCAAAAACGCGGAATGGAATTTCCAATAATATATTTTCCTTGATATATGGTGTTAAGTCAAGAACTTCTCCCTGAATAGGATGAATTTCTTGTTCTTCTTCCTCTCTTCCATAATAAGCAGATGCAGAGAAAACCTCATTTGCATCTATTTCAAATGGATAAGGAACATCCACCAATGTACGTGCGCACGGGAGTGTCATTTCTCCGGTCACATGAAAATTCACATAGAATTCTTCACCATGCACAGTTACTTGTCCGGTCACATGTACTGGAGGTATTTTTCGTATATCATTATTCATCGTTTCCAGTTCTGACACATCGGCTTGGCTATCAAAGAAATATGGCTCATTTACGGAACCTTTTCTAATCTGATTAACAGTCAATTTCATTAAAATCACCTCTAGGCAACAAGATAAATGATAAAAGAAAATGCTTCGTTTGTCAATATATTTTCTTTACACCACAGGTATAAGTTCGACTATAGCTCAGACAGCCCTTGTCGGCTTGCCAATTGCTAAATCTTCCATACATACGTAGTATTCCCTGTTACAGTGTATAAAAAACAACAGTTAAAACTATTCTAACGGCAGTTTGTCTTTTTGTCATTCTATTTCTCTTTTCGTCCTACAAATTCCGGAATATGTTAAAATAAAGCTACTTGAAAAAATAGAGGTGAGTGTATGGAAGCTTGCGGTTTAATAGTTGAATATAATCCTTTCCATTACGGACATCAATATCATTTAAAAAAAGCCAGGGAAGAAACTGATGCAGACTGTATTGTTGCGGTTATGAGCGGGAATTTTTTGCAACGTGGCGAGCCGGCCATTATGGATAAATATAATCGGGCTAAAGCGGCCATTCTCGGTGGCGCTGATTTAGTTGTTGAGCTGCCGTATGTCTATGCTGTACAGCACAGCGATTATTTCGCCAAAGGAGCAATCGATATGCTTTATCATTCCGGCGTCAGTGCTGTATGCTTTGGAAGTGAAGCAGGCATAATCGATTCTTTTTCCGATGCTTATCAGCTCCAGAAAGAGCATCAGAATCAATACGAATCCTTTGTTAAAAAATATTTAAATAAGGGACATGCCTATCCAGACGCAGCAACAAAAGCATATCAGCATATTTTTGGTATATCTGATATACTGGATGTGTCCAGACCAAATAATATTTTAGGATTAAGCTATGTCCGGGCAATTAAAGACGCCCATTATCCAATAAAACCAATCACTATAAAACGAATCGAAAATAATTATCACGACACTGCTATTACTGGAAATATAGCAAGTGCAACAAGTATCCGTAAAGAAGTGCTGAATAACCCGACTGCCAGCAAAGCAGCTGCTGAAGCTATGCCGGAGACCACATCAGATATTTTACAGAGCTATAAACATGCCTCAGGGTACTGGCATGATTGGGAGTTATATTTCTCTTTTTTGAAATATCGAGTACAAACAATGACGTTAGCAGAATTGCAGCAGATCGAAGGGATTGTTGAGGGGCTGGAGCATCGTATTGTACGCACAGCTATGGAGGCTTCCTCTTTTCAAGGATGGATGACTGCTTTAAAAACAAAACGTTATACATGGACAAGGCTTCAACGTATTTTTGTCCATATTTTAACCAATACAAGAAAAGAAGATAATATACTTGGTACCCAGACAGGTTATATACGGGTACTGGCCATGAATAAAACCGGCCAGGCTTATCTTAATCAGCAGAAAAAGAAAGCGGACCTCCCGTTTATTACAAAAATAAATCAAATCAAACACCCCTTCCTGGAAATCGAGGAACGGGCTGCGAAGGCGTATTACAGTATTTTACCCGGCAAGAAGCAAAGAGACTTCTTTTTACAGGAGATTAAATCACCGATTATTATAAAGTGAAACTTCATTTTGTTGAAGCAATTCTTTCTGACGTTACAAAAAAGAGGACTTCCGTCTTCATTATAATACGGAAATCCTCTTTTATTTAATTCATTTATTCATTAACACTTTCTAAATATTCTACAGCATCTTCAAACGTATCCACCGGAACAACCTCCATATCTGTCCCGATACTTTCTGCTGTTTCTGCTGCCACTTGGTAATTGGAGTCTTCGCGGCCGCCTTCATTCGGAGCGAAGAAAATATCAACGTCTTCTCTATCGGAAGCGACAACTTTTTTATCTATCCCGCCAATTCGATGGACATTTCCTTCATAGTCAATTTCACCAGTTCCGCCGATTTGCTTGCCGCCGGTTAGATCGCCCTCTGTTAACTGATCATAGATTTCCAATGAAAACATGAGCCCTGCACTCGGCCCGCCAATATTACCACTGGAAAAATGAACTTCTGGATTTACAGTTACTTCACGATCTGTGACAAGATTTATTCCAACGCCCACACGAGTTCCTTCGTCATCCAACGGTTCTAATTCCATCTCGGCAGTGTGTTCTTCATCATTTCTTTCAAACAAAACTGTCACTGTATCTCCGGCTTTTTTTCCATCAATATAATCAATTAAATCTTGAGATTCTTGCACTTCTGCATCATCAATTCCGATGATACGGTCTCCACTCTCTAATTTACCATCTGCCGGCAAGCCATCCACCGCAGCAACCACATAGACGCCATTAAAATGGATATCTATATCTTTTTCTGCTGTTTCATAGGCCACCACAGTTGCAGCTTCCTGAGAGCTTTCCATTACCTGAAGCTGTGCTGCCATATAATCTTCCTGAGACATTCCTTCCGGGAAAACCTGATCTAAAGGAAGAATATCCTGATGTGGAAGGACAAAGGCTGCAGCATATAAAATGGGAGTTGCCTGCATTCCGCTGACGGTCACTAAATGCATATCCCCTTCACTTGGATAGCCGTCGTCCACTTCGACAATGGGATCTAATGCATCGGCTCCGCCTGGTTTTTGTATATAATACGGCAATTGATACACTCCCAAAAAATAAACAATCAGTACAACCGCTAATAATCCTACAATCCTCCGTTTTGATAATCGCAACACTGCTTATTCCCCTTCCTGACACCCTTACTAAAAATATATCTATGGCATATTTTCAGATGGTATTCGCGTATATATCATATATAGCAACTTTTTTATTAAAACGATACATCGG
Organism: Oceanobacillus sp. M60; assembly: GCF_053839645.1. Taxonomy (NCBI): domain Bacteria; kingdom Bacillati; phylum Bacillota; class Bacilli; order Caryophanales; family Bacillaceae; genus Oceanobacillus; species Oceanobacillus sp. M60. The sequence goes on along the minus strand of NZ_JBSSNH010000006.1, from coordinate 239,176 downwards.
ACAAGCTAGCATTATTCTACTACTTCCTACCATAATTGTACAGAATGAGACTTCATAACAGGAAGATAAAAACAGCATGAGGATGCTTTCTTCTAACGAATAAAGGATGTTCAAAAAACGAATTAAAATAATACATCCATTTTTTAAACACGCACTAATAGGGGGACATCAGATTGAAGCAAAAGCTGAAAACACTAGGCTATGGCGGCATATCCATTTTTTTGTTTTTTAGTTTAATACGTTTTCCAGATCAAGCATTAGAAGCAGCCATCCGTGGATTAAATATGTGGTGGGAGGTCGTATTTCCATCTTTGCTTCCTTTTTTCATAACCGCTGAATTATTATTAGCTTTTGGCGTTGTGAAATTTCTAGGCATTTTATTTGAACCGATCATGCGGCCGCTTTTTAATATCCCCGGTGCCGGCAGCTTCGGCTGGATTATGGGAATGGCCAGCGGTTATCCTACCGGTGCCAAAATAGCAGCAAGACTCCGTGAAGAAAAGCAAGTCACACAGATAGAAGCTGAAAGATTAGTGTCTTTTACCAATAATTCAAGCCCGCTCTTTATATTCGGTGCCATTTCTGCAGGCTTTTTTTATAATATCAAACTGGGGCTTCTATTGGCTGTGTGTCATTACGGAGCTAATACGATTGTCGGGGTTGTTATGCGTTTTCATGGCAGAAAGCAGGAAAAGCAGATTACCAAACAAAAGAGACAGCCCTTTTCACTGAAAAAAGCATTTCAAGAGATGCATCGAAATCGGTTAAGAAATCCCCGGCCTTTCGGAGAAATATTAGGGGATGCGGTATTAAATTCGATTCAGACTCTTGTGATGGTCGGAGGATTTATTATTCTCTTTTCCGTTCTTATTAAATTGCTTTTCCTGATGGACATCACATCCTTTATATCTGCATTTATTGAACCGATTTTTCCTGTTTTTGATCTGCCAAAAGAGCTGGGACTTCCGTTTATTTCTGGTTTATTTGAAATTACCGTCGGATCAAACTTAATTTCACAGGTCACCACGGATTCTTTATTACAAAAAGCAATTTTGATCAGCTTCATCCTTGGCTTTAATGGATTATCCATCCAAGCACAGGTAGCCAGCATCTTAGCCAAGACAGATATCCGTTTCTACCCTTATTTCTTCGCCCGGCTTTTACACGGAACTTTTGCTGTGATTTTAACTATTTTACTATACAAACCGTTATACCTGGATCGAATTGTTTTTCATTCTAACGAGATTCCTGCCGGCACAATACAAGAGACCCCCATCGGGATACAAATATACTATCTATTACAGGCAATTGGGCCAAGCCTGACAATCATCAGTTTAGGGGCTGCTATTTTCATCCTTATTAATAAAGTCAGAAAAAAATAATTCTCCCTAAAGAAGAAGAAAGAGCCGCTTGACCGCTGACTCTCTCTTCTTCTGAAAATATGTAACGAATGAAATCCGCATCCGTTCATTATTTTTTTATTGATTATATTTCTGCTTCAGTGCCGTTTCCACCACTTCTGGAACAAGACCAGAAATATTTCCCTGGTATTTAGCCGCTTCCTTTACCATACTTGAGCTTAAAAAAGAATATTTTGTGTTTGTCATCATAAATAAGGTTTCCACGTCTTCGTTTAACTTCCGGTTCATCGACGTAATCTGCATCTCATATTCAAAATCACTGACTGCCCGCAATCCTCTAATAACTGCAGTAGCTCCTACTTCTTCCGCATAATCCATGAGTAATCCGCTCGAAGAATCGACCCTTACATTTGGCAGGTCCTTCAATGATTCTTCTAATAACTGCATTCTTTCTTCTACTGTAAAGAGTGGAGATTTGGATTGATTATTAAACACGGTAACTACTATCTCTTCAAACACTTTAGCACCACGTCTGATAATATCCAGATGGCCATTCGTTACCGGATCGAAACTCCCGGGGCATATCGCTAATTTCCTCATCATTTATGCTTCCTCTCTTTTATCTGATTGGTAAATCGTTACTTGAACTAAACCGCCATAATCTGCTTGTTTGATTGCTTTCAAGGATTTATACGTATCCGGCAGCATGTTTGTCTTATCATGCTCACAATAGACAATCGCATTCTTATTCAGCATTTTGCTATCGAGCAGATAATCAAGTAATTTCATATAATCTTTACTTTTATACGGCGGATCTAAAAGCACTAAATCAAATTGTAATTCTCGTTTAGCGATGGCTTTTAAAGCACGTTCTGCGTCATTTCGATAGACCTCTGCCTGCGCTTCTAATTGGAGCGATTTCAAATTTTCTTTAATGATTTGAACTGCCTTGGGATGTTTATCTACGAAAATCACCTTAGACATGTCTCTGCTTAATGCTTCGATTCCCAGAGACCCGCTTCCCGCAAATAAATCTAAAGCTAGTCCTCCTGAAAAGTAAGGACCCATTACTTGAAACACAGCTTCCTTTACTTTATCAGAAGTCGGTCTTGTAGACTCACCAGCTGCACTTTTTAACACTCTTCCTTTATGTATTCCTGCTATAACGCGCACTTCTGAATCACCTCAGCTTCTTTTAGCTCGTCAATAGTCTACCACGATTCGCCGCTTTAGCAAATTATTTTTATTCGTTATGTATATTATTTTTTACTTTGTCTATACTATCATAATGATTCAGCTAAATATGATTTAGTTGAAACGGAAGAAGGCTTATTCTTCCCCATAAGCTCTTCATCCGGTTTCTCCTCTCCCTTTAGCCTTTTATTTTTTATAAAAATAAAAGGACCTGCAGTAATTTTGACTGCAGGTTTTTTCTTTTTATTTGATATATTTCTTTTTAGACGTCTTGTTTAAATTCCCATTTTATAATCGTATTGCTTCGCTTTATCCGGCTTCGCGTTTTCATAGTTTGTCGGAATAAACGGCTTTTGAGAACGTTCCACTTTAGAAACAAAAGCAAACTGATTAAATTTTTTCTCAATAGCATCAATATCCTCGCGATTAACGTAAATAACCGCATAGCGATGCTTTTTAGATACGTGAATAAGATGACCATGTTTTTTTAGCTGCCTGACATTCTTCATATGTTGAAACCAGACAACAATTCCTTGCCTTTCTACCATGCTGTCATCCCTCCTTTTATTTCTATATGTATAAAGCAGGAAGTCCGCTTTCTGGACCCTGCTCTACGTCTTATCACAAATAACCGTCTGGAACCCCTTGCGGAAGGAAGTTTCATTTTACGAGGCACAGCCGCAAGCTCCGCCGCTCCCGCAGCCACAGCCGCTGTCTGTTAACGCTGCGCCGTCTTTAGGAGCTTTAATTTGCTCACTGACACTCTCTGCCACGAACTGGCTGACTTCATCCAATAAATTTTGCAAATTTCTTTCAGCAATTTTAAAAGCAGCTACTTTGTCGTTCAAATCCATATCCCTTTTTTTGGAACGGACCTGCTTCATAATATCATAATAGTCCGGATGATATCTGCCGAACCGCTGCACATCTTCATAGTGCTCTTTAACATCTGCAAATGTTCTAATCAGTTTCTGTGCTTCTTTATCTTCATCCAATACTTTCTTAGCCGATTGGTATTGCTGCATGATATCGGACTGCAGGATCATTTTTCCGACATGCTCCGACTCATCTAATATATCTACATATTCCATTGTAGCAATCATTTCCACACCTCCGCGAATAAATGAATAAATGTAAACAAGAGAAACAATCTCTTAGTAAGGTTTATGCCATTTCCTATTAAAATAGATGTTCTTTCATTTTACTGCATCCTCAATTAATAGTTATCCTTTTTATCATACCATTTTATTATTCGAAAGAAAACAGAGCTGACTTCAATCTTTCATCGATTTAGCCATCTCTGCGAACATTCTTACCATTTGTAATTGATTCGAGAAGGTATTCACTTTTTGAGGAAATGTTTTTCCATAAAATTTTTTTGCTTCTTTTTTCAACTCTGTCAGACGGCCGGGGTCGCGCATCAAATAACGATACCAAATAGGATGATATCGGATAAATTCAGCAAGTTCCGGATTTTTTCTAAGGTAGGCAATGACGTCATTATCCATGTTATCCCCTCTAATCTTTTCTTAGTGAAAAAGGAGCCCGGGGCGCTTTATTAGCGGAAGGCTTTTTCATATCACCAATCATTTCCTGAACAACACCAATCGCTTTACTTAATTGTTCGATTTGTCCATGTACTTTTTCCGAATCTAAGTTTTGCGTATAGTCTACAATCTGCCGGATAATATCGGAATGATCCGTTTTCTTACTTTTTTTGCTTTCTTGATTTGTTGATTCGCCCTGACTCTTTGATTCTGTTTTTGCCGCTTTTTCTTCCGTTTTATATTCATCCCAAAACGGGTCATCTTCATCTAAAATTGCCCACTTTTCATAAAACTCCTGCCACCCCCTGCCGCTTTTTCTGATTTCCTCCAACAACTTAGGATGGCGGTTCACAAAGGCTTTAAATGCTGCAACACTAGGATGTAATTGACTCATTTTTTTCACCGTCCTTTTTACACTTTAGGGGCATACAGTTATGAAAGCTACAGTTTGTGCATGGTTTTGTTGGAACGAGTAATCGCGTTTCTACTACCAGTCCCATTGAAAGTAATCCTTTATTTGTGAGGCTCAGCCTGCTAAGCGTTATTTATAACCCTACAATAACCTATGTAAATCGGTTGAAAATGTGCTATCGCTTATTATTTTCTGTACAAGAAAACTAGGTATACCGCTTGTTTTTTTAAATACCGGTGTTCTCGCCAAAGAGATGTCCGCTGGAGCGGCTATCCTTACTTTATTACTCTACAAAAAATAAAGAAGCCACAGGTGTGCGGCTCCTTTCTCTGTTAAACAAACATAAGTACGTTAAAAAGGTTTTCCTAAAAAGTTTTGGGTATAATAAAAACGGTATACACCAACTCCAAGGAAACTGTATTCATCACTAAGTAATGCTTCCCGGTGACTTTCACTGTTTAACCAGCCCTCCATTGCCGCAGGAGCGTCCGGATATTGCGCTGCGATATTTTCTCCAGCGGCAACATAGGCAACCTGCTTTTCCTCCAGACGTTCTCTTAAACCATCTCCATCTAAACTAACATGAGAAAAATAATCATTCTCGTACATATCTTTGCTGTGGTCATATGCAACAAGACTTACTTGATCATCCCATTCTAACTGCGGCAAGTCATGTTTATAACGCATGATATTAGAAATATCAAAAACCTGCTGCTCCATCCCTTCCTGAATTTCTCTCCATTCCTCTTCATTAAATTCAGGCTGTTCAGGCAGATCTCCCTGATATTCAATTTCATATGGCCTTTGCAATAAAAGCGCATCTCCTGTAGAAATCCTCATAGACGACAACTTTTCTGTAAACGTATCAAAATAAAATTGAATAAAAGTAGAGTCACTTATTTTCACCAGCGGTCTCGTCTGAAGGTCTTCTGTGTTTAACCGGAAAGTAAACGAAGAATCGCCTTCCGTATAAGTTACTTCGTTTAAAAAAGGAAATGTATCTGCCACTTCGATATAATCCGCTCCAGAGTCAATTGGAGATATCTCTAAATTATCCCCAATGGCATAAACAGATACAATCTCATCTTCTAAAATAGCAAACTGACCATATTGGCTTTCTGAGTCATTATATACATACCATTCATAATTATATGCACTAACATCAATTCTGTCCGGTTCTCCCAGCTCTTCTGTAAGTTCATTTGACGTCTTTCCTATCCATTGATATAAATCGCCTTCCAAATTCATCTGAGGAAGCTCTGCTGCTGTTCCTTTAGGCTCTATCGTTTCTTCATCCTCATCAAGATGGGACGCTGCTTCTCTTACAACCTCTACAGGTGATGAATTCATCTGGTATATAACAATAAATACAAGGAGTGCAATAATCATGATTATCATTACATTACGAAGCCTTTTCATGATTGGAACCCCCATCCAGCAGATAAATAAAACATTATCAATGCATGTTCAAAAAGCAGCCGGCGATTTCCGATAGGCGGGTGCCTGTATCCTTCTTTCCTATCTGATACAACGCGTCAGCTAAAGCGATTGCTGTTTTATCATTCGGGGACTTTTTGAACTTTCTATGTATAATCTACTTATCTATTTTATACCCTATTATCATAATATTATACCCTTTCTTTGCTATCGTCCATGGTTTCTATTGCATCTATTACCGTTTCGTATTATCCTTAAATTAAGCAGAATATTATTGATGAGGTGAAAGTAAAATGAGATTTGAAAACACTGGGATAGAAGACACAATTATTGATGTACAGGTATTGGATCACGTAACAGCAAATCTTGCCTTTATCCGGGCCGGGCAATGGGATTATGAACGCGTTACCTATGATTACAAAATCGGATCCAACGAAGAAGGTATTACATACTATATCCGCGTACAAGGTTATGCTATCGAAGGTGATGTGGATAAGCGCAACGCCGTTATTAAATTAATGACTCCTTTACTTGGTAAACATTATTATCCACACGGCGTTGAGTATGGCGAAGAAGAGAACTTTCCTGAAAGCGTTGTAGAAAGAACGAACACATTACTCGCAAAACTTAGCGACGAACTGCAATATTACAAAAAATAAAAAGACACCATTCAAAAGAGCTGACATATTATCTCCAGTTAATATGTCAGCTCTTTTTATATTCTGAATGATTTAATCAGATAAGAAAAACCAAGAATACCGCTTGTTAAAACATCGGTGTTCTCGCCGAAGAGATGTCCGCTACGGGAAGTCGCTTTCCGCGGGCAACGTTCAGCCGCACGGTAAGAAAACCGCTTCCTGCTCAGGTCTACCTGTTTCTTTTCCCGCAGGAGTCGACAACATCCGCTCCCATCTAAGTGGAATTATTTTTTATTTGCTATTTTACAAGGAAATAACGCAATTTCTAGTGACGGTTTTGATGGGGCGAGTAATCGCAATGGTTTTCGGTGGGACGAGTAATCGCAGTCCCAGTCCCACTGGGAAGATCCCGCAGGAAAAAAGTGACCTTCTTTTTTTCTACCCGCAGGGCATAAGTGCGACTTTAGCCCTGTCTGCACCTGTCGGCTTGCCAATCGCTAAGTCTTCTTTTCACCCTCGGGGCATAAGTGCGACTTTAGCTCTGTCTGCGCCTATCAGCTTGCCAATCGCTAAGTCTTCTTTAAAGGAGATGAGTTCGGGGCCTACGGAAAGCGGAGTGTGTTTCTGGGGCCTAAGATTACTCCCCCCATAAAACCCGTTGGAGCGGATATATTCAGCATTTTTTTATATACTTTCTCTTGTTCTTCAAAAAAAGGATACATGCTCCTTTATAAAGCACTGTATCCTTTAAATGCTGCCTATATGTTATCCCATCCGCAGATTAAAAACCAAGAATAGCTTTGATCATACTCGTGGTTTCACCCGGATCGTACATTACATATAGAAAAATATAAACAAGTATCCCCGTAATCGCACTGAAAAACCAAATAATACTTGTTATCGGGCCGATTTTACGGTGTTTCTTAATATTCCGCTTAAATGCTAATACAAGCGTTACAACTCCAAATACAGCTCCAACTGTAGCTAAAATAATATGGAAAATCAGGAAAATCGTAAAGTAAGTCTGTATACTTTCAGGTCCTCCAAAGCTTGTATTTCCTATTAATACGGTACGTGATACATAAATAATGAAGAAAAGAAGGGCACTGACAGCTGCTGATATCATCACAGCTTTATGTTCTTTTCTTTTATTTTTAACGATTAAAACCCAGCCTATTGCTACAAGTATTGCACTCAAAGCAATAAAAAATGTACTGATTGTTGGTAGTAAATGCATTGCTTTATCCTCCAGTATTTCTAATTATGCGTTCTAAAGTTCTCAGAAAGTTTGAAACCATGCCCATACAGTGACCATTTTTAAAGCATGCTTTTGTCTAGTATAACGATAATTATATGAACACAGATTGCAGCCATATATTATAGATGTTTAAGGCTTTGCCCTCCCGTTATATACGCTACATACTTTCTAGCCTTTTACTTCAGCTCCACTTCTAAATATCTCTTTTTAATGTGATTCTGCTGGTTTTGCCGGCAACGGATCAATCGTGTTTTTTTCTTTGTTAACCCAAGAAAAAATAATTGTTGCTAGAACCCCTCCATAAGTAATTTCCTGAATAACCTTCATAATAATACCGCCGAGCTGCTGATCAATCAGTGTACTGAGCGGTGTAAACATTTCCGGTCCAGTTAAACCGGGAGCAAGTCCCTGTAAAACATCAGTCGGTACACAAAGACTCATCGCCTGCATCCATGCTCCTCCTTGTGTATAGGTAGCGTAAAGAGGTTCAGGTGCAAAAATAATCAATACACAGGCCGGTGTGATTAATACACTATTTGCAAAAATATAACCTATTTTTAATAGCGGCTGCATCCGGTCGAATTCCTTTAAAGGGGCCAGCAGCGGGAAAAACATAAAGAAGGCTGCAATTAACAGAATCCCGTGAATCACCGTATGAATGACTGGCGAAGACTTTGCAAACTCAAAGAAAGAAGGTATATGATAAAGAGAAAATAAACCATTAAACAGCAATAAGGATATTAACGGTTTTGTACCTATTTCCACAATCGGTCTAATAACAGGCCGGTCAATTGCTTTTCGCCATAGCCAGGAAGGTATCCCTTTGATAACCAGTATCGGGATAATCAGCAAGTAAACAGCCATTTGAATCATGTGAGCAGTCAGCGTTATATGTGAGAGTAAATCAATTGGAGCGCCTTTTACTAAGTATAAACATACTATTGCCGTATAAAAAGAAATCTGCTGCTTCTCAGTAACTTTATCATGATTGCCAAACTTATGCCGGTACGGTCCTGTAATTAGAAAATAAGCTAGTGCAATAAGAGCTGTAAATATCATAAAGTAAGGGCTCCATAATGCCCGAAACCCGAATATTTGTATATCTAACCACATACCTAATCATCTCCAGTTTAGTCTACTTTATCTATTATACCTTAAAATAAACAAGAATTCTCTAATGGGATTGTGACGATTTTAAAACATATCCTTCTATTTCATGCCCTATATTTTCCATATGATAAACAAAACGCTATGATAATTTAATAAATAAATCATCATAGCGTTTGTCATTTCAAAAGGATTGATTTCAATTTGTCTTACTTACCACCAAGTAATGATAGTAAAAGTCAATGCTACCATCACTGTAATAAAAATTCCCCCATAGATAATCTGGGCAGGCACCTCATGTCCTTTATCCTTTAGGTGCATAAAGTAGAAAAACTGAAATCCTACCTGTACAAAGGCAAGAAGCAGTAATATTGGAATAACGTACGTAGATGGTACCTCTAACATAACAAGAGCAAATGCAACTAAGGTAAAGAAAATCATTAAAGCAAAGCTGACTACCATTTTTTGCATTTCTTCTTTATTCTTTTGCTTTTGGAACGAATTAATTTTTCTTGTACTCATTTCATCTGTCATAAATTAACTCACCATCCCCATCAGATAAACAACTGTAAAGATGAATACCCACACTACATCGATGAAGTGCCAATATAGCGCAAATGTATTAAATTTTGGTGCATTATACAAATCCAGTCCCCGCTTCGCATTGCGAACCATCAATGTAATAATCCAAGATAATCCGAATACAACGTGCCCGCCGTGGAAACCAACTAATGTATAGAAGGCTGATCCAAATGCAGAAGAACGAAATGTAAACCCATAATCATGAATATAATGTGCAAATTCATAAATCTCACACGCAAGGAAAGCAAGACCCAGTAATGCTGTAATTCCCATCCATAGCTGCATCTTTTTAAAGTCATTATTTTTCATGTGATAAATTGCATACACACTTGTTAAAGAACTTGTTAAAAGCAAAACTGTCATTAAGAATACCAGACCCAGACCATATAATTCCTGCGTTGTCGGACCGCCTGCAGCAGAATCTTTTAAGGCAAGGTACGTACCAAACAAACAGGCAAAAAGAACTGTCTCGCCACCAAGGAATATCCACAAGCCCATAAATTTATGTTTACCTTCCGTTGTTGCTTTTGAAGGATCTTTTGGCATATTCTTTGGATCAATGGAATGATCATGACTCATATTAATCACCCACCCTTTCTAGTTCTTCTTTAGAAATATGATGTCCGTGGTCATCTTTTAATGAACGGATTAACATACTGATTAATGCAATTGCCATTCCTGTATATACAGCAATTAGCCAATATTTACTTTCTGTTTGATAAATAAAACCATAGGAAGCAATCGTAAACCCAATAGTCATAATGAAAGGGAGAATAGACCCGTTAGGCATATGAATTTCATCTAATGGTTCTGCCGGAGTCACTTTTTTATTACCTTCCGTTTTTTCAATCCATAATGGATCTAACCCGCGAACTAATGGCAATTGTTTAAAGTTATAATGGACAGGCGGGGATGAAATTGTCCATTCAAGTGTGCGCCCGCTTCCCCAAGCATCGCCAGGGGCTTTTTTCCCTTTGATGGTTGTGTAGATTATATTAACCAAAAATACAATAACACCAAATGACATAAAGAAAGCACCAATGGTACTGATTAAGTTACCAGTATCCAGCCCTTGATTTTCCAAAAATACCCAGTAACGGCGTGGCATCCCCATTAAACCTAAGAAATGCTGAATAAAGAATGTTAAATGGAACCCAACAAAGAATGTCCAAAACGATAGCTGTCCTAACCCTTCGTGTAAATACCTGCCAAACATTTTTGGCCACCAATAATGAAGTCCAGCTAATATACCAAACACTGTTCCACCGACAATAACATAATGAAAGTGTCCAATAACAAAATAAGTGTCATGATATTGATAGTCAGCAACAGCTGAAGCAAGCATAACACCAGTCATTCCTCCGATAGTAAATGACGGAATGAAAGCTAATGACCATAACATTGCTGTATTGATTTTGATACTGCCACCCCAAAGGGTAAACAGCCAGTTAAATATTTTTATTCCCGTCGGAACAGCAATTGCCATCGTTGCTACTGCAAAGATAGAGTTTGCAACTGGCCCCAGGCCAACTGTAAACATATGGTGAGCCCACACCATAAATCCTAAAAATGCAATTAAAAATGTCGCAAATACCATTGCTGTGTATCCAAACAAACGTTTCTTAGCAAATGTCGGGAAAACCTCACTAAATACACCAAAAACCGGTAAAATCAAAATGTATACTTCCGGATGTCCGAATATCCAGAATAAATGCTGCCAAATGATAGCATTCCCGCCTAATGCAGCATCGAAAAATGCAGAACCAAACATGCGGTCAAACATCATTAAGAATAATCCAACCGTCAATGCAGGGAAAGCAAATAGTATTAAGATACTAGCCACAAAAGTCGTCCATGTAAATAATGGCATCCTCATATAAGTCATACCCGGTGCACGCATTAAAACAATCGTAACAATAAAGTTGATTCCGCCCATTAATGTTCCCGCTCCGGATAATTGCAGCCCCATAATGTAGAAGTCAATCCCATGACCCGGTGATTGTATTGATAAAGGAGCATAGTTGGTCCAGCCGGCATCGGGTGCACCAGTAAACCAGCTAAGGTTTAATAGCAATCCTCCAAATAAAAACAACCAGAAACCTAAAGAGTTTAGAAACGGAAACGCAACGTCACGCGCTCCGATTTGCAGCGGCATAATAAAGTTCATCAATCCTAATAATATTGGCATTGCTGCAAGAAAAATCATCGTTGTACCGTGCATGGTAATCATTTCGTTATAAAGCCCTGCACTAATAAAATTATTCTCTGGTGAAATAAGTTGAATACGAATAATTACAGCTTCAAGACCGCCTAACAGGAAAAAGAATCCTCCGCCTGCAAGGTATAGAATACCGATCTTTTTATGATCGACAGTTGTCAGCCAATCCCATAAGGTAGCCCCGAAACCGCTTTTTTGAGCACTAGTCATACCCAAATTTTAAACCTCCCTTTTGTAACAGTCATTCACTTTTTAATCTCCTGCGTTTTCAGGTGTAATTTCTGAAGGCTGTAATTGCAATAGATATGCTGCAATACTTTCTGCTTCATCTTGATTCAGCTCTGGATATTGACCCGTCATTTGGTTGCCCGGCTTAATAGATTCAGGATCCATTAACCAGTCTACAAGGTTCTCCTCGTTATGCTCTAACACACCGGCAACATTGGATCGGTCTCCAAAGTTTGATAAATTCGGTCCAAAAGGTCCGTTATTCTCTGGACCAGCTTCAATGCCGGAAGCAGCTGCATCTGTCGCATGACAATTCATACAGTTATTTGCTTCAAATAACTCTTGACCTTCCTGAGCATCCGCAGTTTCAGGTTCTGCTTCTGCATCTATGTTCTGCATATCATCAACCCACTGTTCATACTCTTCAGGTGAAACAGCAATGACTTTAAAGTCCATTAATGAATGTGAAGGTCCGCATAGCTCAGCACATTTGCCCCAGTACACACCTTCCTCGTAAGCTTCGATATACATTGTATTTACATTCTCTGCATTGACATCCATTTTCCCGGAAATTGATGGAACCCAGAATGAATGAATAACATCAGAAGAGAGCATATGTAAATAAACGCGCTCGCCTGTAGGAATATACAGGTCTTGACTTGTTTGAACTTCTTCTCCAGGATACTCAAAATGCCACCAATATTGATTTCCTTTTACATTAACATTGATGAGTTCATCTGCACTGGAGTCATCTGCCAAATCAAAAGTCGCCAGAACAGTAGGCACAGCAATAATCAACACCAAAATAATTGGGATTACTGTCCATATTACTTCCAGCTTGTGGTTCCCTTCCACCTGCTCAGGAATATGGTCTTCCTGTCCTTTTTTCCTGCGAAAGCGAACAAGTGTAATCACATAAATCACCATAACCACAATAAACACACCTGTCATGATCAATGTGGTCAAAATAATAAGATCCATGGCTTGTTCTGCGCCGTAACCTTTAGGCTTTAGTGCAGTCAGATTTTCGATTCCGCAGCCCGCAAGAAATAATGCAAGTAATGTGAATACGAAAAATACTTTGGTTTTTCCCATCCAACCTCTCATGTAAGAATACCTCTCTTTCTTCTTGTTCTTTCCTTTTATATTTAAATTTTAAGGAATAACAATCATTAATTAAATATCGGCAGTGTGACAATAATCATTAACGGAAAAAGAATTGTTAAATAATTCAAGGAAAATATAAATACTAAATTAGCCCATTTCATATCCTTCTCCGTAAACAGCCCTATAAAACCAATCACCAGCCATGCGATATTCAATATTGTTGCTACAATCGTAAATGTTAAGCCCAGTGTAGGAAGCAAGAATAACGGCAACGGTAAAAGACAAGCGATATAAACATTAATTTGTCTTTTCGTTATGCTCATGCCTTTAACCACTGGCAGCATCGGTACTCCAGCCGCCTTATATTCTTCTTTTTTCTTCATTGCCAAGGCAAGAAAATGCGGTGTCTGCCATATAAACATAATTAAAAACATGATAAGCGGAACCACATGAAAAGAAGGATCGACTGCTGCCCAGCCAATCACAGGAGGCATTGCACCAGACAAGCTTCCAATAGCCGTGTTTAATGTGTATCTTCTCTTTGACCACATGGTGTACAATACGACATAGCCAAACCAGCCAATAAAAGCAAATAATGCCGCGTACCAAGTGGTAAACATCAATACTGCGAGTCCAAGACTGCTGACAACTATTCCCATTATCAGTACTGCCCGCAATGAAAAGAATCCGGTCACAGTTGGTCTTTTCTTCGTTCGGGACATTTTGGGATCAATATCTACATCATACCAGTTGTTCATAATGCAGCCGCCGGCAATTACTAAAGCACTTCCAATTATCATCAAAAGAAATGTTCCCCAATGATTGCTAAAGGAGGCGTTCGTTAAAGCTATAGCTACTAAAAAACCTGTAATTGCCGTAATCAAATTAGAATTGACAATTCCGATTTTTATAAGCGCCTTCACTTCTGACAGAAAAACAGTTATTTTTTCTTTGGTTGAAATGGTTGTGTTACCGATCAGCTCCGAGTAAGTCATATCTACTTTATCCATAATTTCCCCCCTTCGCACCAGTAGGAAGACATAATAATAAACAGAATACACGCATTTGTTTCTATGTATTCCGTTTCCAACTTTAATTATAGCATGGATTTCTATGACAATCTAATGAACTTTTATATAATATATTACAACTATTTGAACATCCAGCTAAAAAGTTGTCTCGGAAAATAGATAAAGAAAATGAATTATGTATATTTTCTATTTTTTATAAAACGGCAACTGTTCTTCTGCATACTAATCCATACTATATTTCTAGCAAACATAACTGAATTATGCAAGCTTTTTTTATTTGCTGATGAAAACTTCAAAAAAACATGATACTATTAAGATTGGTATTCGGGTTTTGGTTTTTATTTTTGGAATAAAGTCATTTTGTCTGTCTTTATTTGTTAAACTGATGATATCAAAAATCAATGCAAAAACTTTATCTTATTCGTCCCTGATACAATTTTTCAAATAGGCAAAGCTGTGCTTCTATTCAGGCATTACAAGCGGATGTTAGATTTTGTTCAAAATTGGAAAGCGTTTCCCGCATGATTTTTGGTACACTGGAGATATTGGATAATTTACATAAGAAGTGAGGTTGCATAGATATGTTAAAAATACTAAAAATACTATCTGTGACAACGGCCATTGGAATGCTTCCCCTTCTTTTAGGAGGAGCACTTGTTACAAAAACAGGTTCAGCGGATGGATGCGGAGACAGCTGGCCGCTGTGTGAAGGCGAACTTCTCCCTGCTAACCTTCATTTTGAAATGATTGTTGAATTAAGTCATCGAATGGTCAGCGGCGCAGTTGGTATATTGGTGCTTTTACTTGCTATTCTTTCCTGGAAAGCATACAGACATCATAAGGAAGTTATTTTTTTAAGTTTTTCTGCATTATTTTTTATTATTGTACAAGCACTGGTCGGTGCAGCAGCAGTGGTCTGGGGACAGTCTGACTTTATATTGGCTACCCATTTCGGGATATCTTTAATTTGTTTTTCTGCTGTTTTTTTACTTATGCTATTATTCTTTGAAATTGATAAGAAATTACATACAGAAGATATCCATATTAATAAATCTCACCGAATTGAAATCTATGCGATAACGGTTTATACAATGTGTGTGGTATACAGCGGGGCACTGGTACGTCATACGAATTCCATCCTGGATTGTACCGATTGGCCATTTTGTTCCAATTCAGAGCCATTTGCCTTTGCAAGCTATTCCTTTCATCAATGGATCCAGATGGGGCATCGTTTTGCAGCTGGAATCTTATTTTTGTGGACAATCCTTTTAACAGTCCGTATGCTAAAGAAATATAGCCGCAGCGAGGTTATGAGATGGGGCTGGATAATTACGCTGTCACTGATTACATTGCAGGTTATCTCCGGCTCGCTCATCATTTTTACACAGCTTAATTTATTTATTGCACTAGCCCATGCACTATTTATTACATGTTACTTTGGAATGCTGACTTACTTTATCCATCTGTCTTTCCGAAGCAGCAGAAAAGAAAAATAATCGAATCTATTATATTTCAATATTCCAGCAAAAAAAAGAAGGAACCTTGCTTGCACTTAAACAAGGGTTCCTTCTTTTTTATTCATAGCTTTAATCTGAAGCGGCTCCGATTGAGAGTTTATCCTTCTCTATTTATACGAGTTGGTGTATCCCCTCACCCCAATAATCATCCATTACGCAACAAGCCCCTTGGCTGATTCACCAAAGGGCTGTTTTAATTTTGTTTATTCAAATTCAATCAATAGATCATTTACCGCAATCGAGCTGCCTGCTTGTGCATGGATTTCTTTAACCACTCCATCAAGCGGAGCCTGTACGGACGTTTCCATTTTCATTGCTTCGTTGGTCATCAGATGCTGTCCCTTTTTAACCGTATCGCCTTTCGCACAATGTACTTCAAGGACGGTTCCAGGCATCGTTGCACCTACGTGCTTTGGATTGGATTTATCTGCTTTCGGATTAGCTGCAATCGCAGACTCAATACTATTATCACGGACGACGATTTCTCTGCTCTGCCCATTTAATTCGAAATAAACAACACGGGTGCCGTCTTCTTTCGGCTCCGAAATAGAAACCAGCTTCACAATCAGGGTTTTCCCTTTTTCAATTTCTACTTCAATCACTTCACCAAGCTTCATGCCGTAGAAGAATGTCGGTGTGTCTAATACAGACATATCGCCATACGTATTCAAGAAATCCTCGTAATCTTTGAATACCTTTGGATATAATGCATAGGAAATCAAATCATGGCTGTTGACCGGACGATTCAGTTCATTATAAAGTGTATCACGCATCTCTTTAAAATCAACGTCTTCCAATAGCTCCCCAGGTCTTACAGTGATTGGTTTTTTATCTTTTAAAATCAGCTTTTGCAGTTTTTCCGGGAAGCCTTGGTAAGGCTGTCCGATATATCCTTGTGCGAATTCAATCACCGAATCAGGGAAATCAATGGATTCGCCTTTTTCATAGATTGTTTCCTCTGTTAAATCGTTTTGCACCATGAAGAGCGCCATATCTCCGACCACTTTGGAGGATGGAGTAACCTTGACAATATCACCAAACATATCATTCACCGTACGGAACATTGCTTTCACTTCATTCCAGCGATCGCCAAGCCCTACCGCTTTTGCCTGCTGCTGCAGGTTGCTGTATTGACCGCCTGGCATTTCATGCTGATAGATTTCTGTATGCGGCGCATTCATGCCGCTTTCGAAATCTTTATAGAACTGGCGGACACCTTCCCAATACTGGCCAATTTCTTCAAATTTTTCAATATCCAGCGCTGGTTGATATGCTTTTCCTTCTAAAGCATAGTACAGTGACTGTGCACTTGGCTGAGAAGTCATCCCTGCCATCGAACCAACCGCGACATCAACCGCATCGACTCCTGCTTCAATCGCTCTCGAATAAGCGTACACTCCATTGCCGCTGGTATCATGCGTATGCAGGTGAATCGGAATATCGACGGTTTCTTTTAATGTGCTGATCAGCTGATAGGCTGCTTCCGGCTTCAGCAAGCCTGCCATATCCTTGATTCCCAGAATATGAGCGCCAGCTGTTTCCAGTTCTTTAGCCATATTCTTATAGTAGTCAAGATCATATTTTTGTCTGCCTGTGTCTAGAATATCACCCGTATAACAGATTGCAGCTTCTGCAATTTTATCCGTTTTGCGGACGTTATCGATGGCTACCTGCATGCCCTCCACCCAGTTCAAGCTGTCAAAAATACGGAATACATCAATACCGGCTTCGGCACTTTTCTTCACAAATAATTCGATTACATTATCCGGATAGTTTTTGTATCCAACCGCATTGCTTGCACGCAGCAGCATCTGGAATAACACATTCGGCATGCGCTTTCTCAAATGCAGCAGTCTTTGCCAAGGATCCTCTTTCAAGAAACGGTAAGCAACATCATAGGTTGCACCGCCCCACATCTCTACAGAAAATAGATTTGGCAGTAATTTTGCTGTCGGCTCTGCAATGTGCAATAAGTCATTGGTACGAACGCGTGTAGCCAGTAAAGATTGATGGGCATCACGAAATGTGGTATCGGTCAGCATCACCTGTTTTTGATCCTTCAGCCATTTAGCAAGTCCTTCTGGACCGCGTTCATCTAAAATTTGTTTCGATCCCGGCTGTGTTTCAATATTTTCTGTGTTCGGAATAATCAATTTATCAAAATCTGGTTTATCCTGCTTTTCCGCACCATCTACGCCATTTAAAGTGGTGTTTGCAATATACGTCAGCATTTTGGTTCCGCGGTCACGGCGTACTGGGAAAATAAACAATTCTGGTGTTTTATCAATAAACGTCGTATCATATTCTCCGGATAAGAACTGTTCATGCAGCATCACATTTTCCAGGAATGGAATATTTGTCTTGATTCCTCTAATTCGGAATTCTTTTAAGTTTCGCACCATTTTAATGGTAGCCTGTTCAAAATCAAGCGCCCAGGTAGAAACTTTTACTAATAATGAATCATAGTGAGGTGAAATAACTGCTCCCTGGTACGCATTTCCTGCATCGAGACGGACACCAAATCCGCCGCCGCTGCGGTAAGCATTGATTTTTCCGGTATCCGGCATAAAATCATTCAGCGGGTCTTCCGAAGTCACACGGGATTGAATCGCATAACCTTGTGTTGTAATTTTATCCTGTGTTGGAATACCTACTTCCTTATCATGAAGTCCAAATCCATCCGCAATCTTGATTTGCGTCTGAACGATGTCCACACCGGTAATCATCTCGGTAATCGTATGCTCTACTTGCACACGCGGGTTTACTTCGATAAAGTAAAAATCGTTTTCGGTTACCAGGAATTCCACCGTACCCGCATTGAGATAGTCGACATTTTTCATCAAATCGACAGCTGCCTGACAGATTGCTTCTCTCAGCTCTTCGTTTAGAGATAAGCTTGGAGCTACCTCAATCAATTTCTGATGACGGCGCTGTACAGAACAGTCTCTTTCATATAAATGAATAATATTCCCTTGGTTGTCACCAATAATCTGTACTTCAATATGTTTCGGATTTTCAATTAATTTCTCTACATAGATTTCATCATTCCCAAAGGCAGCCTTTGCTTCTGATTTTGCGCGGTCATAAGCATTGTCCACTTCATTGGCATCCTGCACCACACGCATGCCTCTTCCGCCGCCGCCAAGCGAAGCTTTAATAATAATCGGATAGCCATGCTTATCACCGAAAGCTTTGACTTCTTCTAAAGAGTTAACCGGGCCGTCACTACCCGGAATAATTGGTAAATCGGCAGCCAATGCTTGTTCTCTTGCTTTTACTTTATCTCCAAACATATTTAAATGCTGGCTGGTAGGGCCGATAAAAATAATGCCCTCTTCTTCACAGCGCTTTGCAAATTCGATGTTTTCAGAAAGGAAGCCATAGCCCGGATGGATTGCATCCACATCTACTTCTTTTGCTAAAGCAATGATTCCTTCGATATCTAAGTATGCGTCAATCGGCTTTTTCCCTTCCCCGATTAAATAAGCTTCATCCGCTTTAAACCGGTGAAAGGAAGACGAATCTTCGCTGGAGTAAACAGCTACAGTGCGAATATTTAACTCGGTACAAGCCCGGAATACACGTATCGCGATTTCTCCTCTGTTTGCAACTAATACTTTGTTAATTTGCTTTAAGTCTGTCATGCTTTACCACCTCTGTACGAATTGATAGATTTTCTGTGGAATAAACTAGGCTTAGGAGCCAGTTCTTCCCTTTCACTTTCTTTCTTATTAACTTGCATAGCTATATTATTAAGAATCCCCATGGATATCATCATAAACAGCAAAGAGGATCCTCCATAACTGATAAATGGCAAGGGAACACCTGTAATTGGCAGAACCCCGCTAATTGCGCCTAAATTAATAAAAGTTTGAATGCCTATCATCGATGCAATCCCAAGTGCAAGCAATGAACCAAAACTATCCTGGCATCGTCTGGAAATATAGAGTCCTCTAAAGACAATGGCAGCAAGTAAACCTAAAACGATCGCTACCCCTACAAATCCGAGTTCTTCCGCAATAATGGCCATAATAAAATCCGTATGACCTTCTACCAGAAAGCCCAGTTTTTGGATACTTTGTCCTAGCCCTTCTCCTGTCCAGCCGCCCACACCAATCGCAACATACGACTGGATTAATTGATACCCGTTTAAATCCGGCGAATTAAACGGCTGGTAAGCACCAGTAAAACGGGAGAGTCTTTCTTCCGTTACCATGTTTGGAATGGCAAATGCAAGCAACAGCAAGCCGGCAAAAACAAGAATAGATAAATGTCTCCATTTGATACCAGAAGCAAAGATAACAGAGCATGCCATCAAAAATATAATAGCAGCTGTTCCAACATCCGGCTGCGCCACAATTAATCCAAGAACGACGGCAGTGATGATAAGCGGAGGCAGCACTCCTTTGCTAAACTGGTCTAAGTAAGCCTGCTTTTTAGAATATATTGCAGCTAAATACATAATCAGACCAAGCTTAGCGACCTCTGCAGGCTGCAAGCTGAATGGACCAAACCGAAACCACGACCTTGCATTATTGACTGTATCTCCAAAGAAAAGAACAGCTACAAGTAAGATAATACAAGATATAATGATTATCTTCATCAGTCTTTGATAGATTTGGTACGGCAAGAAGGATGTAATCGCGAATCCAATAAGTGCAACAATAAAGAAGACTAATTGCCTGTTAAGATAAAAATTACTGTCTGAACCTTCCACAACAGCTAATACCATACTTGCACTATATACCATTACTACTCCAAAACCAGCTAATAGAATTGGCGTAATCATCAATGTGAAATCGAAGTGCTTCCAATTTTTTAACATTATTTTTCTCCTAGTCACTATGTAAGTTTAAGTGTGTGTTCAAAAAGTCCGTTAAAAAAGACCGAGAAGTTCGAGGCAGCGCAGCTTTGAGCAACGATTTTAATGGGGCGAGTAATCGCAGGTCTCAGCGGAAAAGCAAGCTAACGAAGAAATTCGATGTGTCATTTTTGGCGGACTTTTTGAACATCCTTTTTTAAGAGATTTTTAACAGTATATCATATTTTTAATAGAGCTGTTATAATTATCTCTCATTTGTCAGTATACATTTTTTAACATATAGGAAACAACAGGAAGCTCTAAAAATTTATTCTAACCTGCATGGTTACGCATTTTTTAGTATTCCAACCATTCTTCAGCTTCCTTTTGTTACATATGTAATTATTTCATTTTTGAAACGTCTTCATCTTTTCTTTCCTAATTTAAGATTCAGCCAGCCTTCATGTATTTTTCTATCAATTATAGTAAGGGTAACATGGGCATACACATTAAAAGCCGCCATCTTTCGATGTATCCTGCCTAAAAAGTGAAAGCTGTTGCCGAACTTTTTTGGATTCAAAGCTCAAATTCAGCCGTGACTACTCCTGAATAAGAATCAATGCACACTGACAATTGTTATCCTCCAACTTATAAAAAAACCTTGCCGTTTGTTAAATTGGCAAAGTTTTATTATGGTACTGTCCCAGCAGCGGCAAATATACTCACAATGTACGTTGTGAAGCCTCATGTAATATATTAAGCTTTTTCTCCAGGTTTCCCAATAAATTTCGTCCTTCTTCTTCTGTAATCAATTCCAGACGAACTGCAAAATCAATTTCTCTAGATAAGCCAAACATCTGCGTATCCAGTACATCTTCATATACAGGACATTGTGGCATCGTCAAATTTTCTATCTGAACCTCGATTAAACGAAGTATCTTATCAGCATCAGCTTTCAAAAGAGCGTGGGCTTTTTCACGGTGATTAATCGTTACATCAGGCATCAATATAATCCCCTCCGCATTTTAACATTCTTTATATAATATTATCGCTACAAGCACAAAAATGCAAACATAACTTAAGTATAATGTTAAAAATACGCTTTTTATTCCTTTTTTTGTTAAAAACAAGGGCAGGCAGATGTTGCAGCTTTCTGAATTAAAATAGATGAAAGTACTCCTAATCTTTGCTATTCTAATAGTTGGAAGTACGTGCAAACTGCATTTGTGAAGCAAACGCTTCCCTATCTTGATTTGCACTGCATGTATGTATATACGTAGGGGGATAAAATAATATGATCGTAATGATTAAAGGAAATGTCGGCTATCCTATCACACTTGATCCAACTGTATGGATTTTTGATGATAGAAAAGTGGAATTAGAAAATGCTTTTACGGAACCAGAAGAACAAGAAACATTTACTTCAAACTTTCAAAAACCGCCTGTAAACCGGAGTATCTCGAAGATGGAAGGGGAAGCGTATTTAAAAAACAGCTATGTTATCCCATTGCATGATTTTCTGAATAATGCAGAACCAAAAGCAGACGCTGCGAAAGTTGAATTTATTAAAAGCAATGGAGAAAACGAAAAAATAGCTTTAGAAGACGCCAAGAATGGTTTTTTGCTTTTTTCCTTAGAAGGAAAGCCGCTTCGTGAAGATGGTCCCGTTCACTTTTATTATAAAGATGGCTCTAATCAGGATAATCCAATTAAGTATATTAAAGAAATTCATATTCATTAATCATTAACAAAGTCCGCCCGCTGTCTATAAAATAAGCAGCGGGCGGACTTTCTATTATCTTTTTTCATTTTCTTCTTTTGACAGCTGATTCATTTCAGCCTTTTTTTCATTATAGTACTGTACTCCAAATTGCGACCCCTCGGAAACCATTTTAGCATTTTCCAATTGGTCCAATTCTTCTTCCGCAAATTCATCAGGTTTTCCGGCGTTTTCAAATACCCTTAAAGTTCCCAGCGATGATTTTATTTTTTTTCGTTTCTTTCTATCTGTCAATAATACACCGGCAACACCCGCTCCGACTGCTCCTAATGCTGATACCACATATCTTTTTTTCATGTTATCATCCTTTCCATAAATTGAAACTTCATTTTACTTAAGAAATCCCTTTCCCCTGCTTCCTCAGGCAAAATAGGATTGCTGAAAAATCAGGTACTTCTTTATTGTTATCATTCCCACTTCTCACCTTTTCAAACTTTGATTATTTAATTAGCTCTATAAAATATGCTATACTTATAGTGTGTTATATAAGAGAATGCTCAAAAAGTCCAATAAAAATGACACGGCAATGCGCAGCGGTAGTCTAGTGCCGGAATTGCGCCAGAACGCTTCGATGAAGTACGTAATCCCAAATCTGGAACATCGCATTCATAGCTGGCCGGTCTTTTTCATCATACTTTTTGAACAGGCACTTTCTAAAGAATTTGTTTTACTCTTATTACCGAATTGAGGTGGAAACATGCAGGTTAAATGCACCATATGCGATAAAGTGGAAGAAATAGAAAATAATTCACCACATGCGAAAAGATTGCGCAATCGCAGAAAAAATATTCATTTATGTACTACTTGCTATGACCGCATTGAAGAAAATACAAAAAAAAGACTGGCAACAGGAAAATTTCGCTTTTATCAAGAAGAAAAGAAAGTAGATGATTTCCTATAACCTGTATTTTTTTATTCCATTAAAAAGCAGAGAAGCCGATTATCGACTCTCTGCTTTTTTTAGTGATATCCACTTTTTCCTAATAACTTTCTCCGATTTAAAAACGGACGGCTTCTCATACTTTTTTTGCTTATGCATTATCCTCTTGTACATCGCTGCGATTTTTTCTCTCTCGATGCAGACGAAAACGGTATATACCCAACACTAATATGATAATTATCAAGCATTCTATTGTAGGCATTCTCATTACCGTGGAGAAGATAGTTATAACAAATGTTCCAACCATTAATAGTATGTATACAATGATATTTTTTGCAATCGGGAGCTTTTTTGCAAAGCCCAGCTGATAAGCTATTGCTGAAAGAATTAGATTCATTACATAAAAAATCCAGAAAATATTGTCGGTTCCATTCAATTCAAAGACATAATCAAATACCATAACTTACATGCCACCTTATCTAATAGAAGATACACATTTACACGCTTCCTTAATCATACTAAAAGTGCTTTCATATGACTAGAGAAAAATGAAAAATTATATGTCTGTTTTTTGAAGTTCTCGTTATTATCCTTTATACTGGTTTGTGGACAAATAGTAAAGGCGGTTAAAAATGAAGAAAATTGATATTTCCATGCTATTATTAGCATTTCTAGTTGTTCTGTTATTTATTTTAGTGGGCTTGGCTATTGCTTTCCGAAATGTATGGGCCATCATTTTATGTATTATCCTAGCATTTTCTGTATTCGGATTTGCAATGTCCAGAAAGAAAAAAAGGAAGGGATGATTATTTCCTTCCTTCCTTTAAAAATCCTATAATGGAATCATGGATTGCAGGATTAGCCACGACAGCCGGTGCTCTTTCCAGCGGGTTCCAAGGGTTTCCGTCTACATCTCCGGCAACACCGCCAACTTCCTGATTCAATATAATTCCGCCGGCAACGTCCCATGGTGCCAGACTTAAAGCAAGATAAGCATCTTGAACCCCTTCAGCTACACTCGCTAATTCTAATGCTGCCGATCCAATTGTCCGTGTACCTCTTACCGTACGCACAAATTTTTGCATAACTGGATAAGCTACCACACGATTCTCACATAACCAAAAATGGTTCATGCCGATAATAGATTCTTCCAATTTTTTCTTTTTATCCAATGGTTCTAATCGGGTTTCATTTTTAAAGGCACCTTCACCGCGCTTAGCATGGTAAAGCTGATCACCCATCACATCATAAACAAAACCAATCTCACCTATGCCATTATGTAGAATACCAATAGATATTGCAAATGAGCGTTTTTGGTGGACAAAGTTCATTGTTCCGTCAATCGGATCAATAATCCATATAGTCCCGTCGACACTAGACAATGTGTCCCCGAAGCCTTCCTCGCCAATAATGTGATGCTCTGGATAAGCTTGATGAATCCGGTCTACAAAGAATTTTTCCGTTTGTTTATCCAGTGCCGTTACTAAATCATTCGGATTAGATTTTGTTTCAATATCCAGTGGATCATTCATATGCTCTCGAATTTCGGCCCCTGCCTCATATATCCAACGTTTTGCTGTTTCATAAATTTTCTGTCTTTGTTGCTGATTCATTTATATATCGCCTCCAAAAACTACATGTAAGCTTATTTTATCAGACTCCTCTTTATTAAACCAATCCTAAACTTACTACAAAGGAATAATTGAGGATGGAAATATTCAATAAACAACCCTAATATGCTCTTTCTTTTGAACTACCCCCACTTACCAACCTTCAAGGTGCTTGAAGTGAGAGATTCCTAAGAACACCAACCTATCGGTCAGTTATGGATTAGACTAGCCCCGCAGTCCCTGCGGTTAATCGCAATGCTTCCTTACGAAGATTCCTGCTTGCGTTCCTATCTCTTTGATGATGGTATTGACAGATATCACACGTCCATGCACGCAAAGCAAGGTTTTTAACTCCTTTGTTTTGGTGTCCACAATGAGAACATAACTGACTGGATGGATAGTTTTTCGCAACTACAACAACCTGCATTCCATAACAGGCCGCTTTATATTCCAGCATCGTTCGGAACGTTGACCAGGATACATTTGCTAATCGCTTTCGCAAGATTTTGATTCTTTAACATGTTTTTCATAAACAAATCTTCTATCCCGATGATATTGTGGTTTAGGCCAACAGGTTGTTGGTCATGCAAGCGTTGCCGCAGGACGCGGCGGTTTTAGCTTGTCTCCTTATCGGTGGAGATCTTATCCACCATGTCTTTTCTTTTATTAGCAATTTTTTCGTGAAGCCGGGCTACTTTTCGTTTTTGTTTCTGCCAATTCGCCGAGCCCACCTCTCGCCTTGAAAGAATCACCTGCGCTTTTGCCAGCTTCTTTTCTAATGTCTGGAAAAACCTTGGATTTTCATACTCCGTCCCATCGGAAAGGGTAGCAAAATCGGTTAATCCGACATCGATGCCTATAGAGGAACCTGTTTTTTCATCGTGTCCAATTTCCGTTTCAACTACAATCGACACAAAGTACTTGCCTGAAGAATTGCGCCGGATCGTTGCACTCATAATACGCCCTTCCACCTCCCGACTTTTGGCAAAACGAACCAATCCGAGCTTAGGCAGTTTGATATGTTTATCCAATACAGCAATGTTTCCATTGACATATTTGGTTGTATACGATTGAATAGGGTTCTTCTTCGATTTAAAATGAGAGCCTTGTTCTGTTTCTTGTAATAACGTGTATAGGAATCGTTCACGTTTTCAACGGCTTTTTGAAGGGCAATGCTATCAACTTCTTTGAGGAAGGGATAAGTTTTCTTCAATTCTGGGACCGCTTTGATTGCCTTATTTTTATTGAAAAATTCGCCCTTCCAATTATTTTGAAGAAGCTGTCCGTTTGTACCATTTCATTCACCGTATGCCAATAGTGGTCTTTTTCTTTTTGTTTTCCTGTAAAATAGTTGTAGACAAAACGGGAGCAGCCGATTGTCTTATGGATGAAGGTGATTTGTTTTTTGTTCGGATAGATGAAATGCTTTTGTTATTTTCATAGCTTCTAACCTCCTCCTGTCTATTATAGTAGAAGAAGGACGAACTCGGAATGTTTGTTCGATTCGATGTTGAACAGTTGTGACACTCCAAATCAATTTTTTGTGCTTAGGAGATTCATCTCCCCCTTATCTCTACGCGCTTGAAGAGGGAGTTTTCTCTCCTTTTTTTGATAAAGAAAGCGGCTATATATTAGGGTATTCTAATATTATTTAATCGATAAGGCTTATCCACTGCTCACTGAGCTGCTTCAGCCTCTCTTTAGATTTGATAATTTGTACAGTGTCTTTCTCCTGCATCGCATCATATAACGTAGCCAATTCATAATCAATTTCTAATTTGATGACAGGGAGACGTTCTTCTGCTTCTTTTCGACGGAGAGCTTCCATAACATATTTCATCCTATCACTCCTTTATAAGGAAATTCACAGTTCACTTAAGGGCCAACCATTTCTTTTCGTTTCATGTATGTGCTATATATTATGATTCACAAGGTAATTTGTTCACTAAAAACTAAAAAATCAATTTATTTCTTACCTCTCTATACCCTCTTTTTGAAGTACTAAACATTTCCCGGGATTGTAAAAAACAAGAATACCACTTGATCTTTAAATCACCGGTGTCCTCGCCAAAGAGATATCCGCTACGGGAAGTCGCTTTCCGCGGGCAACATTCAGCCTCCTCAGAAGAAAACCGCTTTCTGCGGGGTCTACGCCTGTCGGCTTGCCAATCGCTAAGTCTTCTTTAAAGGAGATGGGCTCGGGATCCACGGAAAGCGGAGTATAGTTCTAAGATCTAAGATTACTCCCCCGTGACACCCGTTGGAACGGCTAGCTTCAGCTATTTATACTTTCCTAATCTTTAAAATATTGCTTTTAAATATTCCTTTTTAAGGTTTCCTGCTCTCGCTTGACTTCTTATTTCAGATAAAGAATAATAATTTATATTGAAAAAAGTATATATTAATGACGGAAAGGATGGTATTTTGTGGAATTATATCATTTTACAAAAGAAGATTTTCAAACATTTGCAATTGATGGGTTAGACGATCGTATGGAAGCTATCCAGAACAGAATACAGCCAAAATTTCAAGCAATCGGGGAAGAACTCGTCTCTTATTTGTCTGAGAAAACAGATCAAGAGCTTTATTTACATATTGCCAGACACGCACGCAGAAGTGTAAATCCGCCCAATGATACCTGGCTGGCAATCGCAGATAACAAAAGAGGCTATAAAAAACACCCTCACTTCCAAGTTGGATTATTTGATGATCATTTATTTATCTGGCTGGCTCTTATTTATGAATTACCGAACAAATCAAAAATTGCAGCGAGCTATTTAGATCATTTTGAAGAAATAAAAACTCTTCCTGCGTCATTTGTTGTTTCATTAGATCACACTAAAAAGGATGCCATTTCCTTAGAAGCGCTAACGGAAAAAGAGATAGAACGTTTCCGCGATGTAAAAAAAGCCGAGTTCTTGATCGGCAGACATCTATCCTATGATGATCCGATTTTACAAAATGATAAAGAACTATTTACAACGATAACAGAAACCTATGAACAGCTGCTCCCGCTTTACAAATTGGCAATCGACAGCCGTGATGCATAAAAGAAATCCCCTAAACGACATAAAGTTTAGGGGATTTCTTTCATTTTATCGAAATAAAAGCTTCTTCCGACTCTCTTGCTTTTTTCACGACATGGTAGCTGGAGTATCCAGAAGAACGCTTAAATTCTTCAAATAATTGCTTTTCTTCACTTTTTGACGGAACAATCTCTTTAAAGCGCCGATATAAAGAAAGAAGATCAGACCGTCTGACTTTTTTCTCGTATGCCTGCTCAATTAATGAGAAAAAATTGACTACATCAATAATTTCATTTGTCGACCACGTTTCGTCCATGGGGTACGTATAATTCATTTTTACACCTCTTTACTCCATTTTTCTTTAATCTCGTCTGCTTCCCTTATAATGGAGTCCATGACATCTTCTACACTTAAAATCTGCCGGATACGGCTCACGCCTTGGCCCGCCCATCCAAATCCATCTGACGCCTTGCCAGAATGGATATACTTTTGATTTACCTCTCCACTAATATAATCCTTTAACTGCTCGTAATTATTCCCGTACTTTTCTTCCAGCGAGAGAATATTTTCTGTAAAAGGCGTACGTAATGCTCTTGCCGGCGTGCCTAATGAACGTTTAATAACTACGGTATCTCCTTCACCGGCAGATACAATTGCTTTTTTATAATTTATATGCGCCTGAACTTCCTTTGTTGCAATAAATCTTGTCCCCATTTCAATGCCTTCTGCTCCAAGAGCTAGTGCTGCCATCAAGCCTCTTCCGTCGACAATACCGCCTGATGCAATGACGGGAATTTTAAGTTCATCCGCAACCTGCGGCGTAAGAACAATGGTACCCGTATCACTTCTGCCCAAGTGACCTCCGCCTTCTTGCCCTACAACCATTACGGCATCCGCTCCTAATTCCTGCGCTTTGACAGCCTGTCTTACAGATGCAACCAAGACTAATTTTTTGATAGGGTGACCTTTTAACAGGTCAAAGACACCGGCAGGATTTCCTCCAGTTACTGAAACTACTGGCACCTGCTCCTCTACAGCCGCCTTTACCATGTGATCAAATTTTCTGCCGTGCTGCCCAATAGCAAAGTTAACCCCAAAAGGCCGGTCTGTTAACTGTTTTACTTTTTGAATTTCTTCCCGCAATTTTTCTGGAGAGGACAAGCTCATTGCAGTAACCTGTCCCAGCCCGCCAGCATTACTTACTGCTGCAGCAAGATCAGCATAAGCCAAGTATGCCAATCCCCCTTGAATAATCGGATATTTAATATTTAACAGCTTCGTAACCCTTGTTTGATACACGGTTTCCCCTCCACATTATCTTATTCTAATGTTTCAATTAAATTTGGATCAGCTATCTCATAACCCTGATCCCGCAGACCGTCAATAACATCTCCTAATGCTTCATTTGTCCATTCACGATCATGCATCAGCAAGTTCGCGCCCGGTTGGAGCAAGGAATAATTAATATCTATTTCAGGCGCTTCGCCAGAAATAAGAGCTTCTTTTAATTTATCTGCATCCTGATATTCCTCAAAATAGTCAAAACCGTACGTCCAATTCATTAAAACCATTCCTTCTTCCTTTACAACTTCGCGTGAATGATCTGAATTCGCGCCATGCGGTGCCCGAAAGAATTGCGGACGTTCACCAATAATTTCTTCAATTTTATCGTTTAGACTGACGATTTCCTCTGTCTGCTCATCCTCAGGAATTTCCGGGATCACCGGATGAGAATACGTATGGTTACCGATTGGGAATCCCATTTCATGGATGGTTTTCAACGCCTCTTGTCCTTCTTCATCTTCAATAAAGTGTCCATTCACAAAAAATATCGCTTTCGCATCCTTTTCCTGCAATGTTTCAGCCATTTCCAGAGCATACTCATCAGGTGCATCATCAATGGTTAGAAGGACTACGTTCTCGTCTGCATCATCAATAGGGTGAATTGCTGCTGTTTCTTCGTCTATGTAGTAAGCCGGCTCCTGGTCCTCTGTGTTTTCCTCCTCATTGCCTTCTTCTTCCGTTTCTTGTTCATTTGTTTCATTTTCAACCGAATCCTTATTCTCTTGGTTCTCGGTATTTTCTTCTGGCGCTTCTGTCTCCTCCTCAGATTGTTCTGCACTGCTCTCCTCATTATCATTCGAACTGCAGGCCGCCATCGCACCGACTAACAGAATGAATACGACAATAAATCCGCTTTTTCGTAACATATTATCAAGAACCCCCATAATCCATTATAAAATTCTGATTTTATTATAAGTTAATTTTTTACAATGAGCAACCAAAGTATTTATTAAGAAAGGGAATGAAATATGTTTGATTTTTTTAATATTGGGTAGTTAAATAATAAGCTAAAATTACAAAATACATAAAGTGTCACTATCTACATTCTTTCGACATGAAACTGGAATAAATGATTTGAATTTCATACCAGCAAACAATGAATACAAACTTCCATTGGGAAAAGCCTTCTTGATTATCTGCTGACGAAATTAATTTAGATGATAAATAGCTTTGACAGGATACATACTTCTTCCGTTTGCTTGTACAGGTGTTAAATCAAAAGGTTGACAATAAGGTTAAAGGATTGTTAGTCTGTTATAGGTATTTAACAAAAGAAGAGGGAATAAATCGGTATAAAACCAGTCTAAAAACGGAAAAAAGCAGCAGTTTAGTTGTTCTGACGCTAACATAATCCATTTCACGCTAAATTACTAACTAACGTTACAAAAGTTAAAATTCATAATTACAGAAAAATTGATGTGATTTGGATTTGTACAACAATCTTTTGTATTGTTTTAATTTCATTATCAATGTCTGGATAATCTCTCTTTATAAAGGGAAATATAATAAACGCCAATTAGTTGAACTTTTAAACATGACAGTAACCAGAATGAATGAACATTGAAATGTATAAGAAAATAGTGATGCTGCTTAGCTTACATTACTTAAATGTTATAATATAAGGAGGTCATACTTATTAAATCAAAAACAATTACACCTGTTTTTTGGGTATCCATATCGTTGATACTTGTATTTCTTATTTGGGGAACCTTTTTCCCTGCAAATGTAGAAAATGTTTTAGGCATCATTGACGGTTTTATTTCAGACACATTTGGCTGGTTTTATATGCTCGTTACTACTGGTTTTATACTAGTTGCCCTATTTCTCATTTTTGGACCTTATGGAAGAATAAAATTAGGAAAACCTGATGAAAAACCAGAATATAGTTATTTCACCTGGTTTGCATTTTTATTTACTGCCGGTATGGGGGTAGGCCTCGTATTCTACGGTGTGACAGAGCCCGTAACACATTATTATTCACCTCCTTCAGCTGAACCAGAAACATTGGCTGCAGCAGAACAATCGATGCAGTACACTTTATTCCATTGGGGTTTCCACCCATGGTCTGTATACGCAGTACTTGCATTGGCACTGGCTTATTTTAAATTCCGACATCGTTCTCCTGCTTTAATCAGTTCTGTTTTTGCACCATTGATTGGTGATCGCACAAAAGGTATTTTAGGGATTTCCATCGATACACTTGCTGTTTTCGCAACTGTATTTGGTATTGCAACATCACTAGGTCTAGGTGCAACACAGATTACAGCCGGGTTAAATTTTACATTTGAAGGAATTCCAAATAACTTTACAACAAATTTAATCGTTATAATCATTATCACAGCACTATTTATGTTATCTGCTACAACAGGCATTAACAAGGGTATTCGATACTTGAGCTGGACCAATGTTGTACTTGCAATTGGATTAATGGTCTTTGTGTTCATCCTTGGTTCTTCTACCCAGATGATTGAATCCTTTACAACTACATTAGGAAATTATATACAAAATCTCCCCAGTATGACATTAAGCACAAATGCATATATTGGAGAAAGAGAATTCTTAAATTCCTGGACACTATTTTATTGGGCTTGGTGGATTGGCTGGTCACCATTTGTTGGAACCTTTATCGCCCGTGTTTCTAGAGGAAGAACAATTCGTGAATTCGTTATTGGTGTAACTGCTGTGCCTGTCATATTTAGCGCCATCTGGTTCTCTGTTTTTGGTGTCGCAGGTTTAGAAATGGATGCATCCCAAGGTGGCATGATTCATCAATTAATGAATGAACTAGGGAATGAAGTAGCTTTATTTGCTTTCCTTGAGTCCATGCCAATGGCTTCAGTTGTCATCGGTATTGCTGTTCTCTTGATTTCATGTTTCTTTATTACGTCAGCCGATTCTGGTACTTTTGTGCTTAGTATGCTTACAACCGGCGGAAAGTTAAACCCTAACATGGGTATAAAAGTAATTTGGGGACTGATTTTAGCTGCTATCGCCTCCGTTCTGTTATGGTCTGGCGGATTAAGCGCACTTGAAATGGCTATGTTAATCGCAGCATTTCCATTCGCTATTTTAATGATTTTTATGTGCTACTCTCTCTTGAAAGCATTGAAAAGTGAACATAAAATTTTAACATTGGAAGCCAGACAGCGCAGATATGATCCGGAGTTCCGGGAAAAACAGAAAAAAGAAATAAAAGAAATGAAAGAAGGATTCAAAAAAACTCTTCCCGAGATTGATCAGGAAGAAAATAGACCTGAATCTTAACTAATAAAAACTGTGCTGAAGAATGAAATAATGTTAAAGAAAAGCTCTCCTTAAAATTAAGGAGAGCTTTTTTATACCCAGTTTTCGACACCAAAACACGTTTATCATTACTTTTCTTTTAAAGTATTACACTTTGCTACAAAAGAATGTTACTCTAATATCATTTTCGTTACTATTTTATAACATCTCTTAAATAGTGGATTTTATTTGTTAAACTATTTATATCCAGCGAAAACAAAAGTGACAGTGATTGCTTTTATTTTCGGGAAGAGGTGACATAGAATGAAGAAATTTGGTATCATTCTACTTTTATTTACTATGATTCCCATATTAAATAGCTGTCAACATGAAGAGAACATGCAAGTTATTGAATTTGAATTTACAGACTATCATGTTATATATGTTCCTCCAGCTGAAGATAATGATAGTTATATGAATACATTTGTTGATTTGAAGGCAAAATATCCAGATGAAATTTCCAGTCCGGAAAAACGTACCATGGATAATCAGGAGCTGCCGTCAGATTATACTTTAAATAATAATAGTGTTTACTTACTTAAAGATGAAGATGTTATTTACTCCATTGAAAATCACATGTCGCGCGGGGATCTTATGGAGACATTAGAATCCATTGTCAGCGCAAGTGATCAAATTATTTACTAGCTTCTGCATGAAGGAGTAAAACCCTTCAGAATAGATTTATTGCATGATAAAAGGGAGTCAGGCACCTTGGATTATTAAAGCAGGTGCCTGACTCCCTTTTTATATTTAAGAAAAGCAAGGACACCGCCTGATCTTCAAAAACCAGTGTTCTTGCCCAGGAGATGTACGCTTCGGCGTTTTTTGATGAGGCGGGTAATCGCAAACTCTTTTCGATGGGGCGAGTAATCGCAATCCCAGTCTCAGGAAGTCGCTTTCCGCAGGGAGTGTATTTATTGCTTTCTTATTCCTTAAAAAAGGCATGCCCGGATATATACCCGGAGCATGCCTTTTTTTTCAACAAATATTACATTGTGTGGATTGGTGTACCCAAGCCTACTTCTGCAGCTTCCATCGTAATCTCACCTAGTGTTGGATGAGCATGGATAGTTAATGCAATATCTTCTGCTGTCATTCCAGCTTCAATAGCCAGTCCGATTTCAGAAATCATGTCACTCGCATTTGGACCAGCGATTTGGCCGCCGATGATAAGACCATCTTCTTTGCGGGTAACCAGCTTCACAAAGCCTTCTGAAGTGTTTAACGATAATGCACGTCCATTTGCTGCAAATGGAAATTTCGCAGCTTTTACGTCATAGCCTGCATCTTTCGCAGCTTGTTCAGACAGACCTACTGTTGCTAATTCAGGCTCCGTAAATGCTACTGCCGGAATAGCGTTGTAGTCAATAGCTGCTTTTTCACCGCTAATTGCTTCTGCGGCAATTTTAGCTTCATAAGATGCTTTATGAGCAAGAGCCGGACCAGGAACGATATCGCCGATTGCAAAGATGTTGCTTACAGAAGTTCTTCCTTGATTATCCACTTTAATCAAGCCTCTGTCATCTTTTTCAACACCAATTTGTTCTAAGCCGAGTTCTTCTGTGTTTGGACGGCGCCCTACTGTAACAAGTACGTAATCAGCTTCAATGACTTCTTCTTTGCCATTTGC
Source organism: Oceanobacillus sp. M60 (assembly GCF_053839645.1). NCBI lineage: Bacteria > Bacillati > Bacillota > Bacilli > Caryophanales > Bacillaceae > Oceanobacillus > Oceanobacillus sp. M60. The sequence continues at coordinate 205,186 of NZ_JBSSNH010000006.1, read as the reverse complement.
TTCATAAGTAACTTTTACACCGTCTTTAGTTTCTTCTGCGCCTTTAGCCATTGCTTCTGTAACAATTTTAGCACCTTTTTTATCAAGCGTTTTTTTAACAACTTGGGTCATTTGTTTTTCAAAGCCGCCAAGAATATCTTTAGCACCTTCTAAGAACGTTACTTCTGTGCCGAAGTTTGCATAAGCTGTACCAAGCTCAGTTCCAACATAACCAGAACCGATAACAACTAATTTTTCAGGAACTTCAGTTAGAGCCAATGCTCCTGTAGAATCCAATACTCTTTCAGAGAATTTGAAAGAAGGGATTTCAATTGGTGAAGAACCAGTACCAAGAATACAGTTGTTAAATTTGTAAGTTTGAGAGTCTTTTTCGCCGGCAACTTTTACCGTATGCTCATCTACGAAGTAAGCTTCCCCTTTTACAATATCCACTTTATTTCCTTTTAACAGTCCTTGAACACCAGAAGTAAGTTTGTTTACAACAGATGCTTTCCAATCTTGTACTTTAGAGAAGTCAAGACTTACGTTTTCTGTTGTAATACCTAAATCATCAGAGCCTTTTGCATTCTGATATTTGTGTCCTGCTTCAATAAGTGCTTTAGAAGGAATACATCCAACGTTTAAACAAACGCCGCCTAATTCACCTTTGTCAACAATTGTAACCTTTTGTCCCAGCTGTGCTGCACGAATTGCTGCAACATAGCCTCCTGGACCAGCACCAACGACAAGTGTGTCTACTTCTACCGGGAAATCTCCTACTACCATGACTTACGCCTCCATCATAATTAATTGTGGGTCATTCAATAAACGTTTGATTTGGTTCAATGCATTTTGAGCAGTTGCACCATCAACGATACGATGATCAAAGCTTAGGGATACAGCAAGAACTGGAGCCACTACGATTTCACCATCACGAACGACAGGTTTTTCAGCAATACGACCAATTCCGAGAATAGCTGCCTCTGGATAGTTTAATACTGGAGTGAACCACTGACCGCCAGCTGAACCAATATTGGAAATCGTATTGGAAGCACCTTTCATTTCGTCTGGTTTCAGTTTACCATCTCTCGCTTTAACTGCCAATTCATTGATTTCATCAGAAATCTGGAAGATAGATTTTTTATCTGCATCTTTCACAACCGGCACTAAAAGTCCGCGATCTGTGTCTGCAGCAATTCCGACATTGTAGTAATGTTTTTCTACAATTTCATCCGTTGCATCATCAATGTAAGAGTTAAGGATTGGGAATTTCTTAGACGCAGATACCAATGCTTTAACGACATATGGCATGTACGTTAACTTGATTTCCTGTTCTGCTGCAACTGCTTTGAATTTCTTACGGTGAGCTACTAATTCTGTAACATCCACTTCGTCCATTAACGTAACGTGTGGAGCTTTTGATTTAGAGTTAACCATTGATTTAGCAATTGCTTTACGCATTGCTGTCATTTTCTCGCGTGTTTCCGGATACTGTCCTTGTGGAGCAGCAGCTGCTTGTGTATCTTCAGAAGTTGCCGGTTCTGCAGATTCAGAAGAAGCCTCAGGCTGATCTCCGCTTAAGAAGCTTTCTACGTCTTCTTTTGTAATACGTCCGTTTTTGCCGGATCCTTGTACATCTTTAATATTCACATCATTTTCACGTGCGAATTTACGAACAGATGGCATTGCGATAACACGCTTGTCATCTGATTCAGATGCATTGTCGTCAGACGCTTGATCCGTATTTTCTTCCGCTTTTTCTTCTTTTGATTCCGAAGAAGCATCGTCTGATTTAGTATCTTCCTCTTCTTCATCATCGTATCCTTCTGCATCAAATGAAATTAACGTATCACCTACAACTGCAACTTCACCTTCTGCCACATGGATTTTTGTAACTGTTCCGTCTACCTGAGATGGAATCTCAACGACAGATTTATCATTTTGAATTTCACAAAGCACATCGTCTTCTTTTACTTCGTCGCCTTCTTTAACGAACCATTTAACGAGCTCGCCTTCGTGAATTCCTTCACCGATATCTGGTAATTTAAAATTAAATGCCATGGATTTGACCTCCTAAATAATTTAGAAATTGATTACTTCGTTTACTCTTTCAACAATGTCTTTATGGTCTGGCAGCCATACTTCCTCTGCATCAGAGAATGCATAAACTGTGTCCGGTGCAGTAACACGAAGAATAGGAGCTTCTAAATGTAAAATTGCTCTCTCTTGCACTTCAGAAATAACTTGTCCAGCGATACCAGCTTGACGCTGTGCTTCTTGGACAAATACGACATGATTTGTTTTCTTAACAGACTCTAAAATGGTGTCATAATCTACTGGAGAAACCGTACGCAAGTCGATTACTTCTGCTGAAATACCATCTTTCTCTAATTCTTCAGCTGCTTTTAATGAAGAATGCACCATTGCGCCATAAGCAAGTAACGTAACGTCAGTACCTTCGCGTTTTACGTCAGCTTTTCCAAGCTCTACGGTATAATCTTCTTCCGGAACTTCCCCGCGGAAAGAACGGTATAACTTCATATGCTCTAAAAATACAACCGGATCATTATCGCGAATTGCAGAAATAAGCAGTCCTTTTGCTTCATATGGTGTAGAAGGAATAACTACTTTCATACCCGGCTGTTGTGCAATAAGACCTTCTAAAGAGTCCGCATGCAGTTCAGGCGTGTGAACCCCGCCGCCAAATGGTGCACGAACAGTAATTGGCGCATTGTAATGGCCGCCGGAGCGATAACGCAAACGAGCCATTTGGCCGTTAATCGAATCCATTACTTCATAAACGAAGCCGAAAAACTGGATTTCTGGAACCGGACGGAACCCTTCCATTGCTAAACCAATGGCTAAGCCGCCAATTCCTGATTCAGCAAGCGGCGTATCAAATACACGGTCTTCGCCGAATTCATCTTGAAGACCTTCCGTAGCACGGAAAACTCCGCCATTTTGTCCAACATCTTCACCAAATACAAGCACGTTTTCGTCATTTTTCAGCTCAACGCGCATTGCATCAGTGATTGCTTGAATCATTGTCATTTGTGCCATGATTTATTTCGACTCCTTTGCTTGATAGATTTCTTTTTGCTCCTGTAAATGAGTTGGAAGCTCTTCATACATATTATCAATTAAATCGGTAACTTTTTGTTTAGGCTGTTGTTCAGCTTGTTTAATTGCTTTTTTAATATCTTCTTTCGCTTCGTCAATTACTTTGTTCTCATCTTCTTCTGTCCAAAGCTTTTTACCTTCGAGGTATTTACGGAAACGAACAAGCGGATCTTTTTGCTCCCACTCTTTGTCCATATCTTCTGTACGGTAGCGAGTTGGATCATCACCAGACATGGTATGCGGTCCAAAACGGTAAGTTAATGTTTCGATTAAGGTAGGACCTTCACCTGCTACTGCACGGTCACGAGCCATTTTAGTTGCTGCATAAACTGCTAAAACGTCCATGCCGTCTACTTGAATTCCTTCAATTCCGGCAGCAACAGCTTTTTGAGCTAATGTTTTTGCATTGGTTTGTTTTTCTACAGGAACAGAAATAGCAAAACGGTTATTTTGCACAACAAAAATAGCAGGAGCTTTAAATGCGCCAGCATTGTTTATTCCTTCGTAGAAATCACCTTGAGAAGTACCGCCGTCACCTGTATAAGTGATTGCTACATTCTTCTTGCCGCGTTTTTTCAAACCAAGTGCTACACCAGCTGTTTGAACATACTGTGCGCCGATTATGATCTGCGGACTTAATGCTCTTAATTCATCCGGATATTGGTTTCCGTGAAAATGTCCTTTAGAGAATAAGAAAGCCTGGTATAATGGAAGCCCCTGCCAAATCAACTGTGGAACATCACGATATCCCGGTAAAATAAAATCATCTTGCTCTAATGCAAATTGACTTCCTAACTGAGAAGCCTCCTGACCGGCAGTCGGCGCATAGAAACCTAAGCGTCCTTGACGGTTAAGTGCAATGGAACGCTGATCAAGTATACGTGTATATACCATGCGTCTCATTAACTCCTTCAATTCATCATCTGATAAATCAGGGAGATCATCTTTGTTTACAACTTTTCCATTTTCATCTAGAACTTGGAACATTTCGAATTGGTTTTCAATATTTTCAAGTACCTGTTTCAAAATGATTCACCTCTTCCTTTCTTATATCAAAATTAAGTATTCTTTTACTATTCTACCCTTAAACAATAAAAATTACATACTAATACCTTTACCCTAATGCAGAAATTTTTAATCTGTATTATTTTATCACTACTGTTCTAAAAGGACGAGCAATAGAAAGTAATACAATTTTTATCTCCTATTATCTTAGCTCATTTTTTATGGATGGTCAATCAGTTTGTTTCTTGTACATTGATATATTATCCAAGGGTTTGCTGCTCCCTGCTCCATCAAGTAAAAACTGTATTACTATGTAAAAAAACTGTATCAATTTTGTATCATTCCCTGCATAAAACATCGTGCTGTAATTTTTTCTTTGTAGCATACATACGCTCTATAAGAACATCCGGTCCTACCCGCTTAAGAAAAACCAAGAATACCGCTTGGTCTTTAAAACATCAGTGTTCTCGCCGAAGAGATGTCCGCTGCGGGAAGTCGCTCCCATCTAAGAAGGATTATGTTTTATTTGCTTTTTCACAAGAAAATAACGCTAATTCTAGCGACGCTTTTTGATGGGACGAGTAATCGAAGTCCCAGAAGAAATACACAGAGACTTCTGTGGGGATGCGTAGTGGTTTTAGTAATCGAAGTCCCAACTTTAGCTCTGTCTACACCTATTGGCTTGCCAATCAGCAAGTCTTCTTTAAAGGAGACTGAGCTCGTGCTCACGGAAAGCGCAGTGTATTTCTGGGGCCTGAGATTACTCAGCCCATGAAACCTGTTGGAGCGGCTATATTCAGTATTTTTTTATATGCTTTCCTATTCTTCAAAAAAACCTCCTGCGCAGGTGAGCAGGAGGTGCTTAACGGTCATTATTCTTCTGTATCGGCATCTGATTCGTCTTCATAACTTACATTTAAATCCGATGCTTCATAAAATGTACGTTTTGCTTCATTATAGTCAGCTGTCAATTGATTAAATTCTTCATTCAATGCAATAATTCTTTCATAATTTTCATTTAAAGCTTCTAAATGACCGGTTACTTCATCCTGTTCAAGCTCTTCCTGCTGCAGCATTTCATACAACTCTTTTTCCTGGTCGACGGAAGTTTGATATGTATCATTTAAATCATAGTATGTTGTATATCGCTCTATCATGATGTCATACATGCTTTCTGCTTCCTGCTGAACATTTTCATCCTCTAAATCAGAGATAAGGGACTCCACTTGTTCAAATTCTTCTTGAGAAGCTTCAATGCTTTCTCTTTCTTCACCAAGCTTTTCCTGCTTTTGTTCAACGATAGAAATGGCTTCCTGTGATAATTCTTGAATCTGATCAAATTGCTCCATATCCAGCTCCACAATCTGACTGAATATTTCCTGTTCCTGCTGCTCCAGTTCTTCAATTTCCTGCTGCTGCGTTTCATATCCTTCTTCTATTTGAATTGCTTCTTCAAGATGATCATGTATTTGTTCTTCAGCAGATTTACTGCTGCATGCAGCAATGAATAATAAAGAAGAAATAATAATTGCGTATAAATAACCTTTTTTTGACACAAAAAAACCTCCAATATGTACGTTTCTTTTTGTTTTTCCTATGTATCCGTTTTTTAAACTATATACGACTAAAATTGTAACATATGATGCGAAGTTCAGGAAAGACTAGAGCAAAACCTTTTACATCCTCCCCTCCTATTTTATAATATGAAATATCATCCATGTTTAAATTTATGTGTTATGATAAGCAACAGACCTGTCTCGCATTATTTTATAATTTAAGCTAACGTGTTCAAAAGGAACGAACGATTTTCAATGTAGCGAGCAATCGCTTCGCCCTGGAAAAACCAAGCCAATAAAAGAATTTGCCGCTTATTCTTCAGGAACCTTTTGAACATCCTCTATAACGTAAATAAACAGATATAAAGGAGTCGTACACATGATAACAATGAAAGATATTGTCAGAGAAGGACATCCTTCTTTAACAAAAAAAGCCGCTAAGGTAGATGTGCCGCTGTCTGCGGAAAACAAACAATTATTAGAAGATATGCTTCAATTCTTAAAAAATAGTCAAGATGATGAAATAGCTGAAAAATATAATTTAAGAGCCGGAGTAGGTCTGGCTGCCCCTCAGCTTGGCATTGAAAAACAATTGATTGCACTGCATTTTGGAGACAGCAAAGGAAAAAAATACAGTATGGGACTGGCCAACCCTAAAATCATCAGTCACTCTGTAGAGCAGGCATACTTGCAAAATGGAGAGGGCTGCTTATCTGTTGACCGTGTTATAGAAGGATATGTCCCAAGACACGCTCGTATTACTATAACTGCAACAGATATAAATGATAATCCAGTTAAATTGCGTTTAAAAGATTATCCGGCTATTGTTTTTCAACATGAAATCGATCATACAAACGGTATTATGTTTTTTGACCGGATCAACGAAGGGAATCCTTTTGCCATTCCGGATAATTCCATTGAAATCAATTAATTCAGCGCTCCCGGAAAATTCTTTTCAAACTGTATAAAATTGCTGATTTAGACGATGATAGAAATAGTTTAGCAAACACGAACAAAGGAATATTTTTTATTATTTATCGTTTTTTATTTAATTCTTTCCAATTTCGTACTATACTATAGATAAGAGGATTGGACGGTAGAGGGTTAAATTTGCTTTTCTATATTATCGGAAGGAGAAGTGAGTCCTTATGCTGAAACGTCTTAAAGAGAAACTTAAAAAACGTTTGAAGGATTTACTAGGCAAAGAGGGACGCGTACCAACTACTAATAAATAATGAACAGCCAAATAAGAATATCATTCTTAATTAGAAAAGCCATTTTTCAGGTGAGCTGACGGAAACTTGCCTTTTATAACGGAATACAACACATCGTATGAATAACCCTGACTAAATATAGTTTTTAAATTTTAAAGGAGAGATGAAATGATTTTTAAAGTATTATATCAGGCATCACGTAAAGAAGTGCCTGTAAGAGAACGTACGGAGAGCCTCTATGTAGAAGCTGAATCCGTCAGAGAAGCAAGATCAAAAATTAGTGACCGCGATATTAACATTGAGTACATTCAAGTATTAGATGAGGCACATCTCGAATACGAAAAAAGTACCGGCAATTTTGAAGTGGAGAACGTATAATAATGAAGTTTGTAAAAAATGATCAGACGGCTGTATTTGCCCTGGGTGGACTTGGGGAAATCGGCAAAAATACGTATGCAGTTCAATTCCAGGATGAGATTATCCTTATTGATTCAGGAATCAAATTCCCTGAGGATGACCTTCTTGGTATTGATTATGTAATCCCGGATTACACCTATCTTGTGCAAAATCAAGATAAAATCAAGGGTCTTTTTGTTACACATGGTCACGAAGATCATATTGGTGGAATCCCATTCTTATTAAAACAAATTAATGTGCCAATTTATGCCGGAAAATTAGCTCTCGGTTTAATTCGTAATAAATTAGAAGAACACGGTTTATTACGCAGTACCAAGCTAATTTCCATTCAAGAAGACGATGTGATAAAATTCCGTAAAACTTCCGTTAGCTTTTTCCGTGTTACACACAGTATTCCAGATTCATTTGGTATTGTTGTAAAAACACCACCTGGAAATGTCGTTCATACCGGCGATTTCAAATTTGATTTCACACCAGTCGGTGAACCAGCAAACCTTGCTAAAATGGCTCAAATTGGCGAAGAAGGAGTATTATGCCTCCTATCCGATAGTACGAATAGTGAAGTACCTGGATTTACAATGTCAGAAAGCGTCGTTGGTGAAAGCATTCAGGATATATTCAGCCGTGTTGACGGCAGACTGATTTTTGCTACGTTTGCGTCTAATATTTATCGCCTCCAGCAAGTAGTTGAAGCGTCCGTGAAGCATAACCGTAAAGTTGCTGTCTTCGGAAGAAGTATGGAATCCGCGATAAACATTGGCCAGGAGCTGGGTTACATCCAGGCACCTAAAGATACGTTTATTGACGGAAACCAAATTAATCGTCTTCCGGCAAATGAAGTGACGATCCTCTGTACTGGTTCACAAGGCGAGACGATGGCAGCACTCTCTCGAATTGCTAATGGAACACATCGGCAAATTCAGCTTATTCCTGGAGATACCGTTGTATTTTCATCCTCGCCAATCCCGGGGAACACTGTCAGCGTAAGCAGAACTATCAATAAATTATACCGTGCAGGAGCGGATGTTATTCACGGAAAACTGAATAATATTCATACTTCTGGTCATGGAAGTCAAGAAGAGCAAAAACTGATGCTTCGTTTAATCAAACCGAAATTCTTCATGCCGATTCATGGGGAATATCGTATGTTAATCGAGCATATGAAATTAGCTGAATCATGCGGGGTCAAAGAAAATCATTCCTTTATTATGGACAATGGAGATGTACTGGCCCTTGGAAAAGACCAAGCTGCGATTGCAGGTAAAATCCCGTCCGGATCTATCTATGTTGATGGAAGCGGAATTGGCGATATCGGGAATATTGTTCTTAGAGACCGCAGAATTCTATCTGAAGAAGGCTTAGTAATTGTTGTTGTAAGTATCAACATGAAAGAATTTAAAATTGAATCAGGTCCAGATATCATTTCTCGCGGTTTTGTCTATATGCGTGAATCAGAAGACCTTATCAACGATGCGCAAAAACTTGTCTCTAAGCATTTAGAAAAAGTAATGGAACGCCGTACAACACAATGGTCTGAAATTAAAAATGAAATTACAGATACGATTGCTCCATTCTTATATGAAAAAACGAAACGTCGTCCAATGGTCTTACCAATCATTATGGAAATATAAAGAACAAAAGCTCCATTCTCCTGAAAAATTATTTTTGGAGAATGGAGCTTTTCTTTAAAATGGGCGGCACTGCTGTCCAGAAAGAGGTACTTGTTTATGAAGGATAAATATTATGATAAGCTGTTGCAAATTCATACCATCGAGGATAAGAAAACAATCTATCCTGAATCACATCATTACAATCCTTATGAGCCGACTCCATACAGCGCTTTGGAAAAATTAACGAAAAATTATACGCTTGATAAACAAGGCACTGTCATCGATTTTGGATGTGGAAAAGGACGTTTAGCCTTTTATCTTGATTTTTTTCAGCAGATATCGGTAACTGGCATTGAAATGAACACGCATTTTTTTAACGATGCCCAGCATAATTTACAAACATATACACAATCAATAAACGCTGAGGATAAGCGGACCGATATTCAATTTATTTGCTGCTTGGCAGAGGAATATAAAATTCGTGCAAAGGATAATCATTTTTATTTTTTCAATCCTTTTTCTGTACAAATTTTTAAGCGCATTACCTCTAATATTTTAAAATCAGTTGAAGAGGCCCCGAGGATGGTAGATATTATTCTATATTACCCTCATGATACATATATTCAATTCCTTGAATATGATAGCCCTTTTGAATTATTGCAGGAAATAAAACTAAAAGCATACTGGCTGAATCCAGACGAGCGCCTTCTTATCTACCGCTTTGACAATGAACAGCTTTAGCTGATAAATTGGAAAAGGCCCTTTCACAAAGATATTCAATGTGAAAGGGCCTTTTAAAGAGGGCGCACTTATATAGTTAATCAAAAATAAATGCTTTTTCAAACCGGTTAATATCCTGATCTGCCCCAATCACAATAAGTATATCTCCTTCATGGAGAGGCTCATCTGCTTCAGGGGATACATCAATTTCTGATCCTCTTTTTATCGCAACAATATTACACCCAAACTTTGCCCGGACATCCAGTGTAATTAAATTTTTACCAATCATTTTCTTGCCTGCGATAACCTCTACGATGCTGTGCTCGTTGGATAGCTCCAGATACTCTAAAATATTATTCGATATAAAGTTATGTGCCAGCCGCTTGCCCATATCTCTTTCCGGATGAACGACATGATGAACGCCAATCCGATTCAGGATTTTTTCATGATAGTCATTCTGGGCCTTCACCGTAATCCTTCTTATTTCTAAATCAGTCAAGATAACTGCGGCGAGAATACTTGCCTGGATATTTTCTCCGATAGCTACGATAACATGATCAAAATTGGTAATCCCTATCTCTTTCAGGGCATCTTCATCTGTCGCATCAAGTCCGACGGCATGATAAGCAATATTTTTATATTCATTGACCTTCGTCTCATCCGAATCAATGGCGAGAACATGCATTCCTTTATCGCTTAGTTCTTTACAAATGCTTCCGCCAAATCTTCCGAGACCAATTACTGCAAAATCTTTTTTCATAACAAGGAACCTCCAGTCTTTCATTTCTATATATTAACATAATGTAAAACATTATTCAGCGGGGAATTTTACTTTATCTTGCATTGCGATAAAAGAAAGAAAAGAACAGCCACAATTGCAGCTGCTCCCTTCCTTTTATTTATATAGCATCCAGCATCGTGAATTGTGATTTAACAAGTTCATAATATTTTCCATGCTGCTCCATTAATTCCTGATGATTTCCATATTCTAAAACCTCTCCCTGCTCCAGAACATAGATGCAGTCTGCTTCTCGAATCGTAGACAGACGATGGGCAATAATAATCGATGTTCTTCCTTTTAATAAACGCTTTAACGCCTTTTGAATCTTTACTTCTGATTCAGTATCAATACTTGCTGTAGCTTCATCCAGTATAATGATGCTTGGATTTGCCAAAAGCGCCCTTGCGAAGGACAGTAATTGCCTTTCACCGGCAGAAAGAATATTCCCCCGCTCCTCTACTTCTGTCTCGTAACCATTCGCTAATCGGCTGATAAAACTGTCTGCTCCAACGACCCTTGCCGCTTCCTTTACTTCTTCATCCTTTGCGTCCGGTCTGCCGAAACGAATGTTTTCCATAATCGTTCCAGAAAAGATAAACGTATCCTGAAGAACAACACTAATCCGCTGTCTTAGACTGTCTAACGTCACGTCCCGCAGATCATGTCCGTCAACTTTTACTGCTCCAGATGTAGGATCATAGAAACGGCTGATCAGGTTGGCAATGGTAGACTTTCCGCTTCCCGTATGACCAACCAAGGCTATTGTCTGGCCTGCCTCCATCTTCAAGGAAATCTTTTTTAATGCCATCCGATCTGCATTATAAGCGAATTCGACTTCATCAAATTCAATCTGGCCATCCATCTTTTCAAATTGATACGCGTCTTCTTTTTCTTCCACATTAGGCTGTTCATCCAAAAATTCAAAGATACGCTCGGAGGAGGCCATTGCCATTAGCAGCTGATTATACATCTGACCCAGCCTGGAAATCGGCTCCCAAAACATCCCTAAAAAGAATGCAAAGGAAATAAACGTCCCTAATTCAATCGTTCCGTTCAAAATTAAGTAAGAGCCAAAAGCGATTAATATAATGGTCCCGGCTGCGTCACAAATATCTACAAGCGGACGGAAAAAAGCACTTTTCTTCGCTGCATCACGGGAGCTGTTAAAGAAGCCTGAATTTACACCATCAAAGAATTCCGCATTCTCTTTTTCTTGAGAGAAGGATTGAGTAATACGCATTCCCTGCAGTCCTTCATTTAAATGTGAATTCATTCTCGATTGCTGCAGGCGGACAAGCTGCCATGCTCTTCTAATTTTTCTTCTTAATGCAGTTGATATAATAAACATCAGCGGAATGACGATTACCACCGCCAACGCCAGAGGCGGGCTCATTATAAACAGGATAATAATAATGCCGCTCAACATTAAAATATCCATCAACAGATTAATAATTCCGTTGGTAAATAGTTCCTGCAGGGAATTAATATCATTTAAAATCCGGACTAGGATAGATCCTGCCGAGCGGTTATCGAAAAACCGATGTGACAGCCTCTGTACATGGGAAAATAGCTTTTGCCTTAAATCATAGATTACATTCTGCCCCAAAATATTTACCCATTTGATCCGGAATCGATTGGCGATAAAACTGATAATATAAAGAATAGCAATCCCTGCAACTAGATAAACTAACAGATTTCCATCATTCTGGGCAATCGCAATATCCACAGCTACCTTTCCAATCAGAATCGGTATAGATAATCGGACAGCTGTAGCAATCATCATTGCAATAATCGCACCTGGCAAGTATGTTTTGGAATAAGGCTTTAAGAACTGAAGCAATCTCCACATCTGTTCCCAGTTAAACGGCTTTTCAATTGTCTGGTCTATTGTATAGTGAAATCGCTCCAGATGATTACTTTGCTTTTTAGCTTCTTTTGCTTTTGCCAATATACGCCGCCTCCCTTAATTGACCACACTCATAATCTCTTCGCGGTCTTGATATTGGATATTATAAATACGTTCATAAGGACCTTTATTTTTCAACAAGAAGTCATGAGTGCCCCGTTCAACGATTTCCCCGTCTTCCAGCACTAAAATTTCATCTGCATGCTTTAAAGAGGAAATACGGTGCGCAATAATAAAGGATGTTCTGTTCTTCATCGCTTCGCGCAATGCCTTTTGAATCTTATGCTCCGTCTGCATATCAACAGCAGACGTTGCATCATCTAATACAAGAATACTCGGATCGATACAAATGGCTCTGGCTATAGCTATCCGCTGTTTCTGTCCCCCGGATAGCCCCATTCCTCCTTCTCCCAGAAGCGTATCATATCCTTTTGGAAGCTCCATGATAAAATCATGCGCTTGCGCCATTTTTGCCGCTGCAACAATTTCTTCTTCCTGAATTCCTGGTGTACCATAAGAAATATTTTCTTTAATGGTTGTGGAAAAAAGGAACGGCTCCTGCAGAACAAAACCAATTTGGCTGCGGAGACTCTTCAGCTTATAGTCCGAAACAGGGCGCCCATCGATTAAAACTTCCCCCTCTTCCGGTTCATAAAACCGTGTAAGCAGCTGGGTAATACTTGTTTTTCCTGCGCCTGTTGCGCCGATTAACCCGATTGTTTTGCCCGGCGGGGCATCGAAGCTGACATGTTTTAATGCTTCATCATCTTCCTCGATATATGTTAATGTGACATCCTTAAAGGTGACATGACCTTGAATATCAGCATCCATCGCACCAGTCTTTTCTTCGATATCTTCAGGCGCTTCGATGATCTCCAGCAGCCGCTCTCCAGATGCTTTTGCCTGTGAAAATTGATTAATGATAAATCCTAAGTTCATAAGCGGTCCCATGATAAACCAGACTAAACTGAAAAAGGCCATTAATTGTCCGGTCGTCATGGATCCATTTATGACAAAAAAACCGCCAAACGCTAATAAAACAACGGCGCTGACATTTCCGATAAATTCCATCACCGGAAAATACTTTGCCCACAAACCTGATGTAAACAAATATTTTTGGCGGTAATTATCATTACTTTCAGAAAACCTGCCAATCTCAAAGTCTTCTCTTGATAATGATTTAACCGTATTCATCCCGCTTATATTTTCCTGTACTCTTGTATTTAACTTTCCAAAGGAGCGCCTGATATTTCGAAAGGCCGGATGAACCTGCTTATCAAATTTATAAACAACAAATGCCAGAAACGGCATCGCCGCCATTGTTATAAGTGCTAGAGGAATAGAATAATAAAACATAACCGAAATACTTATCAGCATCAACGACACAACGCGAATCAATTCTGCAAAACCTACCGAAAGAAAGAAACGAAATCCTTCGACATCTGCAGTCAGCCGGGACATAATATCCCCTGTTTTGGCATTATCATAATATTTAAATGCCAGCGCTTGCAGCTTATCGTATAATGATTCACGCAGCTTATATACAGAGGTCATTCCAAATAAATCACCCAGGTACTGAAAGAAAAAAGTAGATACACCCTTTATCATCATCAACCCTAAGAATACGCCACAAATATAAGGAATCAGTCCATATCTCTGTTCAGCAACTACTTCATCGATTGTAATTTGCAGGATAATCGGATAAACAACCATAATGCTGGTAACGATAAGCATACAGATAATCGACCAAATAAAATACTTTTTATAAGGCCAATAGAAATGCTTCAGTTTTTTAAAGGTATTCAAAATTAATTCCCCCTTTCCACTAATCCGTAATAACTAATATAACGGTTTCCGAAATAAATTTCTACTGTTTTGTGAAATTTTTTTGAAAATTTTTGATAAATTTTTTAAGACAGCTTTTGTTGCGTGATTTCTATCCGTGAAATATTTTGAAACCATCCATAATCTGCTCCTTTTGCACAAAAAAACTCCATCCCGGAAAGAATAGAGTCTATATATTTTATTTATTTTGTATTGATTAATCGTCTCAAACGCTGTTCTACCAAACTTGTAGAAGGTTTTCCAATTTGTTTGAACCGCAGCTTTTCCTGTTTATCAAATAAGTATAACGCAGGTACATAACGGAACTGAAATATATCATCCAATTGTCCAGTTACATCATCTAAATATACAGCATCAACATGCAGCTGATTTAGTTTATTTTTTATTTCAGGCAGGCTGATTTGTTCACCATCTAAATATGTGTGAATCAATATAGTAATCACTTTTTGGTATTTGATTGGAGGAATAGCAGCCAGCTTTTGCAAGAAATAACCACAGGATGAACAGCTAACAGACCAAAATATAACAAGAATCGGCTTTCCGCTAGAAAATAACAGGGATTGATTACTTCCGGGCAATGGTTTGAATTTAGATAAATCAGGGAGGGCATCATAAATCTGCATGAGGTCACTCCTTCCTATTCTCTTTAACTGATATATGATGAGGGAGGAAGATGTATGCATTTGATTTTAGAAGAATAGAGCATATAAAAAAGATTTCCCCCATTACAAGAGAAAATCTTTTTTATTAAACCCTAATATACCTGTCAAACACTACCAATGGAGCGGATATAGGTTTCTACAGCTTCCGCCCCTACAGAAAGCGCAGCTTCATCCGGGGTTAGCTTCGCATGATGCAGTCCATATGGAGAATTTACCCCAAGCCAGAACATAAATCCTGGAATCTCTTTTAGCATATCTCCAAAATCCTCTCCAGTCATTGCTGCAGAAGCCTGAACATAAGTAATGCCCGTGTTTTCCAGAGACGTTTTAAAGAGCTCCACATATTTTTCTTCATTTACTACCTGGTAATAATTCGCTCCATAATCGACATTTATTTGGCAATCATAGGCTATTTCAAATCCTTTGATCAGCCTCTCCAGCTCTTCCTTCACCAATATGATGGAGGAAGCTTCTGTCGTTCGAATGGTTCCTTCCAAACGAGCTGTCTCCGCTATGGCATTCTGAACAAATCCGCTCTCCATTTTTCCAATCGTAACGACGGAACCGTCTAACGGATTTAACCTTCTGGAGACAATTTGCTGAGCCTGCACAACAAAATTACTCGCTGCTACGGTCATGTCCTTCGCTAAATGCGGATAGGCAGCATGGCCGCCAAGTCCTTTAAAATCCAGGAACAGCTCACTCGTATTAGCAAATAAAAGTCCAGATTTAGAGGATACCTGACCAACTGGCAGCTCTGGAGCAATATGCAGTGCAAAAATCGTATCTGGTTTCCATGCAAGAAATTCTTCTGACGCAATCATCGGCTTTGCGCCGCCCGGGCCTTCTTCAGCTGGCTGAAAAATAAATAGCACATCATCCTTTACAGGCTGTTCAATCAGCCTGTTGAGTGCTGCCAAAGCAATGGTCATATGGAAATCGTGTCCGCACGCATGCATTTGTCCCCTATGCGTTGAAGCAAAGTCGAAGCCTGTGTCTTCCAAAATGGGGAGTCCGTCGATATCAGACCGAAAACCAATCCGCTTTGTTGGATTGGTTCCAGATACATGTACTAAAATACCGGTCCGCCATGTTCTCACTTCAACACGATCTGTCGCCATTTCTTGAATTTTTGCGAGCAGGTACTTTTGCGTCTTTTCCTCCCTGAAACCTAATTCAGGAATCTGATGCAGTTCCCTGCGGATCGTTTGCAAATCAATTGCTGTCATAAAGTTTTCATCTGCCTTAATTATCTAATTTACGAAGCTCTTGTTTGATTTCTGTTTTCGATTTTGTCTGCTCATCGATTTCTTTTAAAACTCGGGCAGGTGTACCACCGACTAATGTGTTTGGTTCTACGTCCTTGGTAACAATAGATCCTGCTGCAACAATAGAGCCTTTTCCAATCGTGATTCCTTCAAGGACAACAACATTTGCGCCAATTACCACATCATCTTCTACGATAACTGGTTTAGCAGATGGCGGCTCAATTACGCCGGCAAGGACAGTACCTGCACCAATATGACAGTTCTTTCCTACAGTAGCTCTCCCGCCAAGAACTGCATTCATATCAATCATCGTTCCTTCACCGATAACAGCACCAATATTAATTGATGCACCCATCATGATTACAACACCATCGCCAATTTCTACCTGGTCACGAATAATCGCACCCGGCTCGATACGCGCATTGATATTTTTTAAATCCAGCATTGGGATAGCAGAGTTACGGCGATCATTTTCAATAACATAATCTTCGATAACAGCTTCATTATCTTTTAAGAATTGCTCTACTGCTTTCCATTCTCCAAATAATGTACCGCTTTTCGCATCAACAAATGCCTTTATTTCGTTCTGTTCAGGAAGCTTGTCCAAGTCTCCCTTCACGTATACTTTTACAGGTGTGCTTTTCTTACTATTAGAAATAAATTGTATAATTTCATTTGCATCCATAATCAACTACTCCTCCATTTTCTATAATCTCCTTCTTACTTTAGCAGACGCCATCTTCATCGGCAACTAATATTACTGTAAGAAAAACCAAGAAAACCACTTGTTATTTAAAATATCGATGTTCTTGCCAATCGCTAAGTCTTCTTCAAAGGAGATGAGCTCGGGGCCTACGAAAGCGGAGTGTATTTCTGGTGCCTAAGATTATTCCCCCATGGAACATGTTGAAGCGCTAAATTCAGCATATATATTTCCTAACATGCAAAAAAATCCCCATGAAGCAGAATAAACTATCGCTCTTCCACGTCATGGAGACATTGTTATTATTTTTTATATGCATTCATATAAATATCTTTTTTTACTTGCTTCAATATTGCTCTTCTTGTTAAAATACCATCAAAATAACCATCTTTATCTACTATACATACAAATGGATGGTCAATGGAAGCATTCAGCCCGTCTAGTAAACTATTTTCTCTGGTTAAGGTCGGTACATTTGCAGCCATGGCGTCCATTACCCGAATTTCTGATAAGCGTTCCATTTCAAAGCTTTCAATCCCGAGTACTTCATTCAGGATAACGGTTTTTCCGATAATCCCGGCAAATTTATAGGTTGCATCAAGTACTGGCACTGCTGCATAGCCGGATTTCATTAATACCAGCAATGCATGTTCTAAAGGATTATTGAGCTGGACATGCGCTACCTTTTCAGCAGGTATAAGGACTTCACTGATTTTCATATCTGACAATTGTTTATCTTGCGTTGTACTCACCTTATTTACCCCCTTCTTCATATAAAGACGATTGAAATTCAAAGATGCTTTTAACTTATTAGAAATGCTGTGAAAGTAACCCGGTAGATACATCTTCTTCCAAAACGTTTCTGCGAGACCTGCTCTATCTTCATCATAAAAGTTCACGGGTGTTATCTGCGAGGATAATTACCCATAAACGGTCACCTTAAAGTATATTACTTGATTTTTCGTTATACACACACTTTTAGTTTAACATACTTCTGCGGTTCTCTCCCAGTGATTGTATCAGCAGATTCCTCATTTGGAAGAATATTGCTCCTAAAAAAGTGCCTTCACATATTTCTACAGAAGAATTATGTCCGAGTAAAACGCGATAAATCAGGTCTTTAAAAGCAGTAAGAATGATTTTACTGTATCTTAAATAAAAAAGTATAAAACTTTACCTATTTGCCAAATGAAAAAAAGCTTCTATCCGTGCTATAATTTTCGTATTGGTTTATATGCAGAAAGGAAATTATACAATGAATCGCAGAACATTTTTAAAAAGGTCTTTAGGAAGCTTATTAACATTATTTGGTTTGAGCGGCGGAACGTATTTTTATGCTCGTGAGATAGAACCTTCTCTCCTGAAAATCACAGAAGAATCAATTACATCTCCACAAATTCCCAACGCTTTTAATCAGTTTAAAATTGTGCAATTTTCCGATACCCATTTAGGTTTCCATTATAGCTTAGAGCAGCTCGAAACTCTTGTTACAAAAATTAATAATCTGGAACCCGACTTGATTTTATTTACAGGGGACTTAGTAGACGAACCTAATAATTATCACTGGGACGACAGTCTCATCTGTATATTACAGCAGCTGGAGGCGCCTGAAGGAAAGTTTTGGATTTATGGAAATCATGATCATGGGGGCTATGGAACGGATATTTTATACGAAACCTTTGAAGCAGCTGATTTTACCTTGCTCCAAAACAATGCCTCCCGTATCCATCGTGAGAATGCTTCCTTTCTGCTGGCTGGACTGGATGATGCAATGCTTGGGAATCCGGATGTCAGTCAATCGTTAAGAGATCGGACAGCTTCTGATTTCACCATTCTTCTTGCGCACGAGCCTGACCTTGCCGATATGGTGAAGGATTATCCTGTGGATATTCAATTATCAGGTCATAGCCATGGAGGGCAGGTCCGGTTACCTTTTATTGGCGATTTATATACGCCGGCGTACGCAGAAAAATATGTACAAGGGAAATACACTGTTTCAGATAGATTGACATTATACGTGAACAGCGGGATTGGAACCACCCGTTTACCTTATCGATTCTTCTGCAAACCGGAGCTGCATGTATTTACATTACATCCAAATTAATGCTTTACCTGCAGAATTTTTTGTTTCTTCATAGGATAACCTCGATTTTCGCCTGCAGCAGCGATTGGAGAATCACTATTAAAGGGCTCGATTATCCTTCAGCTTGAAAGAATTGGATTGCAGTAAAATTTTATCGAAAGAAAGATATCCGGGCAGCCCGGTTTAAAATGTCATAATTCCTTCATATGAGAGACTTTTTCAACATTTTCCCCAATGCTATAATGAACATAAGATACAGTAGGAAAGGGTTTAATGATATGAGACATTATTTATTACTTATTGGTTTATTTTTCGTATTAGCAGGCTGCGGACAGGGTTACGCAATTGAAACAACCATGTCAGAACAAGTCCCAGAATTTGAGTATACGACACAGGATGAAGAACAGCTCTCCCTTGAAGATTTAAAAGGAGAATGGTGGATTGCTGATTTTATCTTTACAAACTGTACCACCGTCTGTATGCCGATGACATATAATATGGCTCACCTGCAATCCATGATGGAAGAGGAAGGCATCGATGCACAAATTGTTTCTTTTAGCGTAGATCCAGATTTCGATACCCCTGAGGTATTAAAGGATTATGCCTCTAACTATGATGTAAATTTCGATAATTGGTCTTTCGTCACTGGTTATGATTTTGAATCGATCCGCGAATTTTCCATTAAGCATTTTAAAAACCTTGTTCAAGCCCCCGCAGAGGGAGATGATCAGGTTCTCCACGGGACATCTTTCTTTCTAGTCAGCCCGGAAGGCGAAGTTGTCAAAAATTATGATGGAGTGGAATTTGATAACATGGATGCAATTCTTGATGACTTAAAAAAAGTAAATTAGACAGCACGATATTTCAACAAAGCATTCCCACAGCACTAAAATGATATTTCTTCTTGCTCATCTGAAAAGACCTTAGCCGCCATGCGAGGGTCTTTTTTCTTCCCTGAATTCGGAAATTACTATCATGCCTTCCTAATAATCTACAGTATATTTTTCTCAGCACGTGCTTATGCGCGTAATCCTTGCTGGCGCAAGCATTATTCAAGCTTTTATTTTTCACCCGGCACAAAACAAGTGCATTTGTTCGTATTTTTTCGATATAGTATTGAAATTCCATAAATTTTAAGTTAGAGTATTAATTAAATATAGATTGATTGAATCCTTTTTTAAAGGGAGAGACTAAAAATGAAACATGACGTTGAGGTTGAAAAGCTGGCGCAGGCTTTATTTGTTATTAATAAGCATGCAAAAACGGCTCCTGACCCGAAGCAGCTGTATCAATTAAAAAAACAAGCCATCGAAAAATTATTAAAAGAGAAAAAAGCTTCTAAAAAAGGGTTGCATTTTTCTGACCATCCCAAGCTTAGCAATCAACATTCTACAGTGCTTATTAAGGTTGGAGAATATTGCTTCCATATCCCTCCTGCCAAAGAGGATTTAAAACATCTGAAGCATCTGGGTGCATTAGACCAAAGCTATCGCAACCCGCCTGTAAAAATGTCTTTATCTCAAGCTAAACGGCTAATTTGTCAGTATATTAACTGGAAGCAGGAAAAACCAAAATCGACCCCTGCCAAAAAACATCGCTCCAGCTATTACGTACCTTCTTCGTTAGGAAAAATGGATTGGCCTCCTGCACGCTCTAAAAAGAAATAAGGAAGCTGGCCAGACATTAATCTTTGGCCCATCGCATATAAACATTTTATTGCCGTATTAAAAAGAAAATAACATTTGCCGAAGATTATTTTCTTTTCAATAAAAATTGATGCAATAATGGAAAAATAGCTAAGCAGATGCCTAAAAAAGCGAGGCTTTGCATAGCAGCCCTTAGAAAGTGCCAAGCATCCCTTTCCTGGATGACAGCTGTTATAATCGTTAAGCTAATCACAATAATGCTTGCACCGATATATGCCAGAAACCGCATCATTTGCTTTCTAACCGCCCATTGATATATTTTTTTCGTCAGATAGTACACAGCTGTACTGCATAACAGCATCATAATGACATAAATATAAGTAATATTAATTCCAACATTTCCGATAGATACTATCCCTGACAGCAACATGTTCTCACCTTTTCTTTCTGATTTCGCTGCTATTCAGTTTCGTCATGTTGAAACGATTTTATACGGCGGTAAAATCCCTTATTTTATAAAGATGATACAATAAGAACAGGGCTGCTTCAAAATCGTTTTTTTATTCCTCTTCCCTCTCTCCAATAAAAAACCGCTTTAGCAAGGATTTCTCCTACTCAGCGGTTAATTCATTTTTATTCTTTTTATGATTCAATAAAAAAGCTTCTTGTTTCTTGTCTAACTTCTCTTCAATTTGTGATATACTTTTCTCATCGTTTAATAATTCTTGTCTATTCATGTCAACAAGTTGTT
Organism: Oceanobacillus sp. M60; assembly: GCF_053839645.1. Lineage (NCBI taxonomy): Bacteria > Bacillati > Bacillota > Bacilli > Caryophanales > Bacillaceae > Oceanobacillus > Oceanobacillus sp. M60. Next base: position 183,920 of record NZ_JBSSNH010000006.1, on the reverse strand, counting down.
CGAAATTAAGAGTTCTTGGTCTCATATTGTATTCTCCTTATATTTTATTCTATATTTTTATTATACCCAATTTCATTCGTATTAATCCAAATTATTTGAACATTTAATGAAAATTTTACTTTTTAAGCGTAGGTGATTATGTTGAAGCATTTAATAAATAACAATGTAAAAAATATTGAAATATCAGGAATCCGTAAATTCTTTAATCTGGTTTCTGATGAAAAGGACGTCGTTTCTTTAACAATCGGACAGCCGGATTTCCATACTCCGGATAATGTAAAAAATGCAGGAATTCAGGCGATTGAGAATAACTTTACAACGTACACGCCGAATCAAGGAATCTGGGAGTTACGAAAAGCCATACATACCTATTACAAGACAAATTATGGACTGGCTTATCAGCCGGATTCGGAAATTATTGTTACCTCTGGAGCATCTGAGGCAATTGATATTACTTTCCGGACCATCCTTACACCTGGGGATGAAGTGATTTTGCCAAGTCCTATTTATCCCGGCTATGAACCGCTGATTACGCTCGCTGGCGCCAAACCGGTTCATGTAGATACAACTAATACCGGGTTTAAGTTTACTCCGGAAGCATTGGCAGATGTTATCAATGAAAATACCAAATGTATTGTTCTTCCTTCCCCTTCTAACCCGACTGGTGCAGCCTATTCCAGAGAAGAATTAGAAGCTCTTGCCGGAGTGATTAAAGGGAAAGAAATATTTATTTTATCCGATGAAATCTACAGTGAGATTGTTTTTGATTTTGCCCACACATCGATTGCTTCGATTTCCGATTTAAAAAATCAAACCATCGTTATCAACGGTGTATCTAAATCACACTCCATGACAGGCTTTCGTATCGGATACACCCTTGCTCCTGAATGGATATCAGAGCAAATGTTAAAGGTTCACCAATACAATGTATCTTGTGCTGCTTCCATCAGCCAATACGCTGCTTTAGAAGCAATGACTACTTATCAGGAACACACGGCATATATAAAAGAAGTGTTTAAAAAACGAAGGGATTATGTGTATGAACGTTTGACAGGCATGGGATTGGAGGTTGAGCAGCCGCAGGGCGCATTTTATATTTTTCCAAAGCTGACATTAAATGATATGAGTTCATTTGATTTAGGGCTCTCCCTGGTCCGGAATGCCAGAGTCGCTCTTGTTCCAGGCAGCAGCTTCTCTAAAGACGGCGAAGGCTATATGCGTCTAAGCTATGCCTATCACGAGGACATTTTAAAAGAAGGATTGGATCGATTAGAAGCATACCTGTTAAATAAAAAGTAAATGGATATTATTTCTCTTCCGCAATATATTTTTCAATTGTTTCCACTGGCATGTTTGCGCAAAATCGCGTAAACATGCTACGATAAAAGGAGACTATGCACGTTTTGGAGATGAGTTAGTGGAAAATACCGATCAAAAAAAAGAATGGGTAGGCTGGCTGAAGGCAATTATTATTACGATAATGCTTGCTTTCTTTCTCAGGACATTTATTTTTGCCACTTCCATTGTAGAAGGAGAAAGCATGTATCCCACTCTTCAGGATGGAGAGCGTGTCATTTTTAATAAAATTGTTTACACGATAGATGACCCTGGCAGGGGCGATGTGGTCATCATCCATCAGCCGCCAAAAAACTATGTAAAACGTATTATCGGGATGCCCGGAGAAACGATAGAAATTGAAAACAGTCAATTATATATCGATGGTCAGGCCTATCAGCAGCATTTTTTAAGCGATGAAGTCATTGCACAAACTAATAATTTTGGTCCGTTAGAAATTCCTGAAAATAATTATTTTGTCATGGGAGACAATCGACTGATTAGTAAAGACAGCCGCAATGGACTTGGGTTTATTCCACGAGATGATATTATCGGCAAATCTGAATTAATTATTTATCCTTTCAACGAATTTGGCTGGATAGACTAAAAGCAGAACACTGGATTCTTATTTTCTTCAAGAAAATAGAAACAGCATTCTGCTTTTATAATGGCGGAAAGACTACTCTCTATCCATAACGCAATAACCAATATTCAAAACAAGAATCGCAAAACAAACCACACCGAAAAGCATTTCCATCATGAAGCACTCCCTTCGCCTATGTACAAAATATGATTACTCATTTCACTTATATAATTCCATTTTATCAATATCTCTACATAAAATAAAGTAGAAAATGTAATTGCATGCTGTTTGCTAAGTAATTCCTGTATTCTTTATTACTTGCTGTATAAATCTCCTGTCTTTTATAAAGCCTGCTGAAACAATAACAGAGGAAGTATCAGAACGCTGCTGTTAAAAAACTAGGCAAACGTCTATACACATTTTATCTATCTGCATACAGTAATACTGTAAGTTCAGGAGGTGAAAAGCATGGGCTATGGATATGGTGGCGGCTACGGTGGCGGCTATTGTGGCGGCTACGGAAACGGCTTTGCGTTGATTGTTGTTCTTTTCATTTTACTAATCATCGTAGGAGCTGCATTTTACTGCTAAACACAAAATGGCTTGTGCTAAAGGCACAGGCCATTTTATTTTACATACTAACTATTCCTTTCTTAACGCCCTTTACCCAATAATCATTCTTTCCTTCGGGTAATTAAATTTCGCTGGATCCTTTTTACGACGGAATACTAAAAGGAATGTGAGAATACCGACTCGTCCAATAAACATTAATATCATCAATATTATTTTACTGAATGTGGTTAAGTCACCTGTAACCCCCAGGGATAACCCCACTGTTCCGAAAGCAGAAGTAACTTCAAAAATAAGCGCATCTAATGAATACGGCTCTAAATAACTAAGGATAATAACAGAAGAAAATACAACCATTATTGCAAAAAAGGTTACAGTCACCGCTTTATTTAAATCTACCTCGTAGACCTCTCTGTGAAAAATTTTAACACTTCTTCCGCCGCGGATAAACGTAAATAGAAAAATCAAAACCAGCGCAAAGGTCGTTGTCCGGATTCCTCCCCCGGCACTGCTTGGAGATGCCCCGATAAACATCCATGCAGACATGAATAAATGGTTGGTATCTGATAATAAAGTTAAGTCCATTGTCGCCAATCCCCCGCTTCTTGTGGTAACAGACTGAAACAACGCATAAAAAAAGGATTCATGCCAGACAACACCTTTAAAAAATCCATTTATATCAAACAGATAAATGCCGAACGCACCAACCAAAACCAAGCTAAAAAAAGTTACAGTTGTCAGCTTCGTAAACAAACTAAAATGAAATTGTTTTTTTAATTTTCTTTTATGCAAAAGATATTCCTTTATCTCTATGATGACCGGATACCCGATAGCGCCAATGATAATAAGCACCATACTGATTATTTGAACAAAATAATCAGATTGAAAAGGAATCATGGATTGCCCCGTAATATCAAAACCACCATTTGTCACCGAACTGATAACCATGAAAAAACCTTGCAGGAATGCTTCTCCTATGGAATCATAATACCTCATAAAATAGACGCCTAATATAATGAAAAAAGCTGCTTCAACCGCCAGCAGCAAGAATATAATATTCTTGATTAGCTGTACCATGCCGTTAAAATGCGTTTGATTCTGGTCGGTCATAATCATGCTTCTTTCTTTAAAACCTATCCGTTTACCTAACACCACCCAGAGTATCGTACCAATTGCCATAATCCCTACTGCTCCAATCTGCATCATCAGAGCTAAAAAAATAATTCCCGTGGTACTTAATGAATCTGCAATGGAAATAGTACTTAATCCTGTTACACTAATCGCACTGACAGCCGTAAAAACAATATCAATAAAAGGAATATCAATACCGGGCTTATGCGAAACAGGTAAAGATAGCAATATAGTCGATAGCGCTATCGCAGCCATATAATAAATCAATAGCATTTGAAATGGAGAACGCCGGATGGGCGTCTCAAATTTTTTTCGTTCTTTATTCATTGTTTTTCCCTTCTTCTTATCATGTGAATACTGTTTGCACATGTTTAAACAGTACGCTTAAAAGGACCAGTCGGATCAGAGCACATCGTGTTGCGATGATTTCTGCGCTGCCCGCACGTCGCGGATCTTCTTGGGAGAAGCTCCTTTTCCTGACATATCATTTTTTATTGGATTTTGTGAACATCCTCTAATAGATTTCTTTGAATTTTTGAATTAACTCTTCTCCCTCATATCCATCTTCCACCAGCGCAGTTAATAGCTGCTCCACATCTTTCTTTTGTTTATCAATAATTTTCCCCATCAGCATTACATTCATTTGTTGTCCGATTTCATGCATCTCAGTCATCTTTGTTATAAATGAAGCAGGTTCATTGCTCTCTTTTGTAATGGTTGCTTGCACCATCAGTTCCTCATGTTTTTTATCCTCAAAATAATTCCAGTAATTACGATTAATAAATCCTTCAATCAACCATGTATCATAATCATCTTCCCGATTAATAATGAGACCGTCAATCAGCTCCACTTCTGTTCCTTCTAATCCTTTATCATAATCTAAAACAACCAATTTACGCAGTTTAAATGTTTTCACACACATCGCCCCTCCAGCATATGTAACTTTTGGATTTTACTGTTCTCAGCCCATCAGCTGCTGCTCATGTTATTATAAAGATTTATATTGCCTTTATAATAACATAATTTCTTTACACCATTCATTGTAAAAGAGCAAGTTTCTTGGAACCGATGTAAATCCCATGATACACTTGCTATCGAGTATTGTCTTCAAAATAAATCATTATAATAACTTATGGAACAGTATCGATGAAGAGGAGGAACCCGTATGAATCAAGTCATTGAAACATTAATGAATCATCGCTCTATTCGAAAATTTTCAGATAAACCCTTAAACAACGTTCAAATAAGAACAATTGTAGAAAGTGCACAACGCGCCTCCACCTCCAGTAATGTGATGGCCTACAGTATCATCGGTGTATCGGACCAGGACCTCAAGGAAAAACTCTATGCCATTTCGGGGCATAAGCATGTAAAGAAAAATGGTCATCTGCTTATATTTTGCGCGGATCTGCATCGTCTTGAACAACTGGATGGAATCGAACATACCGAAAATTTGGAAAGCACCGAACAATTTATAGTAGGAACGATCGACGCCGCTTTAGCTGCTCAAAATGCTGTTGTTGCTGCTGAATCATTGGGACTGGGAATCTGTTTCTTAGGAAGCCTTCGTAATGATATCCAGACCTTCAACGATGTTCTGGAATTACCGGATTATGTGGTTCCATTGTTCGGCCTGGCGATTGGCTACCCGACAGAAATACCAGATATCAAACCACGTTTGCCGTTTCCGGCAATTTATCACGAAAATCAGTATATTCCTTTTGACAAACAAAAACACTTTATTCAGGAATACGATCAGACTATGAAAGATTATTATGAATCGCGAAATTCGAATAACAAACAGGAAACATGGACAGAACAAATGAGCCAAAAATATAAAAAACCAACACGCATGGATGTAGGACCTTTTGTAAAATCAAAAAACTTAAACAAACAATAAATAAAATTTAACATTTGGATAAGCTTCCATCTGTTGCGATATATGTTAAAAACGACAGGTACCTGTCGTTTTTTTATGTTTACGTTCATTATCCTTCCAACGTCAACACGATTCCTGTTATTTACTTTCCCTCCCGTCACCTGCTTTTACACGTCTTCATTGCTTTCTGCTTTCCTGTCCATATAGGTTTTGGAAATTGTTTACAAGCATAAAATATAATTATTTCATCAAAATAATAAGTGCAAGATATGAAAAGGAGTGAGGAAGATGACAGTAGGCACACAAGTTCAACAAACTGTAGCAGGTTTAAAAAGTGCTCAGGCGAGTCTGGAGCAATTTGCTCTTCAAACAGATAATAAACAAGCAAAACAGCTATATAAAAATGCAGCACAACAAACACAGGGTATTTTAGACCAATTAGAACCGAGGATGCAACAAATTACGCAGGAAGAGCCTCAATACAAACAGTAATAAGATATGTCAGCAAATACAGGAAAACAGGGGGACTGTCTGGTCCTCCGCCCTACATATTTCGTTACAGAACAGGATGTGAATATATGCGAAATAAAAAAATGGCCCTGCTGCTCCTCTTTATTCTTTTTTTAGTCGGCTGTAATCATCAGAACGAATCTTCTTATTCAGAAAATCCAAATATAAAGCATTTATCCACCAATTCCTCTCAGGATCCCGCAACACAGGCAAAGGAATTGCTGATTAATAAAGATGATATTACCGCTGTTCATGCAGTAAATACAGATGATACATTGCTCGTTACCATCGAAGTTCCACATCATGAGCGTTTTTCGCTGCAAGATAAAACGGAAGCCTATCAAACAGAACTCGAACAGGCCTTTCCTGATTTTACAATAGAATTATCGACGGATAAAAAGATCATCCTGGAAACAGCAAAGCTGGAAGAAAAAATGGATAATCAAACATTAACAAAAGAAGAAATCAAGAAAAAAATGAAGGAAATCATCCATCTGTCCAAGGAACAGACTTGATATTTGATGACGAGCTATCTTCATTTCTTTCGTGTATTAACCTGAAAAGGAGTGCTTTCCATGGGAGATAAAAAGAAACAAAAGCTACAGCCAAATCAACAGCGCTACCAGGCTTTTCAACAAAAGCGGGAGACCAAACGGCCTGTCTTTAAAAACTGCATCAAAGCTTTTCTTATAGGCGGATTTATCTGTTTCATCGGACAGCTCATCTCTACTTTCTATATTTATCAATTTAATTTCACAGAGAAAACAGCTGGAAATCCGACAATTGCTACATTAATTTTTATTACAATGCTGTTAACCGGATTTGGGGTCTATGACCGTATTGCACAGGTTGCCGGAGCGGGATCTGCAGTGCCGGTGACAGGGTTTGGTAATGCCGTTATTTCTTCAGCAATCGAATATCGTTCTGAAGGCTTTATTCTCGGCGTGGGCAGCAATATGCTTAAACTCGCCGGCCCGGTAATTGTTTATGGTGTTTTTTCTGCATTTGTCGTAGCCATTATTAAAACCATACTTACGCAATGGGGGGGATTCTAATGCTAAAAGGACATCAATCCTGGATTTTTGAAAATCGGCCGGCTATTCTTTCTACAGGAACAATCGGTGGACCATTTGAAGCAAAGGGGAACATCCCCGAGGCATTCGATACGCTTCATGAGGATATGTGGCTCAATCAGGATTCCTGGGAAAAAGCCCAGCAAAAAATGCTGGAGGAAGCGATACAGACTACATTAAAAAAAGCCCGCATCGAAAAAGAAAATATTGAATTTTTGATTGCCGGCGACTTAATCAATCAAATGACACCGACCAGCTTTGCAGCAAGTACAAGCAGCATTCCTTTTTTGGGAGCTTTCAGCGCTTGTGCTACCTCAATGGAAAGCCTGGCACTTGCAGCTTCTATTATAAATGCAAAGGGAGCAAATTATATTCTTTGTGCTGCTTCCAGTCATAATGCAGCGACGGAAAAACAATTTCGCTATCCGACAGAATACGGCGGACAAAAACCCCCAACCTCCCAGTGGACAGTTACCGGAGCCGGCTGTGCGCTTGTTGCTCAGAACGGAACAGGACCGGCTGTTACTTCGGCGACGATTGGAAAAGTAGCTGATATGGGGATGACAGATCCATTTAATATGGGGGGCGCGATGGCTATCGCTGCTGCTGATACGATTGAAGCACATCTGCGGGACCTGCAGATAGATCCGTCTTATTATGATCTAATCATCACTGGCGACCTGGGGCATGTCGGCAGAGAGGTTTCTTTTGATTTATTGCGTGACAGAAATATTCCGATTGAATCAGAAAAATATGTGGATTGCGGGATTACAATTTACCGCGAAGACCAGCCAGTTCTTGCTGGAGGCAGTGGTGCAGCATGCTCTGCTATCGTGACATATGGCCATTATCTTCAAGAAGTCATCAAAGGGAATTTACAGCGAATTCTTGTGGTGGCAACCGGGTCTTTGCATTCAACCTTGAGCATTCAGCAGAAAGCTCCTATCCCATGTATTGCACATGCAGTGTCAATCGAAGCAAGAGGTGAACATCTATGATTTTTTTCTGGGCATTTGTAATAGGAGGACTTATCTGCGTTATCGGACAAATTATGTTTGATGTATTTAAGCTATCTCCTGCACATACATTATCTATTCTGGTTATTGCTGGAGCGATTTTGGATGGACTCGGCTGGTATGAACCGCTTATTGATTTTGCAGGAGCAGGCGCTACCGTTCCTATCACAAGCTTTGGGAACTCTTTAGTTCATGGAGCTATGCAGGAAGCGGATAAACACGGATTAATCGGTGTCGTAACTGGAATGTTTGAGGTTACAAGTGCTGGTATTTCAGCCGCCATTATATTCGGTGTCATCGGCGCCATGATATTCAAACCAAAAGGATAGGAAGATGTTTTATGACAGTAGGATCACAGGTAAAGACGTGCTACGCTACATTAAAATCCATTGAAGCAGGATTAGATTTATTATACGCCGCCTCCATGGAACAGGATTTAAAAGCCGCAATTGAAGAAGCTTCGCAGCTAATCAAAGAAACACGCCATGATATACATCAGCAGGTTATTCATATCGACAAACAAGAACCGCAATATAAGTCATAAGGAGGGAAAATCATGCCTGAATGGATATCCATTATTATTCGCTCCATTATTTTAATCACCGTCTTATTTTTCTTTGTAAAGTGGCTGGGCGCAAAGCAATTATCACAGCTCAATATATTTGAAACCATTTCGGGAATCGTACTCGGAGGAATTGCCGCCTTCCATACAGTGGATCCGTATAATAGCTTTTATTATGCATTATTAGCGATGTTTGTCTGGTTTATTGCTGCCTTCACCATTGAAAAGTTATCGTTAAAAAGCAAACGGATGCGAGATTTCACGGATGGGAAAAGTACTGTTTTTATACAAAATGGAAAAATTATGGAGGAAAACTTAAAAAAAGAAGGCTATTCTACTGATGATTTATTAGAAAAGCTTCGAAACAATAATCAATTCCTCGTTTCCGATGTTGAATTTGCCGTATTAGAGCCAACTGGGGAATTAAATGTTTTGCCTAAAAAGGAAAACCAGCCCATCACTTTAAAAGACTTAAATATCACTCCAGCACCAGCTAAAGAACCGCAAACGGTTATTGCTGACGGCAATATACTGCTGGAGCCTCTGGCTAATGCTTCCTTAAACCCGACGTGGCTGGAAGCAGAGTTAGAAAAACAAAATGTTACCATAGATAATGTGTTTCTCGGTCAAGTAGACCATCAAGGACAATTATTTCTTGATCTCTATGACGACCATATCACCGTTCCTGAGCCGGCACAATCTGCTCTGTTATTAGCCAGCATGAAAAAATGCCAAGCAGATTTAGAGCTGTTTGCTTTAGCTACTGATAACCCTGCATCCAAGGAAGTATATGACCGGAACCAAAAACGGATGCAAGAAGCGGTCAACCGGATGGAGCCCTATTTAAAATCATAAATATCGTTCTAATGCTTGCTTTTCCTTTGATCAGTGCCAATACAATATAAAGCAGAGAGACTTTTATAGCACATCAGCGCTCGTCAGTCTCTCTGCTTTTATTCTTCATCAATCTGCCGCTTCTTCCTATAGGAATTCTTTTTTAAATATCCGCTTTAAGAAATACGAATAATTACCTTTCCAAACTGTTTTCCTTCATCCAAATAACTAAGTGCTTCTACACTTTGATCCAAGGAAAAAACACGGTCAACAACAGGATGCAATTGGTATTTCTCTGCATGTGCTAACGCAGCCATAAGTTCTTCCCGGCACCCCATTGTAGAACCAATCAATTTGTATTGTCCATAGAAGAAAGCACGTAAATCAAAATCAATAACATCCTCTGTTGTCGCACCGAATGTAACAAATTTACCGCCTTTTTTCAAAATGGCTAAAGAACGTTGAAAGGTTGCTTTGCCGTTACTATCAATTACCATATCAATGGTTTCATTGCTTAATTTCTCTTCCCAATCATCTGCCGTATCTATCACGACATCCGCACCGAGCTCTCGTGCTTTTTCTCTTTTCTGTTCACTTCTTGAAGTTGTAATTACCCGGGCACCGATATTTTTTGCAAATGCAATCAAATAAGTCGCAACACCGCCGCCTGCTCCGGGAATAAATACCGTTTCTTTTTTTTCGAGTTCCCCTTTAGTAAACATTGCCCGATACGCTGTTAATGCAGCTAACGGAAAGGCTGCCGCTTCCTCCCAGCTCATATATGCCGGTTTTGGTTCTACCTGATCTTCAGAAATCACAATTTTTTCAGCAAACGTACCATGGTCTGGCATGCCTAAAATATCAAACTCTTTCGGCGGCGCCTCACTATTTCGTACCCAGCGTAAAGCCGGATTGATAATCACTTCATCGCCAACTTTTACATCGTTGACATTTTTTCCTACCTCTTCAATGATTCCCGCTCCATCTGAGCCAAGAATCAATGCTTCTTCCGTTTCTTTACGACGGTTCGGAATAGCTAAATCTCTCCGGTTAAGCCCTGCTGCTTTCAATTTTACAACAACTTCTGATCCTCCCGGACTTTGGAGCTCCATCTCTTTCATATGCAAGCTTCCATTTTCATGTACTAGTGCTCTCATCCGCTAATACCTCCTTCAAATAAGCTCCCATTTGCTTCAATTGTTTACGGTTTGTGATGTCTTCAGAAAAAAAGGGAATATACAAAATCGTTTGAGCAGAAAAGTCCACGGCGATACGTTCTAAATAGATTTTTTCATTTTGTTTCCGTTTTTCAAAAAAACCGGCGCCGGTCTCCTCTGGCAACACTTTATTGACAATAATGTAAGGAACATCTATCTGAAATTTCTCCAGGAGATGAATTGCTTTTTTGGTTTCCGATATTGGTAATTTCTCCGGATTCAAAACAAATAGAAAGGTTGTTGCCTGCTTATCCAATAGAATTTCTCTTGCCTTGGTAAACCGCTGTTTTCTTTCTTGTAATGTATCGTAAATAGGATCATCTACGGCTTGTCCATCGTTTAGCAATTGCGAATATTGTGTATTCGTTTTTTTCCTTTTATTTAATAGACCTTCAATCCAAATTCCCATTAATTCCGGAAGAGATAACAACCGAATCGTATGACCTGTTGGAGCCGTATCAAATACTAGTTTATCAAACCTGGCCCCTTCTTCCAAAATAATTGATATGAGTTTATCAAATAAGGCAGCTTCATCTGCTCCCGGCGAGGCTTTTGCTGTGTCTAATTGACGGTGTACCTCTTCCATCATCTGAACATGAACAACCCCCTGTATGTTTTCTTTAACCTTTTGAATATACGCGTCTGTTTCTTTTTCAGAATCAATTTCCAGCGCATATAGATTTTTTTCAATATAGGTGATATTTCCACCGATCTGCCGCTGAAAAATATCGCTTATATTGTGAGCTGGATCCGTTGAAATGAGTAAGGTACGATAGCCTTTTTCTGCATATCCCGTTGCCAAAGCAGCAGCCGAGCTGGATTTCCCGACGCCGCCTTTGCCTCCTACAAAAATAATCCGGTTATTATCTCCAAGCATCCTTTCTCTCCTCCTTCCAATGTATGGCCAGCATGCCCATCCAATTTTTTAACAGCAGCGAATCCCGTTAAGTGGTGATTTATCCATCCCCATTCGTAAATGCCAATCATGGAAGGATTCAATGATATACGGGTATAATTCCAACGTATAATAATAAACCGGGTTCGGTATTCCTACCATTTCAGAATATAGAAGCAGCAAGAAAAAATCATCTTCGTTTCTTAATTCTCTGGCTACTTCTGTTTTATGCGGCAAGCTTATTACTTCCTCATAATAGTGGATCAACTGTTTTAACCTGTCTGTGAACATTTTCCCGCCCTCCCGGCTATAATTTATTTATATCGAACCTCCATACATATCTTTTGAAGAAGATATGTATGGAAGCAAAATCAATCTTTATTTAACGGATCTTCTACTTTTTTCATCAGTTCTGAAAAGGAGGTCAGAGCTATCCAAATCGCAAATACAAAGATAATAGAGCCCAGAACAAACAATAGCATATTGGAACCTGTTCCCATCCACGACCATTCAAAGGCCACCTGCTGGAACATCGCAAACAAAGTCATAAAGATCAGGAATATCATCGGGATGAGCGCAACCATATAATTACTTCCTTTTCGTTTTAGCCAAATAGCAATTAAGAATAAACTAATGGCAGCCAGTAATTGATTGGCAGTGCCAAATAGTGGCCAGATGAGGTAGCCGCCTGACCCGAAACCATTTGGACCTTCAGGAATTAACACAAGTGCCGCACTGGAAAGCACAGCAACCGTTGTCGCTACATGTGTTTTCGTTAATGGCTGGATTTTATATTCAATCCCTAATTCTGCAATAATGTACCGCATCAAGCGTACCGAGGTATCTAATGTCGTCGCAGCAAAGCTGACAACGATAATCGATACGATTGTCGTTGCTATATCTGTTGGAATTCCCAGCCCCTGCGCTAATGTTGCCGCTCCTTCGATAAACGTTCCAAGACCAATGGCATTCGCTTCATTAAAAGAAGTATAGGCTTGTGAAAACGCATCGGTATTTGCAAAGAATGTCCCTACCGCAATGATGGAAACCAGGGCCAGAATGCCTTCTCCTACTGCTCCAAAGTAACCTACAAAACGCGCATCGGTTTCTTTATCCAGCTGTTTAGAAGATGTCCCTGAGGATACTAGTCCATGAAAGCCGGAAATCGCACCGCAGGCAATTGTGATAAATAGCAGCGGCAGAAAGCTTCTATCCGGACTTTCATTTACTACAGGAGCTGTCATACTTGGAGACGTGAAAAGCAATCCCAAGTAAAGAATAGCCAGTCCGACAACTAATTGATGCGAATTAATAAAATCTCTCGGTTGCAGCAATTTCCATACCGGGAGTGTAGACGCAATATATACATATACCATCAAAATAACAATCCATATCAGGAACGCCGTTGAAACAGTACCCAGTCCGAACAAACCAGTGCCATTCTCTCCTCCCATATACCTGACTAAATCAATTTGAAGGAAGCCGACCCTGCTTGCCATAATAGCCGCTGCATACATGATAACTAATGCAATAACAGAGGGAAGAAGCATTTTTATATTCCGTTTATATGCTGCATAACCAATCCAAATAGCTAACGGAATTTGTATAAAAACAGGAAATACACTTGCAGGATAACTAATAAATAAATTGGAAATAACCCATGCAAACACCGCATTTACCATCAATACGAGAATAAGAATAATGAATAAAAATAATAGCTTTGCCCTTCTCCCGACCAAGCGATCTGCAATTGTTCCAATAGAATACCCTTTATTTCGGACAGATAATGCCAATGTGCCAAAATCATGGACACCAGCTGCAAAAATGGTTCCTAAAACAACCCACAAAAAAGCCGGAAGCCAGCCCCAATAAATAGCAATTGCCGGTCCCAAGATAGGAGCAGCACCTGCTACAGATGTAAAATGATGCCCCCACAAAACAAATTTATTGGTTGGGACATAGTCCACACCATCCTTGAAACGGTGTGCCGGAGTAACATAATTCGGGTCTAATCGAAATATTTTCTCTGCAACAAACTTGGAATAATACCGATAGCCTAAAATAAATACAACAATCCCTATGAAAGCTATTAAAATTGCATTCATGTAAAACTTCCCCTCCTTTTATTTTTTGTAAGCGCTTAAATTATTTTTTATTAAAAACCTCCTTTATGGATTTTTTAACAGTTTAACATATTCAAACATATATTCACATTATATTTAAAAAATTTCAAATAATACCATTGGAAAACAGCTAAAAAATTGTATGAGCCAGAATGAACAACCCTAACCCATACAATTATATTTTCTCTTCCATTAAAATATGATTAACGCAGCAAGCGTCGCTATAAATAGTCCCAGTATGACCGGAAAAAAGTTTTTCCTGACTAGTTCCATTGCTGAAACACCACAAAATCCTGCAACAGCAATTAGGGAGGACCATGCAATTAATGCTCCTCCGCCAGTCCAAATTGCTCCAAGCTGGCCTATTGCTGCTAATGTACTTGCATCGATGGAAGCAGATTCTAAGGATGCAGCTAATGCTCCCGTTAATGGCAAGCCGGAAAAGCCAGATCCGTCCAGTCCTGTGATAATCCCTACAATTAATAAGCTAAAAGCAACAAACACCGTGCTTTCCGGAAGAAAGGCCTGGATGGATGAAATGATATCGAATAAAAAGGATGGCGCTTCTTCTACAAGTAATATTTCCCGTGAAAATTCCGCATTTCCTAAGAAGAAAAATCCTGCAATCGGGATAACTGGTCCCATTGCCTTAAAGGCAAATACAAATCCATTGGTGATATGATTCCCCACATAATCTAACGCATTTTGCTTTCCAAATACAGCCGTAGCCAATAATAATAGAATCACTGCCACTCCGCCAACGAAGGCAGCTCCTTCTCCACCGACCAAATCACTGGATCCAAAAAATTTACTGTACAGCATATATCCGACGACGGATAATAAAACAATTGGCACCAGCCAGGCAAACGCGCGACTCCACTTGTTCAAATGCTTCGAAGCTGCCTTATGGCCGGAGGAATCATAATCTTGAATTTGTTCTGCTTCTGTCTGATTTCTAGGGTCTACTTTTGAACGAATCGAATTTCTGTAAAATAAATAAGCTAATACAGAAGCAATCACACCGGTAATAATAGATAAAACCAGTGCCCGATCAGCAACTGCTGAAGTTTCTACACCCGCTGCAGCTGCAGAAAGAGCTGGTGCAACCTGAACAATATAGTCAGAGGATAAAGCCATCCCCTGGCCTGCTATTGTAATCGCAACTGCCGCTGTAATCGCCGGCAGCCCAGAACGTATCGCTGCAGGGACAAGTAAAGCACAAATAAGCGGGACAGCTGGTGTCGGCCAGAAAAATAAAGAAACCACATACGTCACAGCGATTAAAACAAAATAAGATAAATGTCCATTGACCATGACCTTCTGAATTGGCTGAATCATCAGTACATCCGCTTTCAAATCTTTTAAGGCATTTAATAGCGCAAGCATAAAAGTAATAATCAAAAAGATACTAAAAAGCTCACGTGCTGCGACTAAATTAGCGTTAAAAATAGCCATAAATCCGCTGACTATACTTCCTTTATAAAAGCAGGCAATAACAAATGTTCCTAGTAGGCTTGGAAGAACAATGCCTCTCCGGAAAATCATTGTTATTAAAATAAGCAAAGTAAAAAATCCATACAATAAATGCGGGATAGTTAAACTCATTTCATTCAGATCCTCTCCTTCATTATGTATAGTAGCCTATGCAATAATGAAGGCAGCGGGTACAAAATAATAACCAATCGAAAATGTATTTTTACTCATAATAAAAACCAAGATGATCACTTTGTCTCTAAAACTTGGTGTTCTTGCTAGAGCGGCTGTTTTCAGCTATTTTTTAAAACATTCTTATTCATTAACTCAACTTTCTCACCTAAGAATAAGCAAATTTATCTTGCTATTCCAAGATGAACATGTTCTCCATTAGCATGCTTGCTGGTTACATATCCGGCCTTTTTGGAATTGGTGATGGTGCTTTACACTTCACCTTCTATTCTTTGTCAAGGGTATTTTCGAAGGAACGATCAACTCCTATTTCTATGGAAATGAAGCTACTTTTTAATGTGCAAAAGTTGAGTCATTAATAAAAGCGCAATGGTCTATTTTTAAACCATTGCGCTTTTATTAAAATTCATTCCAGAATGTCAATTACTTTCTTTACAGATTCTGCAGATTTATCTAATTGCTGCTTCTCTTCCTCTGTTAAATCCAGCTCAATCACTTCTTCAATCCCTTTGCCGCCAAGAACAGTCGGTACACCTAAGTAAATACCATCATAGCCGTATTCCCCTTCTAAATAAGCAATGGATGGTAATATCCGGCGCTGATCCTTTAGTATTGCTTCTGCCATTACGGTTAAAGAAGCAGCCGGCGCATAGTAAGCACTTCCATTTCCTAACAGATTTACAATTTCACCGCCGCCAGTCCGGGTTCTTTGTACAATCTCTTGTAACCGTTCTTTCGAAATCAGCTTTTCAAGCGGGATGCCGCCTGCGTAAGAATAACGGATAAGCGGGACCATGTCATCACCGTGTCCGCCTAAAACAAAACCGGTAATATCTTTCACGGAAATATTCAATTCTTCCGCTACAAAGGCTCTAAAACGGGCTGTGTCCAACACCCCGGATTGTCCGATAACACGTTCTTTTGGAAGCCCGGAAGCTTTATACACACTGTAAGTCATCGCATCTACCGGATTGGTCAGCACAATAATCGTTGCATCGGCTGAATACCTAACAATTTCCTTTGTAATCGTATTCATTATTTTGGCATTTGTATTGACCAGATCATCTCTGGACATTCCCGGTTTCCGTGCAATTCCTGCAGTGATGATAACTAAGTCAGAATCCTTTGTTTCCGCATAATCAGACGTGCCCGTCACTTTCGCATCAAAACCTTGAACCGGTGCTGCTTCTGCCATATCCAGCGCTTTTCCCTTTGTCGGATTCTCCATATCAGGAATATCAACAAGAACAACATCCCCTAATTCCTTTTGTGCAACCATTAATGCCGTGGTCGCTCCTGTAAAGCCAGAACCGATAACGGAAATTTTTTTTCGTGCAGAACTCATTTTACATACCTCCCCTAGTCGTTTTTAAATAACATACATTTAAAGAAAATGCTTGCAGCACCGATACCTCTCGTCACCACAAACATTTTCTTTTGTTTAGGTCAGGTCAGTTATACTGACCTTCCTATATTTACACTTTTTTATTTTGGTGCTTATGCTTCCATGTTCTTGATCAGTTCATCAGCAAACTCAGAGCATTTCACTTCAGTTGCGCCATCCATTAAACGTGCAAAGTCATAAGTTACAACTTTAGAACCAATTGTTTTATCCATTGATTTTGTAATCAAATCAGCTGCTTCTCTCCACTCTAAATGCTCAAGCATTAATACAGCAGATAAAATAACAGAAGATGGATTTACTTTATCTAGTCCTGCGTATTTTGGTGCAGTACCATGCGTTGCTTCAAAAATAGCATGTCCAGTATCATAGTTGATGTTTGCTCCTGGTGCAATCCCGATACCGCCTACCTGTGCAGCAAGTGCATCAGAAATGTAGTCACCGTTTAAGTTCATTGTTGCAACAACATCAAACTCTTTTGGACGAGTAAGGATTTGTTGTAAGAAGATATCTGCAATCGAATCTTTTACTAGAAGTTTACCGGCAGCTAATGCATCTTCTTCTGCTTTATTTGCTGCTTCTTTGCCTTCTGCTTCTACAATGCGGTCATATTCAGCCCAAGTGAACACTTTATCACCGAATTCCTGTTCAGCAACTTCATAACCCCAGTTTTTGAAAGCTCCTTCAGTAAATTTCATAATGTTACCTTTATGTACTAAAGTAACATTTTTGCGTCCTTCGGTTAATGCATAGTTAATTGCCGCACGGACAATACGTTTTGTTCCTTCTTCCGATACTGGTTTCACACCGATACCTGAAGTTTCAGGGAAACGTACATTTTTTACGTCCATTTCATTTTTCAGGAAGTCAAGCACTTTCTTCACATCGTCAGTGCCTTCCTGCCACTCAATACCAGCATAAATATCTTCTGTATTTTCACGGAAAATAACCATGTCTACATCTTCCGGACGTTTTACTGGAGATGGAACGCCTTCAAAATAACGTACTGGACGCAGGCAGGTAAATAAATCTAATTCCTGACGCAAAGCAACGTTAAGGGAGCGAATCCCGCCGCCGATTGGTGTAGTTAAAGGTCCTTTGATTGCAATTTTATATTCATTGATTTTATCTAACGTATCCTGCGGCAGCCATTCACCTGTTTTATCAAATGCTTTTTGGCCGGCATATACTTCTAACCAATCAATTCCTTTTTCTCCATTATAAGCTTTTTCAACAGACGCTTCGATTACTCGGCGAGCAGCAGCCCAAATGTCTGGACCAGTTCCGTCCCCTTCAATAAATGGAATAATTGGTTTGTTTGGTACGTTCATTTCGCCATTTTCTACTACAATTTTTTCACCTTGTGTCATAGATAAAACCTCCTATTAATGATTCCTAATCTATTCTACTACATTTTAACGATATTATCCTCTTTGTTCAATAGATACATATTCTTGTAAATCCGGTCCATTATATTCGGCACGCGGACGAATTAACCGATTGTCTGCATATTGTTCTAAAATATGCGCTATCCAGCCGGAAGTTCTGCTTACTGCGAAAATTGGTGTGAATAAATCCTCTTCAATTCCCAGGCTGTGATAAACCGATGCACTGTAAAAATCGACATTTGCAGGAAGTCCTTTATGCTCTTTCACATAATCTTCAATAGCAATGGACATATTATACCATTTTTCCTGTCCTGTCAGTTTGGTAAGCTGTTTGGACATGTCTCTCAAGAATTTAGCTCTCGGGTCTCCATCACGATACACACGGTGGCCCATGCCCATAATTTTTTCTTTGTTTTCCAGCTTCTCTTTAATATAAGGGATAGCATTTTCTTCTTCGCCGATTTCCAGAAGCATCTTCATTACATTTTCATTTGCACCGCCATGCAATGGTCCTTTTAGCGCTCCAATCGCTGCTACAAGTCCAGAGTAAATATCTGAAAGGGTTGCTACACAAACCCGTGCTGTAAACGTAGATGCATTTAATTCATGATCAGCATGGAGCACGAGTGCTTTATTGATTGCTTCTACTTCAATATCTTCCGGCTCTTTTCCGTTCAGCATATATAAGAAATTGGCAGAATAACTTAAGTTTTCTTTTGGCTGAACAGGGTCTTTTCCGTCACGAATCCTTGCAAATGCAGCTACAACAGCAGCAATTTTTGCCTGGATACGAACAGCTTTTCTTTTATTTGCTTCTTCGTCCATGACATCAGCCTCTTCATCGTAAATCCCCAATAATGAAACCGCTGTCCGAAGAGCTGCCATTGGATGCACACTGTTCAAATCATAGGAACGCAAATGATTGACAATAGCATCTGAAATATTCATATTCTTTGCTAAATCAGCCTTTAACGCATTTAATTCTGATTGAGTCGGCAGCTTTTGATTCCAAAGTAAATAAATAATTTCTTCGAAGCTGGAATTTTCAGCTAAATCATCAATTTTATAACCCACATAGGATAATTGATCATCTATGATCGAACTAATTGCTGATTGTGTTGCGACAATATTTTCTAATCCTTTTTTTGATGTTGACATATTACCTCTCCCTTTCCAGTTAATCAAAGTATTAGATATTCATTTCAAATAAAATAATACAAGGGTGACAAACTTTTTTGATTGTTTAAATCTATGTAGGAATAAAATTGAGCAATTACTATACATTCACTTCGTATCATTCAGGTGATGGAACGTGCGCTTCGCGGACAATGTAAACGTGGAACCAGAGTCTTTTGACCATTACGTATCAATGAATTTATTATTCTACTTTTAAACAAACATAGAAATACTTTACCTTTCCATTTGTACCCTTCAGTTTGATTATAGCAATATTTATTATCTGCCCATCTTTCATTATAAATGATAAAAAGCAGAATGTGAATTGAAACCGTTTAAATTATGTTAAATAACTGTTAGATTCCTCCATTTCCTGCTGGCGTTTTACTACTTACCCATGATGCAAAGACCTTATTACTTCTACTTTGCCGCTTCCAATCATAGATTAAATTAGGTCTTTTTTTCTGGAGGAAATATGATGCAATCAAAAATCCTTGGACAACTTATCCGTTCTTTTATTGTTATCAGCACTTTATGCAGCAGTCTTTTCCTATTCTATATATTATTTCCTTATATCTATCCTATTCTGATAGCATTCCTGCTTTCTTTACTCTTCCAGCCGCTGATCAGATGGTTTGTAAACACACTTAAAATGCCGAGGCTGCTTGCTCTAATCAGCACATTCAGTCTTTTTCTCAGTTTATTTACGATTGCTCTATACTTTTTAATAAGCGAAGTTTATCAAGGTATCAGCTATTTATCGGACAGGCTTCCTGCTTATTTCCGTCATATAATGGAACAGTTTCAGCAGTTATTAGATATGCACATCCTGCCATTATACGATAAATTGCTTTCTCTGCTGACGACACTGCATGTCGATTATCGTTTGGAAGTCTATGAATATATTCATTCCTTTACAGATTCGATGACGTCTGCTTTTACTCATTTCTTTCAAATACTGATGCAGCAGACAGCAAATTTTTTAATTATACTGCCAAATTCTTTTACTGTTCTTATTTTTATTGTACTGGCTACTTTTATGATCAGCTACGACTTCCAAAATATTCAAATCCGCATCCATGACATGATGCCTTCTAATTGGTACACGCTTTATCAAAAAATAGTCTCTCATTTAAAAGAAGCTGTGATTGGTTACTTTAAAGCACAGGTAATACTGGTTTGTATTTCTGCGGTTATTTTGTGGACTGGTCTGCTCATCCTTCGGGTGGAGCATGCATTTACCATTGTATTGTTTGCTGCAATCGCAGACTTTATTCCTTATTTAGGAATCGGCATTATTATAATACCTTGGATTCTGTTTAGCTTTTTAACCTTTAATTATTCCTTAACGATTGGTTTATCTGTGCTGTACGGCCTGATTATTATTATCAGACAGTTTATAGAGCCTAAAATCGTGGCAACTTCCATTGGCATCTCGCCTTTAATGATGCTGATCGGGATGTTTTTAGGCGTCCAATGGTTTGGTGTTCTGGGATTAATCTTTGCCCCGGTCAGTTTAGTTGTGATGCTCGCCATCAAAAAATCTGGGGTGTTTCAGCAATTATTCCTTTATATTAAAGGGTGATTCCTGCTAAGCTGTGTTCAAAAAGGGGCTGAATTAGAAGCAAACAGAGAAAAGCGCTTATCGTTTGGACCCCTTTTGAACTCTCTCTACCAGCGACGATAAATAATTGTATTTCTCCCCATTAACTGCATAGCGATTTTCTTAAGCTGATTTTTAAATTGATTTCTTGTCCAGGGTATTAATAATAATAATCCTGCAATATCTAAAACAAAGCCCGGAATAATCAAAAGGAATGCTCCAAGCATGGTTGCCAGACCATCAAGAAGTTCTTCTGTCGGAGGGGCCCCTCTTTGTAATTGCAGCTGCGCACGTCTGAATACTTCCATTCCCTGATATCTGGCCAGAAAAATCCCTAATATAGCTGTTGTAATAATTAATCCGACTACCCATAGCACACCTATAAGCTGGCTTAGCCATAGAAATACTCCAATTTCGATTGCCGGTATAATAATAAATGCCAGAAGAAGGTATTTATTTCTCATTGTTAACATCCTTTCTATCGTGCAGCTATACTTTTGGAATGTATAAACAGAACCTCCGATTGTATTCGGAGGTTCTGTTTGCTTGCTTACCTATTATAATACACCTGCGTGACCTGCGTAAACTTGTCCGCGGCTGCTGTCTACTGTAATGTCCTGACCGTCTTCCAATAAATCAAAGACATTCTCTACACCTACAATAACAGGGATTCCAAGGCTGACACCAACTACAGCAGCATGCGAAGTCAAACCGCCTTCTTCTGTAATAACGGCAGCAGCTTTTTCAATTGCCGGCATCATTTCTTTTTCCGTAGCATGTGTTACAAGGATATCTCCCTCATTCATACGGGTCAATGCTTCTTCATTGTTTTTAGCAAAGACAACATGTCCGTATGCTTTACTTCTTCCGATACCTTGTCCTTTTGCAACTACATCTCCAATGACATGAACTTTCATCAGATTTGTTGTACCTTTTTCTCCAGCCGGTACCCCTGCAACAACAAGGACAGTTTCTCCTCGTTTGCATACGCCCGCTTCAAGCCCCTGTTTGACAGACACTTCCAGCATTTCATCTGTAGATTTTGTCGGAGTTCCCATTACTGCATGAACACCCCACACAAGAGAAAGCTGACGATTTACGACTTCATCCACGGTTACAGCAATAATCGTTGCTTTCGGACGATATTTGGAAACCATGCGGGCTGTCGATCCGCTTTCTGTCGGTGTAATGATTGTACCAATACCTAAGTTATATGCCGTATGTGAAACAGATTGCGTAATCGCTTCTCTGATTTCCATATCTACATTTTTAGAACGTTCTTCTAAAATTACTTTATGATTTAATGCAGATTCTGCTTTTAATGCAATATTACTCATGGTTTGAACAGATTCCACCGGATAATTACCAGCTGCTGTTTCACCAGAAAGCATGATAGCGTCTGTACCATCAAAAATAGCATTTGCAACGTCAGAAGCCTCTGCACGGGTCGGACGAGGATTACGCTGCATGGAATCTAACATTTGTGTCGCTGTAATAACTGGTTTTCCAGCTGTATTACATTGCGTAATAAGCTTTTTCTGAACTAGAGGTACATCTTCTGCAGGTATTTCGACACCTAAGTCTCCACGGGCAACCATTAAACCGTCACTTACTTCCAGAATGCTGTTAATATTGTCTACGCCTTCCTGGTTTTCAATTTTAGGGATAATTTTAATATGCTCTGCCTGATACTGCTCCAGTACTTCTTTGATTTCCAATACATCTGAAGGACGGCGTACAAAGGATGCTGCAATAAAGTCTACACCTTGCTCCACTCCAAAAATGATATCATTGGTATCCTTTTCTGTAATTCCTGGAAGATTAACAGATACGTTCGGAACGTTAACTCCTTTTTTGTTTTTGATTTCCCCAGAGTTCAACGCTACCGTTACAATTTCTCCGCTTTCTTGCTTGATTTCTTTTACTTCTAATTCAATCAAACCATCATCCAGAAGGATTTTAGATCCTGGATGAACATCATTGATCAATCCACCATACGTAATGGAGAATCGCTCAGCAGTACCTTCTACATCATTCATGGAAACAATTACTTCATTCCCTTGAACAATATCTGCTCTTCCTTCTTTAAAATTACCTGTGCGAATTTCAGGACCTTTTGTATCCAGAAGAATCGCTACCGTTTTATTTTTTCGGGCAGCTGCTTCACGAATATTTTTGATTCGCGCACCATGCTCGTCAAAGTCTCCATGGGAGAAGTTTAATCTGGCTACATTCATTCCTGCATCGATTAACTGCTCCAATTTTTCAACCGATTCTGATGCCGGCCCTATCGTACAAACAATTTTTGTATTTCTCATTATTATTTCCTCCTTCAATTCAATACCAATCTTTCATTAAATAGACAATTCTTTAGATAACTGGAACATTTCATTATCAATATGATGCTTCAATTTTAAAATGTCATCAATATCATTATCGACAATTTTGTTGTTTTGAATCCCGACCATACGACCGCCTTTATTATTTAAGAGCAATTCTACAGCTGCAGCACCCAGACGGCTTGCTAATACCCTGTCTTGGCCAGTTGGAGAACCACCTCTTTGAATATGTCCTAATACAGTTACCCTTGTTTCCAAGTCAGTAGCCTCTTCAATTTGTTTCCCTACGTCAAACCCATTGCCGACGCCTTCTGCGAGCAGGATAATACTGTGCTTTTTCCCACGTTTATGTCCGCGGTTTAACCGGTCAACGATTTGAGAGAATTCATCGTTTTGTTCGGGGATGAGGATACTTTCAGCTCCAACGGATAAGCCAGCCCATAATGCTAAATCTCCTGCATTGCGGCCCATTACTTCTATGACGTATGTACGCTCATGGGAAGTAGCCGTATCACGAACCTTATCCACAGCGTCTATAATCGTATTAAGAGATGTATCAAAACCAATTGTGAAATCCGTTCCTGCAATATCATTATCAATCGTCCCCGGCACACCGATACAAGGAATTCCCTTTGCCGTCAGTTTTTGTGCTCCTTTAAAACTGCCGTCACCGCCAATTACGATTAGCCCTTCAATTCCGGCTTCCTTCAGTTGTTCGACTGCTTTTTGCTGACCTTCATCAGTTTTAAATTCTTCACTTCTAGCTGAAAATAAAATCGTCCCGCCGCGATGAATAATATCACCTACAGAACCAAGATGCATTTTTTCAAAATTACCATCCATTAATCCCTGATAACCATTTTTGACTCCAAACACTTCCATGTCATGATAGATTGCTTTTCTTACAACTGCTCTGATTGCAGCATTCATGCCGGGGGCATCTCCACCACTAGTCAAAACACCAATTTTTTTCATTTATTTTCCCACCTTATAGTTAAAATATTGCAATGTCCAACTTATTTTAAATATATCCAAGTGCTGACTTCTAACATACAGCCCGTTTCTCAAACAACAAGCCAACCCCGCTCTGTTGTACTAGTTTGTCCAATTCCCTCTATTACATTTTTAAAACACCTGAACATATCCCTACATAAATAAAAGATAAAGAAAATCATCTGAGACTGCAATGATAAACCAAAATCATTAAAGGCTTGGTTTCTTATCTTTCGTCCACTACATTCTCTATTTTACATGATTCTTTCATTATAATCCAAACTAAAATAAAGGCTGACATTCATTCTCAGCCTTTATAAACAATTATATCGTTTGAAATGAACCTATCTTTTTATATTTTTGCCATCTTTCTTCAACTATATCCTCTGGTGACAATGCTTTCAGCTCGTTCAGTGATTTTTCTAGCACTTGATCAATAAGACCAGCTTGTATATCAATATCTCGATGTGCGCCGCCTTTTGGTTCAGGAATCATTTCATCAATAACACCTAATTTTTTTAAATCTGGAGCTGTAATCTGCATCGTTTCAGCGGCACGCTGTGCTTCTCCTGCATCTTTCCAAAGAATCGAAGCTGCACCTTCCGGAGAAATAACAGAATATGTAGCATTCTCCAGCATATGAACATGATTTCCAACACCGATTCCCAGGGCGCCCCCGCTGCCGCCTTCTCCTATCACAATACATACAATGGGAACCGTTAAACCGGCCATCTCCATTAGATTTTTGGCGATAGCTTCACTTTGCCCTCTTTCTTCTGCAGCTTTCCCAGGGTATGCCCCTTTGGTATCGATAAACGTAATAATTGGGCGGTTAAATTTTTCGGCCTGCTTCATATGGCGTAAGGCTTTTCTGTAACCTTCCGGATGCGGCATGCCAAAATTACGTTTAATATTTTCTTTCGTATCTTTCCCCCGCTGGTGTCCAATCACTGTCACCGGCTGCTTTTTATAATAAGCAATTCCGGAAACGATTGCTTCATCCTCGCCAAATAAACGGTCTCCATGAAATTCAATAAAATCTTCAAATAATCTATCGACATAGTCCAGCGTGGTCGGCCGTTCAGGATGTCTGGCCATCTGCACACGATTCCAGGGTTTCAGGTTGCCATAAATATCCTCTTCCAGCTTTGCTAAACGTTCCTCCAGATTATTGATTTCGTCTCTTAAATCAATATCACTATTCTCTGTAAAAGATTTCAGTTCTTTGATCTTTTCTTTCAAATTCACAATCGGCTTTTCAAATTCTAATATTGGCATTTTTGATTACCTCCCATCCGTGTGCATACAAAGAAGCTTTCCAAGCGTTGTTTTCATATCATGACGGTGAATAACCTTGTCTACTTGGCCATGCTCTAATTGAAATTCAGCTGTTTGAAAATCATTTGGAAGCTTTTCCCGGATTGTCTGTTCAATAATTCTCCGCCCGGCAAAACCAATAAGCGCTCCCGGTTCTGCAAAATTATAATCTCCAATAGATGCAAAGCTTGCAGATACACCGCCAGTAGTCGGATGAGTCATCACGGAAATCATTAAATTGCCGCTGTCTCTAAATCGTTTCACAGCAAAGGATGTTTTTGCCATCTGCATTAAGCTTAAAAGCCCTTCTTGCATACGAGCTCCGCCAGATGCTGTAAATATAATGAAAGGAATCGACTCTTCTCTGGCATTTTCAATCGCTCTCGCTATTTTTTCACCGATGGCAGAGCCCATACTTCCCATACGAAAATTGGAATCCATGACAGCAAATGCAACCTGATTTCCTTCAATCGCACCTGTACCAGTAACAATTCCTTCGTTCAGACCTGTTTTTTGACGATCCTTCTTGATCTTCGTCTCATAATCAGGAAAATCAAGCGGGTTAGCAGAGGTCAGGCCCGCATCCCATTCTGTAAATGTTCCTTCGTCAAATAAACTCTCAATTCTTGTCCATGCTGTCATCGGATGGTGATATCCGCAGTTTGGACAAACATATAAAGACTTAACTATCTCTTTTCGATAATAGATTTGCTTACAATTATCACACTTCTGCATTAACCCCTCTGGAACATCTACTTTTGCTTTCTCGCTCGGGATTGATGCATACTTCTTACGCTTGCCGAAAAAATCTTTAAGTGGCAAGTTTATCCCCCCTTTTTCTGCTGCCAGGTTAACTGTGTATAAAATATATAATAAATAAATTGCATCTATTAACCAGCATTCAAATAGAGCTTTCAGGTAAGAACGTTTTTCCTATCTTACCATTGTAAACTATTTTCCCAAGTTATAGTAGTGCGTTTTAAAATGGATGATAAAAAATAAAGCTGGTATATTTTTCAGGTTAATGCGACCGCTGCGGACGAGTTATAGCGGGGCAAGTAATCGCAACCCCATAAACGCAGGTGAAAAAGTTCGCTTTTTTTGTGCGGTCACCTCATTGAAAACATTTGTAAACACTCGTCCCATTATAAACCTTTGGCAACTTTTGAACACGTACTTACTTGTTCTTCTACAGAAATCAAATAGAAACCCAACAAATAGATTACCACCTGTTTGCAAGTCGCGCAATCAGATTGTCATTATAAATGTATCATTATATATCAAATAAACGGATATAAAAGCTTTCTGATAACCTTATATCAAGCCTTCTTCCAAATGATTCAACAAACAGATTAAAAAATATTTTAAATTAGACAGGATAACTAATATCTCATTTTAAGTTTTTATTTTTTTACATAAAATACCCCTAAAACACTTTGAATAAAAATTAAAATGTCTCAGGGGATAATTACAATGTCAAATTATTTATTGATTTCCTTTGTCAGACGTCTTGTCTTCTCTGCCACTTCTTCCGGATCTACGTGAATGCGGGCAACTCCGGATTTCATTGCTGCTTCCGCTACGTGCTTAGCTACAAGCGGTGCAACTCGTCCGTCAAAAGGAGAAGGAATTACATAGTCTTCATTCAACTCTCTGTCTTCTATTAAAGATGCAATCCCCTCTGCAGCAGCTATCTTCATTTCTTCATTAATACGCGTTGCTCTGACATCCAAAGCTCCCCGGAATATCCCTGGAAAAGCAAGCACATTATTGACTTGGTTCGCAAAGTCGGAGCGGCCGGTGCCGATTACTTTTGCTCCAGCTGCTTTTGCATCCTCAGGCAGGATTTCTGGATCCGGGTTCGCCATTGCAAAAATAATTGCATCATCATTCATTTTTTCAACCATTTCTTTTGTTAAAGCGCCACCTACTGAAACACCGATAAATACATCTGCACCTTCTAATACATCTTCCAGACTTCCTTCTATCTTCTGCGCATTGGTATATTTTGCGACCATTTCTTTTACGTTGTTCATCCCTTTAGGACGTCCTTCATAAATTGCACCGCGAGAATCACACATAATCATGTCATGAACTCCCAGGCTCTTTAAGAGGCGGATAATTGCGATTCCAGCTGCGCCGGCTCCATTTGCTACGACTTTGATATTAGAGAAATCTTTATTTACCAGTTTTAAAGCATTCATCAGGCCTGCCACTGTGACAATTGCCGTGCCATGCTGGTCATCATGAAAAATGGGAATATTGGTTTCGCTTTTTAACCGATCTTCTATAATAAAGCAGTTAGGTGCTGCAATATCTTCCAAATTCACCCCGCCAAAGGTCGGCTCCATCAATTTAACAGTCTCTACAATTTTATCGACATCTTGTGTATCCAAGCAGATTGGAAAAGCATCCACGCCTGCAAATCCTTTGAATAATACCGCTTTTCCTTCCATCACAGGTAAAGAAGCTTCTGCACCAATGTTACCAAGTCCTAAAACGGCAGAACCGTCGCTTACTACCGCAACCATATTTCCTTTCATCGTATAATCATAGACGGTTTCTTTTCGTTCATAGATTTCTTTACAAGGCTCTGCTACACCAGGAGAATAAGCTAAGCTTAGATCTTCTTTATTCCTCACCGGCACCTTTGTCTTCACTTCCAGCTTCCCTTGCTTTTGTTCGTGTAAATGTAATGCTTCGTCTCGTAGGTTTGCCATTGAATTCCGCTCCTTTGAATACAGTAAGTAATATGTATAATTATTGCGCTTACATATTAGGCTAAGCCATTTTTATCCCCTTTATTATAACAGATGGTATGCTTGTGTAAAGTAGCTGCTGTCGTAAAATTTCAGTTTTTTATATTGTGCCATTATCACTCGAAATACATGAAAAATTGCTGCCTTCCCCTCTTCAAAATATATAATAAAGAAGAAGCCGGTTTCTGGTAAAAAATTCGGCTTCTCCTCTATTTTCAAAATATATTTCGGGTGTTTTCTAATAGCGTATAAAATCAGCGCTCAACCACATTATCATTTCCAAAATAATTTTTCAGCTGTCTCATTTCTTTCTCTGTCACTTGAAGAGAATAGCTGTTTGCAAGCTGGTAGGTTTCTCTGTTTACAGGATCATATACGATTACCGGCGTCTTCCCCGGATGCTGTTCAGCTATTTGCTGCAAATATTTCAAAACACTGCTTTTATCTTGGTTTGTCATTCGTATAAATAATTTATTCGTTTCTGGTATATCCACTTCAGACAAATCCAGTGCTGCTATTTCCTTTAAAATAAACTGACGCTTCTGGTTTCTCTCTTCGACCGTAACACGCATCCAAACCAGCTGTTCCTCTTCCAGCTGATTCGAAATTTGCCGAAATAAATCCGGAAAAAGAACAGCATCCATCTTTTTATCTTCGTCCGACACTGTTAAAAATGCCATTCTTTCTCTGTTTTTTGTGCGTATAATCTTTATCTCTTCTACTACTCCGACGGTATAGATTTCTTTTCTCTTCCCGATGAACTCCTCTGCCTGTTTAAAAGAAAGTATTCCATTCGCTCTTAATACATTCCGGTAACTTTCAAATGGGTGATTTGAGATATAGATACCCATCAATTCTTTCTCAAAAGTGAGCTTTTGTATTTTGGAGTAGTCTTCCGCTTCTGTATATTCCAACGCATCCTGAAATAAGGAGGCATCTTCATACATCCCCTGAAACAATTCCTTTTGTTCCAGCGCTGGATTAATCGTTTCAATCAAGCTTGCCCTATTGGGATGAAACGTATCAAATGCACCAGCTAAAATCAGGTTTTTAATAGCGGCCCGATTTACTTTTTTTATATCGATTCGC
The DNA here is from genome assembly GCF_053839645.1 of Oceanobacillus sp. M60. NCBI lineage: Bacteria > Bacillati > Bacillota > Bacilli > Caryophanales > Bacillaceae > Oceanobacillus > Oceanobacillus sp. M60. The sequence goes on along the minus strand of NZ_JBSSNH010000006.1, from coordinate 154,461 downwards.
ATACAAAAATCAAAAAAGCTGGTGAAAGAAGCCTCTTTTCGGATTTCTAAAATATGAACCAACGCTTGATAACTGATAGACTTAATAGCAGCTAACCCGGTACGTATCATGTTTTTCTCCACTGTAAATTGCTGATAGCTTCTATTAATATGTGGCGGGAGTATCTTAATTGCAAGCTCTTTTAACGACTCCTGGTACATAGACAGCTTTTCGGGCTGATTTTTAGCATCCGTTAGCAGGCATGAAAAAAATACTTCTGGATAATGTGCTTTCAGATAACTGAGCTGATAGGATATTTTACTATAGGCGACAGCATGGCTTCTTGGAAATCCATAGTTGGAAAAGCGGACAATCCAGCTGAAAATTTCCGCAGCCACAGCCTGAGAGTAGCCATTCTTTAAGCACCCTTTGATAAAGGCTGCCTCCTGCTGCTGCATCATATTGTCTTTCTTCTTACTTACCGCTCTTCTTAAAATATCCGCCTCACCAAGACTGAAACCGGCAATACGGTGCGCAATCTGCATGATCTGCTCCTGATAAATCAGAACACCATAGGTTGATTTTAAAATCGGTTCTAAATCTGGATGCGGATAGGTTACAGCTTCTTGCTTAAATTTACGCCGGATATACACAGGGATAAAATCCATCGGACCTGGACGATAAAGCGCATTAACCGCTACAATATCTTCAAACGAGGATGGTTGCAGCTCTTTTAGAACACGCTGCATTCCTGTTGATTCTAACTGAAAAACACCGCTGGTTTCCCCTTGTCGCAGCATGGCAAACGTTTTTTCATCCTGTTCTGGAATATGGGTCAATATTTCTCCTTTGTTTTGGGTATATGCCACACCTTTCATGACTCTTTCTATTAACGAAAGATTTCGGAGCCCCAGGAAGTCCATTTTCAACAGACCTGCGGCTTCCAATTCGTTCATTGCATATTGTGTCAAGTACGTTTCCCCTGTGCCGCTTGTCAACGGAACATCTCTCATTAAAGGCTGCTCACTAATCACAACGCCCGCAGCATGAGTAGACACGTTTCTTGGCAAGCCTTCTAATTTAATCGCGATGGTAAATAAAACCTTTAATTTTTCAGAGGCCTTTACATAGGATGCTAATTCCGTTGAATCCTGCAGCAGCCGTTGAATACTTTTGGATGATGCCCGCTTCATTTCCCGCAAAATATAAGCAACATCCTGATCATGGACATCCATTGTTTTCATCAGTTCTCGGAGAATCGAGCGTGTCGCAAAGGTGCCAAAAGTAATAATCTGTGCAACATGCTCCCTGCCATATTTATCTCTTACATAATCAATTACTTCATCACGGCGGATATCAGAAAAGTCTACATCAATATCCGGCATGGTCAGCCGTTCCGGATTTAAAAAACGTTCGAACAGAAGATTATATTTTAATGGATCAACTTCTGTGATTCCTAAAATATAAGCAACAATGGAACCAGCTGATGATCCTCTTCCCGGTCCGACCATGATATGTTTATCTTTCGCAAATTGAATAAAATCGGCAACAATTAAAAAATAATCGCTGTAGTTCATATTGATAATCGTATTCAGCTCATATTCCATCCGTTTTCGATGAGCTTCTGTAACGACCGGGTACCGCTCCTGCAAACCCTCTTCACAGCGCTCCCGCAAATAGGTATCTGCGGTTACCTGATCCGGCGTGGGGAAGGAAGGCAGATGCTGCTCATCAAAATGTAAATAGGCAGTACATTTTCCTGCGATTTCTTCAGTCTTATCCAGCAGCTCCGGCCAAGTATGAAATAATTGCTTCATTTCCTCCGGAGAAGTAAAATGATGACCTTCAGGCAGCTGTTCCTTTCGTTTTGGAGCCCATTTCTCCCCGAACCGCATCGATTGCAGGCAATCATAAGCCAATACATCCTGTTCGTCTAAATACACTACATTCTGCATCGCCACATAAGCGAAGTCCGCCTTTTTCCATATTTGCAGCTGATGTGAAGCTGAATCGATGCCGACATAAAAGTCACCTTCTTCAAAATAAGCTTCTGCCTTTTTAAGCTGTTGAAAGAGTAGTTGGCTTTCTGTTTCGGAGGAATCATTGCCAGTCCTCAGGAATGCCTTTCCAGAGAGTACACCGATGACACCGTCTGTATATTCCCCAAGCTGTTCAACCGGAAGCTTATCAAGCTGATTTGTTTGCAGATAGGTGCTTAACTGTAGAAGCTGCTGGTAGCCTGTTTTATTTTTAGCGAGAACGATACATGGAATCTCCTGTTCATTATCATCCATCTGAACAGAAATCCGCATGCCAATAATCGGCTTAATCCCCTGATCCATACAAGCTTTATAGAATGAAACAGCACCATAAAGAACAGCCTCATCTGTTAAACAGAGGCTTTGATACTGTAAATATTTTGCTTTTTGAACAAGCTTTGGTATAGAAATGGTGCTCTCCATTAAACTATAGCCGCTTTTCACCGATATATGTGTGTACGTCATTCTACCCTGCCTTCTTTCTAGAGGATGTTCAAAAAACTCCTTAAAATGAGAAATCGAATGTCTTCCTGCTTCTTGAACACGCATTTCTATATCTATTATAACAAGATAGTACATATGTGCCTATCGTTTTAGTTTTCATAACTTGTCTGTTTCATTCATAAGCTAGAATATAGCAACCTCCAATTATAAGGATTGCCAATTAGCAGACAAGCTATCATGCGAGGAGTGTCACAGTATGGAGGAAAGATTTTTTGCAGCATTTATTCATTGTTTTTTTATTGCGTTAGGAGTCATCATCGGAGGATCGATTATAGGAAGCATAGGTGATTTCGCCACCGGAGATGCTGCCCTGACCTCTATGAATCGAATCGCAGAACGCTTAAGAATATGGGGGATTGTCGCTGCAATCGGAGGCACCTTTGACGCAATCGCCAACTTTGAAAGAGGGTTATTCGACGGAACTCCAATGGATTTAGTAAAACAGATCCTGTTGATTCTATCTGCAATGGGCGGAGTAAAGGTTGGCCTGATTATTATTCAATGGTTTTCACAAGGAGATGCTCCCTGATGCACATCCCGCATTATCATAAAAAAACAAGCTGGCAGCTCATTTTTGTCGGTTTCTTTTTCGGCAGCATTATTTCCTATATGGTCTTCACCTATATGTACGGAACCATGTATGAAGAAATGTTAAAAGAGAATATGGAGCTGTCGAATGAGGTAACCGAGCTGGAGCAAACAAATCAGACCCTGCTGAAGGATAAAGAAGATTTAAGCGAGCAGACCAAACAGCCGCTCACCATCTCAAGAATCGACATTGAGATAGAAGACCCGGAATCGATGCGTATCGATTTATTAATGCAGGATCAGCTGCGGGCTTTGATTCGCGAAGAAATCAACCACGTCATCGGAGAGGAAGTAGAGCTTGTATCACGTTCAGATAAGCTATTAATCGCAACAATCGAAAATAAAGCCTTCACTCTTGATGGCATGAGCTACCAATTCCGTGTCCGACAAATTGCATTTGGTTCAGAATTAAGAGTTGTGGTCCTGCCTGAATCCGTAAGATGATAGTATGATTCGTTTCATTATCCACTTTAAATCAATAAGGCTGTTATAACGCAGACAAATTATTTTATCTTGCCTCTCGCATAACAGCCTTAGCTTTGTTTCATATCTCTCCAATTTCAGCAATTACATCTGTTTTAAACTTCGTCCCTGCACACTTTTTCTAAATCAGCTGCTAAATGATTTGCTTCCTCCCAGTTATATACGGTTGCACCAGAGGCCAACGGATGTCCTCCGCCATTATATTTCTTAGCAATTTGATTAATTACAATTCCTTTCGAACGGATACGCACCCGAATTTGGTCAGGCTCTTCAATAAAAAATACCCATGCTTTAATCCCTTTGACATCTGCTACCGTCTGGACAAGCTGGTTTGATTCCTCCACAGTAACATCAAATGCTTTCAATAATTCAGCAGTTAATTTAATGACACACAGCCCATTCTCAGACATCTTAAAATGCTGTAAAATGTGGCCGCTTAACCGCAATACTTTTTCCTCCGCCTCGTATAACCCATCATATATAGCTGTCCGGTCAAAATCATAACGAACTAATTCACCGGCATATTGAAATGTTTTCACAGTTGTACTTGGAAATTTAAATCTTCCTGTGTCCCCAACGATTCCTGCATATAAGAGACGGGCTGCTTCATTATTTAAATTCCAGCCCCGGGGACGCGCTTCCAATGCAAGACCAACAATCATCTCAGAAGTAGAACTGGCATCGGTAGACACCCATTCGATATCTCCATAAGAATCTGTGACCGGATGATGATCGATTTTTATCAGCTGTTTTCCTTTATTATAACGATCATCATCAATCCGCGGCTGGTTTGCTGTATCACAGACAATGACTAAGCTTCCCTGATAAAGCTCGTCTGATACATCATCCATCTGCGCTAAAAAAGTCAGGGACGGGATATCTTCTCCTGCAGCGTAGACTTCTTTCTCCGGAAAGGAATGTCTAATCAATGCTTTTAACCCCATCTGAGATCCAATTGCATCCGGATCAGGGCGGACATGCCGATGTATAATGATTCTCTCGCTTGCTTCAATCGCTTCAATAATTTTTGTGATTTCCATGACAATCTCCCTTTTTGTTGATGATATAGTTATGATTTTTCCTAGATTAATTGATAAAAAAACGGTACAATAAACGTAGCATTAAACAATATGTAATTAGGAGCGGAGCATTTAAAATGGTTATCTTTCCAATAATAATTATAATTTCAGCTGTCTTTTATATCTATTATAAAGTAGCAATCCTCAAAGAGAAAAATACGTTAACACAAAAATACTTTAATGGCCGGGCGAGATCCAGCCTGGGAGCATTTTTAATCGCTTTTTCCATTAATCAATACTCCCTTTATCTGACACAGCTCAGCTTGTTTATCGGCCTTGTTATCTTTGCATTAGGATTAATGCAATTGATTCGTGGATTCAAAGAAGCACGGCACTATCAAAAAGAGTGGAGAAGATTGCATCCAAACTAGGTAAAATAGAAGCACAGCTTTCAAATCAGATCGTTACATTTTGAATAAATTGCTTCATTTCAGCTTAAAACAACTGGAATTATCGTATTCCAGTTGTTTTTTTCGTCTTCAAAAGAAAAATCAATTACGCTGTTACCGATTGATCAGCTGCGCCATAATCAATGACCGTCCGACAGTAGTTTGTCCATGCATTACTTCTACATCTATCTTTGCATATAAACGGCCGACATCTAAAAGTGTTGGCTTAAGAAGTAAAATACTGTCGATTGGTACCGGCTTGCTGAAATAAACCGTAATATTCTCAATCGAAATTTCTGCTTTCTTCTCTATTTTCATCATTTTTTCACTTGCTTCTGTGATGAGAGCTGTAAATACACCATGTGATAATGTTCCTAAATGGTTTGTCATTTGCGGAATAACATGCGCTTCAAACAACCCTTCCTCACTCGGATTCTGCGACATATTGTTAGCAACAATATCTTCAATTGTTTCTCCGACCTGCGGCTGTCTCTGGATCTGCTGCATGGCTTTTAATACGTCCTGTCTGGAAACAACGCCTTTTAATACATGCGAACTATCCACCACAGGAACGAGCTCGATACCTTCCCAGACCATCATATGTGCAACCGAGGCTAAAGATGTTTTTTCCTGAACAACTAACGGCTTCCGGCTCATGATACGATCAATAAATGTAGTTTGGTCTTTCCCGACGATATCTCTCGAAGAAACCATTCCTACTACTTTCATACGGTCGTCCACAACCGGAAATCGTGTGTGCGAGGAAACTTCATTATTAATATACCAATCCTTCACCTGCTGTTTCGCCGCTAAATAATAAGAGGACTCAAACGGTGTTGAAATATCTCCTACAAAAATAATTTCCTTTTTAATCAATTGATCATAAATCGCGCGGTTAATCATAGCCGCAACTGTAAACGTATCATAGCTTGTCGAAATAATAGGCAATTTTTTTTCATTGGCAAGCTGTTTTATAGAATCATCCGTATCGAAGCCTCCTGTAATCAGGACAGCTGCTCCCGCTTCTAAAGCAAGCTTATGCGCTTCAAAACGGTTTCCGACAATCAGCAGCGAATCAGCTTGCGTATAGCGCATCATGGCATTTAACTGCATGGCGCCAATCACAAATTTACTGAGTGTTTTATGAAGCCCGTCTCTGCCTCCAAGTACTTGTCCATCAATGATATTAACAATCTCAGCAAACGTCAGCTCTTCAAAATTATCTTTCTTTTTCTTCTCGATCCGAATCGTTCCTACACGTTCAATCGTACTTACGATTCCTTGATTTTCTGCTTCCTTAATCGCCCGGTAAGCAGTCCCATCACTCACATTTAAATCTTTCGCAATTTGACGGACAGATATCTTGCTTCCAACTGGCAATGATAAAATATGCTGTAAAATCTGTTCATGCTTGGTCGCCATCTGCCATCACCCTCTTTCAACTGTACTATATAAAACATATTAGTCTTATTATACAATTGATACAGGAGAAACTCAATGGCTGCGCAGTTTCTTCTTATTTATCCCCTCCTGTTCCATAACCGGGGGCCGGGACATTTTTAATAGTGTTGCAAGATTTGCGCCGATAAATACAAAGGCAAATAATAACCAGCACCCCCAAAAGAGGAATTCTAAAGAGCTGGAAGACTGCGGAACCATCGGCCATGCAATATAGATAAAAAAGCAAACTAATAATAACCTTAGAATAATATTTGTTTTCAAGGCTGGCATCCTCCTTTTTTATAATTGTATGAGCGAGGATGATTTCTATGCAGCAGAAAACCACAGAATATAATCTATCTCTGTGGTTTTCTAGCAAAATATATACTTTTTGAACACGCACGTTAAGAAGTTAAATCGATTGTTTCTCCAACTTTCATTGCGCGGGCATTACCAGCCTTCACTTTAGATGCCCAATCTTCCGGATCCTGAACAATCGGCGGAAAGGTATTATAATGCACAGGAACAACTGTCTTGGCATTTACCCATTCAGCTGCAAGCAGTGCATCACTTGGCCCCATCGTAAAATTATCACCGATTGGAATAAAGGCAATATCAATATCATTTAATTCACCGTACATTTTTAAATCTGTAAACAATGCCGTATCTCCTAAGTGATACATTGTCTTTCCATTTACTGTAAGAAGTATTCCTGCAGGCATTCCTCCGTAAATGACTGTTCCATCCTCTTCTTCATAGGATGAGCCGTGAAAAGCTTGCGTAAGCTGCACTTTCCCAAATTCAAATTCACGGGAACCGCCGATATGCATTGGATGTGCCTCCACACCTTTTGATGCTATATAATCGGCAAGTTCTTTCGGCGCTACAACCAAGGCATCGTTATTTTTAGCTATTTCCACTGTATCTCCGACATGATCATTATGAGCATGTGTCAGCAAAATAACGTCAGCCTTTTCCGTACTCGGATCTAAATCACATGCTTCATTTCCATTGATAAACGGGTCAATAATGATGCGATGCTTTCCTGTATCTACTTTTACTACAGAATGTCCATGAAAAGATACTTTCACTGAAAATCTCTCCTTTGACGATTTGGATTATTATTTTGATTTCGTAGTGTGTCTTCCCGCTATCAGGTATTTCTATGCATCTTTTTCAGCAATTATTTATTAAATTTCTTTTTCAAAGCAGCTAATTCATCATCCACCCCATTATTATTTTCAAGCTCTTTGAATTCATCATCCAGCGTACGCGCACTTTCATTTAAATCTTCTGAGGTTTCTGCTTCTGCTTCGTATTGCAGTACTTTTTCTTCCATTCTTTCAAATCCTTGACGAGATTGATCGCTGCCGATAGAAGACATTGTACGGTTCATTTTCGTTCTTGTTTTCGCAGATTCTGCACGTGCCTTTAAGGAGTCTTTTTTCAATTTCATTTCTTGGTATTCTTTTTTCATTTCAGATAGTTTTTCTTTCAGGATTCGGACATCCTCATCCGCGCGCTCCCAAGAAGCTTGTAGAGACTCATACGATTTCTCCTGATGTCTTTTATCTTCTAATGCTTTTCTCGCTAATTCTTCATTATCTGCTTCTACTGCTTTTTCAGCCTGTTCCTGGCGCTTTTCCACCATCGCTTTCGCATCATTCGCTTTGCGCTTCAGCATTTTTTCATTGGCCATTTGTTTTGCTACAGCAGCTTCAACCTCTTCAATATCCTTGCCCATATCCCGCAAGTACTGATCTAACATCTTGACCGGATCTTCCGCCTTATCAATCATTGCATTCAGTTCTGAACTGACAATTGTTTTCATTCGATTAAAAAATTGAAACATACAAATCCTCCTCTTGGAATAAGTAATAGTAATGTACGGTCCGTGTACAGTATGAAATACGATTGATTTCGCAAAAAGTTTCATTTTTATCGGATTTTTTCTTTCTATCTGCTATAATTTTTTTAGAGCATACTATTTATTCATGTCAAACAGCAGTAATACTAATCAACTAGGAGGCAAAAAATAATGTCAGACAGAATTAACCATTTATTTGCCGAGCTAAAAAAACAGCAAGCGGACAGTTGTTTTATCAGCTCCAAAGCAAATGTATATTATTTAAGCGGATACTATACTGATCCGCATGAAAGAGTTATCGGAATCCTTGTTATGGACGGAATCGACCCGATATTTCTATTACCTAAAATGGAAGAAGATGATGCAAGAAATGCCGGATGGGAGCATTTGATTGTAAGCTATTATGACCATGAAAATCCTTGGCATTCCTTACAGGCGTTCTTAAAGAAACAAGAAAAAGAACCAGCTGTCATGGCAGTGGAAAAAGACCATCTGACGCTTTACCGTTATAACCAGCTTCAAGAAATCTTCCCGGATGCGGCCTATATAGATGCCACGCCAGTTATCCAAAATCTGCGTTTAATTAAAACCAAAAAAGAGCATGATTTATTACGGACAGCCGCTGAATTAGCAGATTTAGGTGTTAAAACTGGTGTGGAAGCCTTAAAAGAAGGTGTCTCCGAACTAGAGGTAGTTGCGACCATTGAGCACACCTTAAAAAAACAGGGTATACGCGAGATGTCCTTTCAGACCATGGCTTTATTCGGTTCAAAAACAGCCTCCCCTCACGGAAATCCTGATAAAACGCAGTTAGAGAAAAATAGTTTCGTTCTCTTCGATTTAGGAGTTATTTATCAAGGTTATTGCTCTGATATTACAAGGACTGTTGCCTTTGGTAATATCTCAGATGAACAGAAACAGATATATGACACGGTGTTGGAAGCACAAGAAAGAGCGATAGATGCAAGCAGAACCGGCACTGCAGTCGGCGAATTAGATAAAATCGCAAGAAATTATATTACAGAGCAAGGATACGGTGACTATTTCACACACCGGCTTGGGCATGGATTGGGAATTGAAACACATGAATATCCTTCCATGCACAGCGAAAACACCCTTCCTATCGAACCTGGAATGTGTTTTACGATTGAACCTGGAATCTATGTTCCAAATATTGGCGGCGTAAGAATTGAAGATATGCTGTTTACGACCAATTATATGCCTTTAGAGCTGACAAAATATCCAAAAACATTACAAATTATTTCTTAGTTTTTAAATTACGAAAACCCCGGTCTGCAGAAGACCGGGGTTTTATTGATTCTAAAATTGTTTTAAGCTCGACTGTCAAGCATTTTTCGAATTTTAGAATCATTTCATTTGCTTTTTTGACTTTTTTTCGAAATGTTATGTAATTTACATTTATTCGTTTGTAACGCTTACAAATCAGGTATATAATAATAGTAGAAAGGGGAGATGAATCATGATGGAATATAAAAATATTGTTGTCGCAGTAGATGGATCGAAAGCAGCTGAAAAGGCTTTTACTAAGTCGCTCGCTGTTGCTAAACGAAATAATGCTCGATTGATTCTTGCTCATGTCGTGGACTCTCGTAATTTCTCAACAGCTGAAGCGTATGACCGTTCTTTATCCGAAAGAGCAGAGACGTATGCGAAAGAATTATTGGATGATTACGTCAAACAGGCTGAAGCTGCCGGATTAACAGATATTGTCCGCTGCATTGAATATGGGTCTCCTAAAGTCAAAATTGCTAAAGAAATAGCGGCTAATTTTGAAGCTGATTTAATCATGTGCGGGGCGACCGGGATGAATGCTGTAGAGCGCTTCTTAATTGGAAGTGTATCTGAAAGCATTACGAGATATGCCAGCTGCGACGTGCTTGTTACGCGCTAGAACTTTTTAAGAATCTTTTTATTTTCCTATTAAAAATGTATTGAAAAAGCCTTTTTACTCGATAAGCTTCATGAGTAAAAAGGCTTTTGGGGCTGTATATGTTATTGACTTAAACGAACGGTATCCCGGGCAATCATTACTTCTTCATTTGTCGGAATGACCATTACTTTTACTGGAGAATGCGGGTAGTTGATGAATTGTTCTTTCCCGCGAACATCATTTAGTTTTGGGTCCCAATAAATGCCCATGAATTCTAAACCGGTAAGAATTTTTTCACGTATAGCAATGCTATTTTCCCCTACACCTGCAGTGAATATAATTGCATCCACGCCATTCATTTTAGCAGCATACGATCCAATATACTTATGAATACGCCCAGCAAACACATTTAATGCAAGCTCAGCTCGTTCATTCGTATCTGCTTCATCCTGAATATCACGTAAATCACTAGAGAACCCAGATAATGCCAGCATTCCACTTTCTTTATTTAATACATGCAATACCTCGTCAACTGTTTTCCCAGTACGCTGCATAATATAAGGAATCAAGGCAGGGTCAATATTTCCAGATCTTGTCCCCATGGTTACTCCGGCTAGCGGTGTAAAGCCCATTGAAGTATCCATTGATTTCCCATCTTTAATTGCTGTAACACTGGCGCCATTACCAATATGGCAAGAAATTAAACGAAGACTTTCCAACGGTCTTCCTAAAAGCTCCGCCGCACGCTCAGAAACATATTTATGAGAAGTTCCGTGGAATCCATATTTACGAATTCCATAGTCTTCATAATAGTTTCTTGGCAAGCTATATAAATAAGAAGATGCCGGCATAGACTGATGGAACGCTGTATCAAATACTGCCACCATTGGAACATCTGGAAGAATTTCTTTAAAAGCATTGATTCCAGTCAAGTTAGCAGGGTTATGCAAAGGAGCCAGTTCAGATACTTCCTCAATTTTTTGAATTGCTTCATCATCTAATAAAACCGAATCAGAGAAATACTCTCCTCCATGAACAACACGGTGTCCTACCGCATCAATCTCATCAAATGATTGAATAATTCCTTGAGAAATTAAAGCATCTAATAACATTTTTACTGCTACACTATGATCTGGAATATCTGTAACTGTTTTTTCTTCTTCTCCATTTGCTTCCATTTTAAAAACAGATTCTGGTAATCCGATTCTTTCTACTAGGCCGATTGCCGCTACTTCCTCTTCAGGCATTTTTATCAATTGAAATTTTAAAGATGAACTCCCCGCATTAATTGCTAATACATTACTCATTTTCATTCCACTCCTATATTTTCATTTAATCCTATTTGGATAGGATGTAAACCATTCATTGATTTGTTTGATAATATCTGCCATTGCTTGCGCATTCTTAAATGAAGGCAATTGTACAAGTAACGGCTGCTTCGGTTCTTTTGTACCATACCCTTTTTTCTGCAGGATTAATACACTTTTCGCCTGATTTTTTGACTTGAAAGATGTTTCCGGCAAGCGGATGACTCCGACAATATGTGCAGTTTCCTGGAAAAACGCATGCAGCTTGTCCGATTGATCACTGTCAAATAAAAATTCCGGGATAACACCGATAAAAAAGCCGCCCTCTTTTAAATATTTCAAACTCTGCTCTATAAATAAATGATGTGCGTAAGAATTTCCTTTATCAGCCTTTAATTGATATTCTTCCGCTGTCACATCATCTGGATAATACCCTACTGGAAGATCTGTGACAACCATATCTACAGGCTCTATCAGGAAAGGCCGTAAACTGTCTTGATGATAAAAGCTGATTTCTTTTTTCTGCAAATTGGCATTTAACACAGCCAGCTCTATCAACGCGGGATCGACTTCAGAAGCATATGCTTTAAAAGGATTTTCCAATTGATTCAAGACGATGGTAAGCAGATTAGCTGTCCCGCCAGCCGGGTCAAAAAGACTTATTTGCCCTTTTTTATCAATCAGCTTATTTGTCAGGTAGCTGATTAAAAAGCCGACTGTATCAGGCGTCATTAAATGCTGCTGTTGCGAAGCCCCTTTCATCCCTTTTAAAATAGACAGGCTTAACGCTTTTCGATACGTTTCTGCATCAAATTCTTCTTCATTAACTGTTTGAACCGGTTTTGCAACCTTGTGCTTTGTAACATCGTCTAACTCATCTTGAGCTCCATCATCTAAGATGATATTTAAAGCGATAATCAAACTTTCCAGATAGGTTTCATTTTTTGCATTTTGTATGATTTCAGTAACTTCATCTATAGATTTAAATAATTTCTCAACATTTGATTGCTCCATGGCATGTCCTCCTATCCAAGCTGACAACTTTCTATTTTAACAATACTTGAGACAGATGTAAAAGGAATTTCTCTTACATATTCTTATATGTTAGCAGTTTACCCAGAAAACACGAACAATAAATCTATTTTTCCTCAAAACGTTCATTTTTTATGTTGATATTTCAACCACTGTCTGCTATAGTAACTTAAGTGTATTTAACTCGTATATTCTCAGTAATATGGTCTGAGCGTTTCTACCTGGTTCCCGTCAAAGAACCGGACTACGTAGTTAAAGTCTATGTTAACTATAGCATTTATTTGGGTTTTGAATTGGTACAATTCTGTTACACATAACTTTAACTTACAAAGTTCGGAAATACAGGGATATCCTGTTTTTTCCGAACTTTGTTTATTTTACGAGACACATCCAACAATTCATTTAGAAGGAGATCGTCATCTTATGAAGTTTTCTAACAAACTTAATCAATTCTTTCATTTAACGGAAAACAAAACAGATACACGAACAGAATTGACAGCAGGATTAACTGTGTTTATGACCATGCTATACGTTCTTATCATTGTTCCTGGAATGCTGGAGGAAGCGGGGATGCCTGTAGGGCCTATTACTGTTTCCGTCATCCTGATGACAGGAATAGTCACTATACTAATGGGGTTATACAGTAACCGTCCGTTTGCCCTTGCTCCCGGCCTGGGCTCTGTTGCTTTTTTAGCAGTCACTTTGGTTCTCGCTGAAGGAATTCCTTGGCAAACCGCGATGGGTATGGTATTTATCTCAGGTATCCTATTCGTATTATTTACCATCTTCGGTTTAAGAAAATTGATAGTTCGCCTTATTCCGCCGGCAATCAAATTGTCTATTGGTGCAGGTGTCGGTTTATTTATTGCACTCATCGGTTTTCGAAATGCGGGGCTGGTGGTTGCTGATGAGGGTGCAAATTCTCTGCAATTAGGCGATGTCAGCTCCCCCAGTGCTATACTCGCTTTAATTGGATTTCTCATTATGAGTGTTCTTTTAGCACGAAATGTGCGCGGACATTTATTAATCGGAATTGCGCTTGTAACCATTATTGGTATTCCAATGGGAGTAACTCAGCTTCCTGAATCCATATTTTCATTACCTGAAAGTCCGGGACCAGTATTATTTCAATTAGATATCATGGATGCATTAAAAATGGCATATTTCCCATTTATGCTGGCCTTTTTCGTACCGGACTTCTTCTCCAGCCTCGGCACCATGCTGGGTGTTGCTGGAAAAGGGAACATGCTGGACAAGAATGGAAACCTGCCGAATATTGATAAGCCTTTCTTAGTGGATGCAGGCGGTACCACCTTGGGCTCCTTCTTCTCTGTCCCTGTCATGACAACCTATGTGGAATCTGCAGCTGGCGTCGAAGCAGGCGGCCGTACTGGATTAACTGCTGTTTCTACAGGAATTTTATTTTTAGCAACCTTATTCGTTACGCCGATTATTATGATTATTCCTACAGAAGCAACAGCTCCAGCCTTGATTTTAGTTGGGTTAACCATGCTTTCTTCTGTTAAAAACATTGATTTCACAGAAGTTACGGAATCATTGCCGGCATTTATTACCATCGTAATCACCATTTTCACTTTTAATTTCGGAAACGGAATTTCTGCCGGTATTATTATGTATGTTGTTGTAAAAAGCTTGTCTGGCCGGATAAAAGAAGTTCATCCGGGACTGTTTGTTCTTGTTATCCCATTGATTATTTATTTTATAACCTTAGCAGAATAAAGCAACACAAGGAGGAAAAAAATGATGAAATATAGTCGCAACCAAATCGTAGCTGCAGCACGCGGAGATATCAAAATGGATTTAGTTATCCGGAATGCACAGCTGGTTAACGTATTTACTGCAGAAGTATATCCTGCCGATATCGGCATAAAAGAAAATCGTTTTAGTGCAATTGCTGCGTATGAAAATGGCAAACCTTCCTTTCCTATCGAGGGTGAAAAAGAAATCGATGCAAAAGGAAAATATGCCATTCCAGGATTGATTGACTGTCATGTGCATATCGAAAGCACAATGGTTACACCAGACATGTTTGCCCGCGAAGTTTTACGTCATGGCACCACAACAGCAGTTATCGACCCGCATGAAATCGGAAATGTCCTTGGAAAAGAAGGTGTGGAATACATGGCAGCCGCCAGCAGAAATCTGCCCGTACAATTCTTACTTACCATTCCTTCTTGCGTACCAGCGGTCCCAGGTGTGGAGACAGCTGGGGCAGCATTTGGTCCGGAAGATATTAATGAACTATTAGACTTGCCGGAAGCAGTCGGTGTTGCTGAAGTCATGGATTATGTCGGTGTCATTAACCAAGATGATCGAATGGCAGGCATTGTGGAAGCTGGTCTGCAAAAAAATAAGCTGAACGAAGGCCATCTGCCAAGAGTATCAGGAAAAGATTTGCACGCCTACCTTGCTGCTGGAGTAAATACAGATCATGAAAGCCGTAAATCAGATGAAATTATTGAGAAATTAAGGGCTGGCATGCTGATCTATATCCGGGAATCCAGTGTCAGCCAATTTGCTGACATTGCTGCAGAAGCATGGAAGGTTCTTCCTTACGCTTCCAATATTGCCATGTGTACAGATGATGTGGAACCTAGTGATATGCTGAAAAACGGACAAATGAGCCGGGTCGTCCGCCGCTGTATTGAAGAAGGAATTCCCGCACCATTAGCAATTCGCTATGCAAGTTTAAATGGTGCGGTCCGTTTCGGATTGAGAGATCAGGGAGCGATTGCCTCCGGCTATATCGCCAGCTTCTCCCTTGTCAACTCCCTTGATGAGATGGATATCAACGATGTATTTGTCGAAGGAAAACAATTGGTGGAGGAGAAGCATTTAACAGAAACCCTATCCAGTGAAGTACCGCCACTAACAAAAAATACAGTTTCCATCCCTGTATTAACAGAAGAAGATTTTCAAATTACTTCACCCGTACAGAACGGAAAAGTAAGAATCAATACGATGGAGATGCTTCCAATCGGTACTACACAGAAAAGAACGGTGGAACTGGAAGCTGTAAATGGGGTTATTTCATCTCTCCCAGAGGATTGCCTATATGTTTCAGTAACTGGAAGACATGGGCAAGGTAGAAAACCATTTGTAGGTATATTGAAAAATGCTGGATTAAAAGAAGGAGCTTATGCTACTACGATTGCGCATGACAGCCATAACCTTGTCGTTGTTGGAAAAAATACAAAGGATATGCTTCTAGCTGCCAAGCAATTAGAAGCTTCCGGCGGCGGACTTTGCCTTGTATCTAATCAAGAAGTCAAAGCACAAGTTAACTTGCCGATTGCCGGATTAATGGCAGCGGAACCTGTGGAAGAGCTTGCACCAAAAATTGATTCCTTTAATCAAACAGCAGATTCCATGGGAGTAAAGGTTGGCAGACGCTCTCCTTCGATGGCATTATCTTCTTTAACCTTAACTGTCATCCCTGAAGTACGAATTACTGATTTAGGATTATTGGATGTAGCAACACAAAAGATGATTCCATTATTTGAATCCGTAGAATAACCAATAAAAAAAGCATGGTCCCAAGCGGAAACCATGCTTTTTTTATTATTTTGATTTTAAATGTTCCAATACCGCATCATAATCCGGATGGTCTGATACTTCTGAAACGTATTCCACATAAGTAATTTTGTTATTTTCGTCCACAACGAAAATGGAACGGGCTAATAAACGAAGCTCTTCAATAAGCACACCATACTTCTCGCCGAAATCTGCGGAGCGATGATCAGATAATGTTTCTACGTTTTCAATCCCATTTGCACCGCACCAGCGTTTTTGAGCAAATGGCAAATCCATGCTGATTGTAAGTACCGATACATTATCCAGGCTGGCTGCTTCCTCATTAAAACGACGAGTCTGCTCGGAACATACACCAGTATCTAAAGAAGGCACAACACTGATTAGTTTCACCTTTCCTTCGTAATCAGCTAATGTTTTCTCAGATAAATCATTTGCAAGTACCGTAAAGTCAGGAGCATTGTTCCCTGCTTTTTGTTCTTCTCCTAATAATGTAACGGGTTCTTGTTTAAATGTAGTTTGTTTTGGCATGATATTTCTCCTCCCCATCTTTACTATTATCATTCAATTCCTATTATGGGGCTTGTTATACAAACTGTCCAATTATAGCTATTGTAGACAATCTATATTTCAAAACGGGTAAGAATCGATTCTAATTCTCCCTTTTCCTTTTCAGGCTCCTTCTCTGAAGTTTTTACCCGTTCTTTTTCATCTTTTTTATGATGATGCTGCTCTACTTTCTTTTCGCCACTTTTTTCTTTTTTCAGCATATTTGATCGCTGCAGCAGCTCTGGCAGTAAATCAATTAATTTTTCATACAGATGTGTATGCTGATCCATATGAACCAAATCCATCTTTCCTTCTTTTAATACGAGAAAAGCAACCGGTGTAATCGATACTCCTCCCCCGCTTCCGCCGCCAAATGGAATTTCGTGCTCTTCCACATCATCTGCCTTTAATTCTGACGGCATAAATTCGCTTCCGCCCGCCGCAAAACCAAAACCAACCTTGGAAACAGGAATAATCACAGTCCCATCGGGTGCTTTTAAAGGCTCTCCTACAATTGTATTTACCTCAACCATCTTTTGTATATTTTTCATTGCGCTAGACATCAAACCTTCTATTGGATGTTCTGTCATTTTCTTACCTCCTTTATTTTCAATACACGCATGATTCCTAGAATAGTTTTTCCTAAGCGGAAGGAAATCATACACGAAAAAGCAGTCTCAAGACGGGCACTTTGAAAATCCGGCTGAACATTAATTTGCGGTTTCCCGCAAAGCTGAAGGTGCTGTGAAAGGTAACCGACCAGCCACCCTTTTACAGCCCACATTGTCCCGCTGGTGATAGAAGTAGTAAAGGCATTCCCTGTTCCTCCTTTGGTCTGCCATTTAAATTCAAGCACCTGCAATTCCTTTAATAAAGCTTGTAATCGTATTTCTTTTAAAACATGAAGCTTTTTCTCCCGCAACAGCTTATAAAAATGGATAAATCCTTTTTCCATCTCTGCCTGGTTTGATATACGTAAATTCTTCTGCCTGATCACACACCATTTATAAAGATAGACAGAAATCTGTGCATCACGCATTTCCGGAAATTGATATTTAATTTTAATAATCCATTTACTTTGCAGGAAAAAAGCGATGAAAAAAACTATTCCTGCGATAAGAATTAAAATAATGTATAAACTATCCATAATCAGCGCTCCTGAATGTGTATTTTCAATTGGTTCCCTTTCCTATACCATTCACTATCTGTTCATATTCTAAAGAGAAATACCAGCTAGAAAATGTTATGATAAAGATAGAAAATGCTTATTTCTAAAGGAGGATGGTGCTCTTGCACTTCCTTTTGAAATAAAAAGCAGCTCATCCGTTCCTGTCTGACAACATGACGGCTCTATATCATGGATAGAGCAGACTGACAGAAGCGTACAGTGCCACTATATTTTGTTTGGAGGTTATTATATGCAGAATCGAAATAACATTTTCTTTTATTACCACCCTCGACAGGAAGGCGAAAAAACAAATCACCTGAAATCGCTGGCGGAACAAAATGGTTTGAATGTCGTGAACGAATCTAAAGATGCGTCTATTATTGTCAGTATTGGCGGAGATGGCACCTTTTTGCAGGCAGTTCGCCGCACCGGTTTCCGCCAGGATTGCATCTATACAGGTATCGCGGATGGGGATCAAATTGGATTATACTGTGATTTTAGTATAACCAGATTTGAAGAAATGATTGATGCGGTCACAAATAATAAAATAGAAGTCCGCCGTTTTCCAACAATTAAAGTGAGTGTGAATGGAGAAAAAGCTTTTTATTGCTTAAATGAAGTATCTCTGCGCTCCAGTATTATTAAAACGATTGTTATCGATGTTAAAATAGACGATGAACATTTTGAAACATTCCGGGGTGACGGCATGGTAGTATCTACTCCTACAGGTAGTACAGGCTACTCCAAATCAGCTCACGGGGCAGTTATCGACCCGTTACTGTCAAGCTTTCAAGTTTCTGAAGTCGCCTCTTTAAATAATAATAATTATCGTACATTAGGATCCTCTTTTATATTAAATCAGAATAGAAGACTGCAGCTGGAAGTCATTCAAGACGGCAATGATTATCCAATTATCAGTCTCGATAATGAAGCATGGCCTGTACAGCGCATTCGTCATGTAGACATCGAAATGGACAACACCGTTATAAAAACCGTCAGAATGTCAAACAACACTTTCTGGAATCGTATACAACGTACTTTTTTATAAAACGTAACTTCACTCAGCTGCAGTTCCAGGGGAAATTCTCCTTAATAAAATAATTCAAAACCTGCCGCGCACTGCACTAATAAGCTGCGGCAGTTTTTTTATCAGATCCAAATATAAAGGCTGCCCCCGCATCAGCGGAGGCAGCCAGCCAATCATGTTATTTATTTAGTTCCACCAAATTGTTGCTCAGCCATTGTTACTAATCTTTTCGTAATTTCTCCACCAACAGATCCGTTAGCACGAGAAGTTGAGTCAGGACCAAGTTGAACACCAAATTCCTGAGCAATTTCGTATTTCATTTGATCAAGTGCTTGTTGCACTCCTGGAACAACTAATTGATTTGAGTTATTGTTTGCCATGTTGTTCACCTCCTTGGTAACTATAGATTGCACCAAGCAGGGGAGAAACATGCATTTGTTTTTATGGTAATTTTTTCTTGTGCATGTCCTTTTTATATTACTCAACTTTCGCACATTAAAAAGTAACTTTATCTCTATAGAAACAGGAGTTGATTGTTCCTTGGATAACTTCCTTGACAAAGAATAGAAGGTGAAGTGTAAAGCACCGCTGCGGAAAAACACTACGCTTTCCATGGGCTTGCGCTCAGCCTCCTCAAAAAAAGAAGTTCGCTTTTTTCTGCGGGGTCTTCCCACTGGGACTGCGATTACTCGCCCCGCAGAAGACCATTGCGCTTTCCCATAGGAGTCTCGGTGTTTTTCCTCCGCTAGTAGGATATTCTATACATGGAAAACACCTCACCAAATAGATGTTTAATCAGATAGAACATATTTTTCATGCTGTATGGTAAAATGTTCGACCAAGATTCCTTTCTGTACATCGAAGCTATCCTCTTTATTTCATATCCATGCTGTTATGATTGGGTTGTTCAGACGAAAGCTGCTATTTCATCCAACTCATTGAGATGTTATTTCTTTCATTCACTGCAGAATCCTATCAGAGCACAGGCCAACCACGCAGACTCCTAAGTGGTTTGCAGGCTAAGCCCGTGACTCCTGTCACAACGCCTGCACTTGCACGTCCTGGGACTGCGATTACTCGTCCCATCGAAAACATTTGTACGTCGGAAAGCGGAGTGGTTGGCCGGATATTTCACTAAAATGCAAGCATGGTAATGGAGAACATGTTCCTCCTGGAATAGCAAGATATATTTGCTTATTCTTAGGTGCGAAAGTTGAGATATTACTTAGAAAAGGTCTGTAAAATCCTCATTAAACAAGGTCTTCTCGGTTACTTTTATGGTTTCTATTCCCTCTATCGCTTCTTCAATGGACGGAGTAAAATCGTATTTCGATTCATAGAAATTCACTTTATCCCGCTTCGGCTTTGTTTTTGGAGATTTCGGCACAAAGATTGTACAGCAATCTTCATACGGTAATATCGATGTTTCATATGTGCCGATATCCTGCGCAATTCGAATAACCTCATCTTTATCCATCGCAATCAATGGGCGGATAATAGGGTAATTGGTCACTTCATTAATGGTGTGCATGCTGTCCATGGTTTGACTTGCCACCTGCCCAAGATTCTCTCCTGTAGTCAAGGATAAGATTCCTTCGCGCTTGCAAAGCTCCTCACTGACACGAAACATCACACGGCGCATAATAGTCATCGCATAATCATTCGGCATCTCTCTAAAAATTTCCTGCTGTAATTTGGTAAATGGAACAATATGCACTTTGATTGATTTCCCATATGTCGTCAACTGCTTCGCTAAATCCAGCACCTTCTGCTTCGCGCGTTCACTGGTGAATGGCGGAGAATGAAAATGAATTGCTTCTAAATGTACGCCTCTTTTCATTGCTAACAATCCGGCCACCGGGCTGTCAATTCCTCCTGAAAGCAGCAGCAGCGACTTTCCTGAAGTTCCGACTGGCAATCCGCCCCGGCACTTGATGGTTCCGCTCGTAATATAGGTTGCTTCCTTACGTATCTCTACTTTAATTTCCAAATCAGGGTCATGTACATCTACGGTAATATCCTCCGTATTCGTTAATAAATGACTGCCCAGGATATGATTCATTTCTCCCGAATGCTTTGGGAAATCTTTTTTTGTTCGGCGAACGCTCATTTTAAATGTTTTCGCATTCGGCTCCCGCTTTAATGCATAGAGAGCCGCTTCTTTTATCTCTTCTACATCGTTTTCTACACGAATTGCCAGACTTAAGCTATGAATGCCAAAAACGTTTTGTAGTTTTTCAATGATTGGCTCCGGCGGATTGCCATTTAGCAGGACAAACATTCTCCCTTGTGTCCGCATTACTTTCACACCATCAAACTCTTTTACCTTCTGGTGTATATTATCATGAAGCTTTAATATAAACTGCTTGGCATTTTTTCCTTTTAATGCTAACTCTCCATAACGAATTAATATATGATCATATTGCATATTATCTACCTCAATACCTCTTTAAATTGTTGAATTGCTTTTTTTAATTCCTCTACAAAAATTGCCGCTTCTGCTTCCGTATTCTCATAAGAAAAGCTTACCCGTAAGCCGGAAGAAGCAACTTCATTTGGTTTTCCGCAGGCAACGAGCACATGGCTTTCTGTTAAATCCCTGGAGGAACAAGCAGATTTTGTTGAAATATATATTTCTTTCTGGCTTAAACTGTGGATAATAACCTCCGGCTTGATTCCAGGAACGGAAAAATGAACAATATGATTCGCACCATCTTCCGGACTGTTAATTTCTACATCCTCCATCTGATGAAGTTCATTTATAAGCTTATCATGCAGCCTTTTTAAAACATTATCCTTTTGACTGCTTTCCTTTTCTTTGATTAACCGCAATGCTTTTACAAAGGAAACAGCGCCTGCTACATTCTCTGTTCCTGAACGAATACCCGATTCTTGACTTCCGCCATGCAAAAGCGGATATAATTTCGCTGTATGATTGACATACAGAAGTCCGGTTCCTTTTAGACCATGAATTTTATGACCGGAAAAGGTACATATATCAATGCCAGAACCCGTAAGTTTCAAAGGAACCTTCCCTAAACCTTGTACGGCATCCACATGAAATAATACTTTCGGATATTTTTTCAAAACAGTCCCAATTTCTTCAACCGGTTGAATCGAACCAATTTCATTATTCACCTGCATCATAGTAACAAGGATGGTATCTTTTCTAATGGCTTTTTCTACATCTGCTGCAGAAACAGTTCCATTTTCTGTCACAGGTAAATAGGTAATTTCAAAGCCCAGTTTTTCCAGACTCCCGCAAGTATCATGAATCGATGGATGCTCTGCTCCAGTGGTAATAATATGTTTGCCGCGTGATTGATGCTCCAGGGCAACTCCTTTGATGGCAGTATTATTTCCTTCTGTCCCTCCAGAGGTAAAGATGATCGTTTCTCTCGGCACATCAATTAAATCCGCTGCCTGCTGTCTGGCTGCCTCCAGCAGCTTTTCAACTTGTCCCCCTAAAGGATGTATGGATGAGGGGTTGGCAAAGTAGTTAGCGGACACTTTTGTAAAACTATCTACGACTTCTGAATGCGGCTTCGTCGTCGCACTATTATCAAAATATATCATATTTGCACCTTCTTACATTAAATCTTTTTGCATAAACAAAAATGTAAGGCTGACCTAAGCAATAAGTATTTCATTCTTAGCGACAGCCTTCATCTTATATTTCTTATGTTATCGTAGCGGAAAAATCTAAGGAACTTACCATTTGTTAAAAGTTATTTTAATTGTTTCTTTCCTCTTGATACGTTTCTATTTTCTTTAAAGCACCGGGTTCTACCTCTTCTACTGCATTGGCGGCATGCTCTAAAGAAAGCTCATATTCAAAATTACGGAATAGCCTTTCAGCTTCCTTCAGCTTATGATCCAGCTCTGAATTTTGGCTTCTGTAGCGGTTTGCATATTGAATCACCTGCTCCGTCAAGTAAGCCTGATCCAACATCATATCCACCTGTTCATAAGCTTGATCAATCGAGCTTTTTGCTTCCGTCAATGCGTGCTGTACGCTGCTCATATCCAGAGGGTAGGTTTCTAATGCTTCCATTACTTTATTGTTTTTTTGCAATGCTGTTTCAAAACGCGTCCAAATATAACTTGGCACTCCTGGTATATTACTCTTTTTCAGCTTTCGATTCAACTCTGCAAGCTGGCCGTGCATTTCTTCCAGCTTGTCTCTTGCTTCCAGTTCATCTTTCCGTAAATTTGCGATAGACTTTTTAAACGATTCATGTTCCTCTTCCAGCTCTTCAATCTTCTTAAAGCCTTCTTCAATTCCTTTTTTCAATTCAGAATGAGATTGTTTGTCATCATCTATACTCTGCTCTATTGTTTCTACATGATTTTTCAAAGCCTTGATCGCTTTACCCATGGTTTGGAAACGTTCCATATCATCGTCTTCTACGTGGTAAGCTTTTTGGATTTCTTCAATTTCCAGTGTTGCTGCTTCATACGTAGCACTTATTTGTTTTACTGAATCTTCATACTCCGGAGCTTTCTTCTCTATATAATTTTTAGCAATTGCTTCCCCTTCCAGCGCTTCGTACATTTCTGAAATACGGGTCTCCATTTGCTGAAGCTGCTCTTCAACTTCTGTTATATCTGCTGTTTCCAGCTGAGATTCCAGATTTCTCAATTGTTCCTGATATGTAATAATTTCTTTTTCAAAACCTAAGTGTTTAATCCGGTATCCATTTTCCTTCATCTCTTTCATACCGGCGGAAAGATTTGTTAATTGTGACGGCATATCCTGCTTTACTTGTTTGAGCAAATCAGGGAATAATTCTAATTTATTCTCTACCGTTTGAGTACTTTCCTTTAGCTCTTGAATGCTTTCATCTGCTTTTAAATAATCACCATCATTCACAAATTCATCGTACTGCTCCAGCATCAGTTCCAATGCATCAATTTCTTTATCAAATTCCTTTTCAGCCTTGCCATACTGGTATCTGGATTGGGAAAGCATGCTTCTTAATCCTTTGATTCTAGGCTTTAATTCCTCCGCACTTTCACGTCCATTTGCCTCTGCACGAAGTAATTCCTCTAACTCTGCAATAATTTCTTTTATTTCTTCTTCTGTTTTCCCCAGATGACTTTCCGCCTCTTTTAAAATCTTGTTTGCTTTCGGCACAAGAAAACGGTCAGCTGCTTCCTCTGCATTCACAAGATATTTTTCTACGTCAGGCAAGGATTTTGTTACGATTTTTTCCCATTCTTCTTTCCAGGCTTCAAATTTCTCTAAGGTCTCTCCAGAAAGATTCAATGCTTTAATCTGCCCAATCTGTTTTGCTACATCTCTATCCGTGATATCTAATTTCCATTTTTCTATATGGTCCACATGATCGTAAACTCGTTTTCTTACAATTAAAGCAACGGTTAAACATACAATAATCGCTAAAATAATCCCTACTACGACAGCCATACTTTGCCTCCCAACCAATAAACCTCTATATAAATATATCAACAATTATAAAAATCACAATAATATATCCTTTATAATATCATGTATTCCGCCCTTTTGGCTAAAGAAAATACATTTTTCTTATCGATTCAACAACTTTTTATTGTAATACGGAGAAAAAGACATATTTTTTATTATTGAATCTCCCCTCCTATCCTCACGTCCGTATTAAACTGTATCCATTTTTGTATACTTTTCGTATACTTTTTAACAAATTGTTCATGAGCAAATTCCCCTACAATTTGGTCCTTCCAATCTGAATGCAAAATATAAGGGGTAATCAGCATCCCCTTCAGCTGCATAAATAAATAGTGCTTCTCTTCCTGTCCGACGCTTTTACCAATTGTTTCCTGAAACAGCGCTTTTAAATAATAGTTTTCTTTCGCCAGATAGGTGACGGTCATTTCTCTGACAAACACGGAATCAAGAGATAATTCGCGCTGAATAAAACATGTTAATTGATGATGCATTTGCTTATAATGTATAATTGTAAAAATTAATTCATTTAATCGATAGATTGCAGCATCAGCTTCTGTTTTTTCCAGTGATTCTTCTATTTTTTCTAAATATGCTTCATAATAGTTTGTTACAGCATATTCTAAAAGGCCCTGCTTCCCTTTAAAATAATAGCTGATCAAGGAAACATTCACAGAGGCCCGCTCTGCAATATCGCGCACAGAAGTGCCATGGAATCCTTTTTGAAAGAATAGGGAGGAAGCAGCATCAACTACTTTTTGCTTCGTTATATTATTTTTCATTCTTTTCAACTCCTTACTCTATTCATACGACAAAGAAAGGGATAAATCCTTTAATCGATTATCGACAATAAATTTCAATATGTCATTATTTGTCACGCTTTTACTATAAACTTTTAGGAGGTAATACATCATGTTTCAACAACTTGATTATTCTGGAGAAAAAACAAAAGACTATGAGCTTCTTATTAAACAACTGGACGCACTATCCACAGGAGAATCAAATCAAACCGCGCTATTAGCAAATGCTTCCTCTCTGCTCAACCAATTTTTAGATGAAGTTAACTGGGTTGGATTCTACTTAACCGAAAACGAAGAATTAGTGCTCGGCCCCTTTCAAGGACTTCCTGCCTGCATTCGTATCCCTTTTGGAAAAGGAGTTTGCGGTACTGCGGTTTCTAAAAATAAAACACAGCGTATAGCAGATGTCCATCAATTTCCTGGTCATATCGCCTGTGACGGAGCTTCAAAGTCCGAAATTGTTATTCCTATTTCCCGCAATAAGGAAATTATCGGTGTTTTGGATATCGACAGTCCGATTTATGACAGATTCGATGCAATCGATCAAGATAATTTAGAAAAATTTGTTGCACAGCTTGAGAAACATTTATAAACGTCCTTTTTCACTATAAATGGTAACTGTAGATATATTCATTATAACGGATTCGAATGCATAATAAATCATTTTTGCTCTTAGAGAAAAAAATATTCTAACTTAACATTTTGTTAATTTCACTCTAATTTAGCCTGATTTATTTAACTCTATGTTAATTTTATGTTGACAAGCGTATATGTAAATTATATACTATAATTTGTGTAAAATAATAAAGTGGCCTAAGTGAGTCGACGCTTGCACTCATTTTGTTCCTTTGTAAGTTTCAGCTTATAAAGGTGTATCGTGTAACTCTCTGCTGCTGGAGCGATGGTACATGAAAACATAATGAACAACGGAACGATCACGCGCGTTTTATTTTATGCAAATAAAACATAAAGGAGGAAATGTCCTATGTCACGTTATACTGGATCAGTATGGAAGAAATCACGTCGTCTTGGCATTTCATTAACTGGAACTGGTAAGGAATTAGATAAACGCCCTTACGCTCCTGGTCAACATGGACCGAACTCACGCAGAAAACTATCTGAATACGGCTTGCAAATGCAAGAGAAGCAAAAACTACGCTTCATGTACGGATTGAACGAACGTCAATTCCGTAACCTGTTCAATAAAGCTGGTAACATGAAAGGTATCCATGGTGAAAACTTCATGATTCTTCTTGAATCTCGTCTTGATAACCTTGTTTACCGTTTAGGTCTTGCTCGCACACGTAAACAAGCTCGCCAATTGGTTAACCATGGTCACGTTACAGTAGATGGCGTTCGCGTAGATATCCCATCTTACTCTGTAAAACCAGGTCAAGCAATTGCTCTTCGTGAAAAATCTCAAAAACTAGATATCGTTACAGAAGCGATTGAAGTGAACAACTTCGTACCAGAATATACTACTTTTGATGCGGAGAAAAAAGAAGGTACGTATGCTCGTTTCCCTGAGCGTTCTGAACTTCCAGCTGAGATTAACGAACAGCTTATTGTTGAATTCTACTCTCGTTAATCGGGTTGAACTGAATTTAAATACAAGAAAAGCCTTGGAAATGTTGTTAAATCAATGTTTCAAGGCTTTTTTTTATACATTTTGCAATAGGTTGAAGAACTGTATTTTCGGTGGCTTTTTAGTTAGAAAAAATGCGTGAGCAGGAAGCTTAACCTTTCAATATGAGGGCTTTTTTATTTAAAAAATCCTTATTGATTGTTTAATATATAGATAGATTGGCAATACTGGTTTTTAAACATGAGAAAGAATAATACGTTTAATAACTTGGAGGGATTTTAAAATGGAAGCATTTGATATTTATACGAACGGGGCGCAACATACAGTAGTCGCTAATTCTCAAAAAGAAGCTAATGAATATTTTAAAAATATTTCCAGAAAGAAAATCATCTATTCTGAGCCTGTGGCTGGACCAGGAATAATTAGTTGGTCAATTCGCGACACTTCAGAGTTTAATAACATGGAAAAACAGTAAATTTAATTGATAAGGCCTCTCACGCTCTGTGAAGGGCTATTTTTATAAAATGAAAATTATTTTATTAATCTTAAGAACCACAATCTGGTTCAGGTTAATCAGTTTGGAGTATCCATGAATGCAGTTTCGCCTGCTTTTTCGGCGGGTTTTAGAAAAACCAAGAACACCGCTTGGTCTTTAAATCACAGGTGTCCTCGCCGAAGCGATGTCCGGATGTCCGCTACGGGAAGTCGCTTTCCGCGGGCAACGTTCAGCCGCACGGTAAGAAAACCGCTTCCTGCTCAGGTCTACCTGTTGCTTTTTCCGTTGGAGCGGCTATATTCAGCATTTTTTATATACTTTCTTACTCTTTACAAAATGACCATTCAAACCTTGCTATATCAAGGCTGTTATATTCCATTCATTTCTACTCTCATTAATAGCGTGAAGCCTGTTCAAAAAACCCCAGATTCCTTACTTATCAAGGTATCTGGGGTTTTTATATTTAGGCAAAAGCCGACCTAACGATTTTCAAAATGTTATTGCCGTTAAAACAGCCTTTTATTTTGTATCATTTTCATTCGAACTGTTCAGCTCATCTTTTATTTCGCCTTTTTTATCTTTTGCGGCACCCTTTGCTTTATCAGCTTTTCCTTCCGCTTGCTTTTTCGGGTTATCTGTTGCTTTGCCGTACGCTTCTTTTGCTTCACCTTTTATTTTATCTCCTGCACCTTTAATTTTATCTTTAAAACCATCACTCATGTTAATATACCTCCTACGAAATCTAACAATTTATTTATATTATTTGTGTTCCACGAATAATATATTTCTAAACTAAATAATTTAAAAAAGGTGCTGTGCCCCAAACTTACCGGGACACAGCACCTTTGCATTTTATAAATTAAGTCCTGGCGGCATCTGCTTTCTCCATCCAGTCTTTCCCTTCGATATGTCTTGCCACAACCATACTCGACACCGTATCACCAGTAGAATTCACCATTGTAGCCGGCGGGTCAACAACCACTCCGATAGCTGTGATGATTGGCAGGGCCTCAATCGGAAAGCCATACAATGTGATAATCATTAACTCCCCTGTAAAGCCGCCTCCCGGAATTCCACTCATCACGATACCAGATAATAAACAAATACCAATGGCAGTTAAAAATGTATCGATTCCAGTGAAATCCTGATTAAATACCCCAAAGATAAAGGCGATTTTTAACATAGCAGATAAACAGGAACCATCCATATGAATGGTGGCTCCAAGCGGCATAATGGTCTCACGAATATCTTTCGGAACACCAATCCGTTCTGCCGCCTGCAGGTTAACCGGGATTGTTGCAACACTGCTTCCAGTCCCCAGTGAGGTTGCAGCCGGTCCAAGTATATTTTTCCAAAAGCGGCTGACTCCTTTTTTTCCGCCAGCAAGGAAGGCATATAATGTAAAACCAATCGCAAAATACAATACAGCCACAGGGTAATAGACA
The DNA here is from genome assembly GCF_053839645.1 of Oceanobacillus sp. M60. Taxonomy (NCBI): domain Bacteria; kingdom Bacillati; phylum Bacillota; class Bacilli; order Caryophanales; family Bacillaceae; genus Oceanobacillus; species Oceanobacillus sp. M60. Next base: position 125,798 of record NZ_JBSSNH010000006.1, on the reverse strand, counting down.
ATCACTGCCCTGGCATAATCACCAATCAACGCTGTACCAAATTCCCCTACTAAGGATGCAAAGTACGCGCCGAGCCCAATCGGAGCATAATACATAATGAGTTTAATTAACTTCATAAACACATCGGAAGCACTCGTTAGCAATCTTCCAAACGGTCTCCCCTTCTCTCCTGCCAATCCAGTTGCAACACCGACCAGGATGGACATCACAATAAGGGCCATCATATTATCTCTTGAAAATAAATCAACAAAATCAGGTACTGTAAATGTATTGACTAATTGATCCCCTAAACTCTGTTCTTCTATATTTTCAGGAGTGCTTAAAGGGATATCGACACCTGAGCCCGGCTGGAATATAACAGTAGCAATAAGCATCACTACAGAAGCAATCACCCCGGTTACGACAAATACGGTAATCATCGACCCCATGATTTTCCCAAGCCGCTTCATGCTATCCATGCCGGCAATCGCTGACGAAATAGAGAAAAATACAAGCGGGATAACAATCATAAATAATAAATTAATAAATAAATCCCCAAAAGGTTTGATAACAGTTGCATCATCTCCAAAAATCAATCCAATTATCGCTCCAATAATAATAGAAGCTAAAAGAATAAGTGGAAATCGATAGGCTTTTAATTTTTCTAGCATTTTATATTTCCTCTCTCTTTCAAATTAAATATAATGTAATCTATTTCATTTTACAGGAAGGAAGAATTGAAGGAAAGTTATTAAATATTCTTATGATTTTAAATTTATCTATTCCTAAGATGTATTGTCCCTCATTTATTCCACTTTAACAGGCGGACAAAAGCATAGAGAATAGTCTATTAAAATAAAGCAGTCATCAAAAACTCATTTTTCGATGCGATTCAATTAGAACGAAATAAATATTTATTAGCTTGTCTTCTGCTTCATTTGGCTGTATAATATAATTTGTACTTACATACGATTCCGTAGCTCAGCTGGGAGAGCGCCACCTTGACAGGGTGGAAGTCGTTGGTTCGAGTCCAATCGGAATCATTCATTAATAAATAGCGACTTCTAACTATTTAGGAGTTGCTATTTTTATTTTTACTCATGCTCGTTTTCCTTTTTACATACTATCTATATAAATTGAAGTAAGAAATTACACTTTATTTTTCTTATAAAAACGACGAAATAATGATTGAAAACAGTAACTAGCGACGGTTTTTGATGGGGCGAGTAATCGCAATGGTTTTCGGTGGGGCGAGTAACCGCAGTCCCAGAAGAAAAACACAGAGACTCCTGGTCAGCTAAGAACGGTCACGTCCTGTGACCAACGACCGACACTAGGACGTCCTGTCCGTCGTGGGAAAGCGCGGAGGGAAGACCCCGCAGAAAAAAAGCGAACTTCTTTTTTTCTGCGGGGCATAAGTGCGACTTTGCTTCTGTCTGCGCCTGACGGCTTGCCAATCAGCAAGTCTTCTTTAAAGGAGATGAGCTCGGGGCCCACGGAAAGCGGAGTGTTTTTCTAGGGTTGCGATTACTCACCCCATGAAACCCGTTGTAGCGGTAGCTATTAATTTCAATTTATATAGTTATTATTGTAGATTTTACAGGGTTATAACTCCCCCCCATCATCACTTCGTAAACCGAACCAAATACTGGCTTATTTATCACCATTCATTCTATAATATAGTAAACAATTTATTTCCATTTTAATTTCTGAATACTTTTACTCTTTTAGTTGGCGGGTGGTTGATTTGCGAAAGGTGTTTTCCTATTTAAGACCTTATACATTTCCTTCAATAATTGCATTCTCATTAATGCTTATCGAGCTTACAGTAGAGCTGTTGCTTCCCCTCTTCTTGGGACTGATGATTAATCAAGGGGTAGTAAATCAGGATATCCAAAATATTGCATTTTGGGGTTCGATTATGATTGGCCTGGCTCTTTTATCCTTTCTTGCAGGCGTTCTAAATTCTTTTCTGTCCTCTCATGTCAGCTTTTCCTATGCTTATGATTTGCGGGAGGAACTATTTTCCAAAATTCAGAGCTTCACCTATGCAAAATTAAATAAATACCCTACATCTTCTCTGGTTACGCGGTTTACAAATGATATCCGCCAGATTCAGAATACCGTTTTCATGGTGCTTCGTATTATGGCAAAAGCACCATTGACTGTCCTTGGCGGTGTTATCATGGCTTTTGTAGTCAATGCGCAGCTGGCATTGATTTTTTTAGTCACTGTGCCGCTTCTCATTTTATTTCTTTTATGGATATTAAAAATTTCAAGCAAATTATTTAAACAGGTACAGAGCAATGTAGACGATGTCAATCGTGTCATGCAGGAAAACCTTGCCGGTATGAGACTCATCAAAGCCTTTACCCGCCGCAGCACAGAAGAAAACCGATTTGATGACGCCAACCGGACACTTGCTGTGACGACCCGAAAAACCTTTCGAATTGTGGAATCATCCGGTCCCGTTTTATTGTTTGTTATGAATTTAAGTTTAATTTTTATTATCTGGTTCGGAAGCATCCAAACTGTTAACGGGCAGGCAAATATTGGTGAAGTTGTTACGATGATCAATTATGCGCTTCGTGTAGCGATGGCCATTTCTATGTTTTCTTTTATTATCATGATACTTTCCAGAACAAAGGCGTCTGCCGAGCGAATCAGCGAGGTGCTCACAGAGGAAGATGGAGAACAAGAGGAGTTAAAACAGGCGGTTTTTTCTTTGTCGAAAGGCCGCCTCGTATTTGAGAATGTCTCTTTCCGTTATCCGGACGCATTTAAGGAAACACTATCAGATATTTCATTCTCCGTAAATGCTGGTGAACGACTGGCGATTATCGGAGCAACAGGGTCCGGGAAGACTTCTTTATTCCAGTTGATACCCCACCTTTACGAGCCTTCTAAAGGAAATATTTACGTAGATGATATACTTTTAACGGACTATTCCTTCAAGGCTTTACGGGATGGTATTGGTTACGTTCCGCAGACACCGCTTTTATTTACCGGCTCTATTTTTGATAATATCGCTTTTGGAAAAAAAGATGCAACAATGGATGAAGTGATTCAAGCAGCGAAGGATGCACAAATCCATGATACGATTCAGCAGCTGGAACATCAATATGAAACCAGAGTCGGTCAGAAAGGAGTAAATCTCTCCGGCGGACAAAAACAGCGCATCTCTATTGCCCGCGCCCTTATTCGCAAGCCGGAGATGTTAATGCTCGATGACAGTACAAGTGCACTTGATTTAGCTACTGAAGCACGTTTTCTGCAAGCATTGGATCATTATCCGTGTACAGTTCTTCTAATTACACAAAAAATAACTACTGCTAAAACGTCCGACCGGATACTTCTGCTAGACCAAGGAAAAATTCTGGATATCGGTACGCATAATGAGCTGCTCGACCGCTCTGAATTATACCGGGCTGTCGCAGAATCACAGCAGGAAAAGGAGGTTCTCCATGCGAAATAATTCTTTAAAAGCTGCTTTTCAATATAAACGAATTGATGTATCAACTGTGAATACAGGTGATTCAAAAAAAGCAGAAAACATGGGAGCTGCCTTAAAACGGATCTGGAACTATTTAAAAATGGAAAAAGGGAAACTATTTCTTGTCATTTTCATGGTCGTTATCAGTTCATTATTTGCTCTATTGGGTCCCTTTCTAGTCGGAATGTCCATTGACCATTTTATTGCAGTCGGGCAGCTAAACGGACTTGGTATGCTGCTTTTAGGATTGGTTATCGTCTACATGATTCATTCCTTATCGCTCTTTCTTCAAAACTATTGGATGGTAGACATTGCACAACAAACCGTATATACCCTGAGAAAAAATTTATTTGAACAATTTCACCGCCTCCCTATTTCCTACTTTGACCAGCGGCAGCATGGGGAGTTGATGAGCCGGCTAACCAATGATATCGATAATATCAATAACACCCTGAACCAATCTGTGATTCAAATTTTCGCCAGTGTGCTTACTTTAATCGGTACTGTCAGTATTATGCTTTACCTCAGCCCTATCCTGACAGTTGTTACGATGTCTATTATTCCAGTCATGTTTTTTGCGATGCGCTGGATCACCAGAAGAACCGGACCGCTGTATAAATTACAGCAGCGGGATCTGGGAAATGTAAATGGCTATGTAGAAGAAATTGTTTCCGGTCAGCATGTTGTGAAGACGTATTCACAGGAAGACTATGTAAAGAATCAGTTTGAGCAAAGAAATAAATCCTTGCAGAATACAGGCTTTTGGGCTTTGACCATCTCTGGGTTCATCCCGAAGATCATGAATACCTTGAACTTTTTAAGCTTTGCGATAATCGCCTTTGTCGGCGGTGTGCTGGTTATCACGTCAGACGGAGCACTGGTTACTGTCGGAACGATTGTTATCTTTACTGAATATGCCCGACAATTCACCAGACCTTTAAATGAATTATCAAACCAATTTAACCTGCTTCTATCCGCTATCGCAGGTGCAGAAAGAGTATTTCAGGTAATGGATGAAACGCAAGAGGAAGTTGATGAGGAGGACGCAATAGAGCTTCCAGATACAAAAGGGCATCTTGTTTTTGATCATGTTGGCTTCGGTTACGAATCTGCCGACATTCTAAATGATATCAGCTTGGAAGCAAAGCCTGGAGAAACGATTGCATTTGTAGGTCATACCGGCGCCGGAAAGACTACCATTATTAATCTGATTTCCCGTTTTTATAATTATGATAGCGGACAGATTACATTGGATGGTGTCGATATTAAAAAAATAAAACGGACCAGCCTGCGAAAGCATATGGCTTTTGTTTTACAGGATACATTCTTATTTCACGGAACGATTCGGGAAAACATCCGTTACGGCAACTTAGATGCGACGGATAAAGAAGTAGAACAGGCTGCGAAGAATGCGAATGCTCATGACTTTATCATGTCTTTGCAGGATAGATACGACACCGTGTTGAATCAGGACGGAAGCGGCATTAGTCAGGGACAAAAACAGCTGTTGACCATCGCCCGCGCATTATTAGCAAATCCGAAAATTTTAATCCTTGATGAGGCGACCAGTAATATTGACACCGTAACAGAGCTGCACATTCAAGAAGCATTAAAACGCCTGATGAAGGATTGCACAAGTTTTGTTGTCGCCCATAGACTCAATACGATTCGGGAGGCAGATAAAATTATTATGCTGGAAGATGGAAATATCATGGAGCAGGGCAGCCACGAGGAGCTTATGAAACGGAAAGGGAAATATTATCATCTTTATCAATAAAAGGAGACTTTATTCAGTCGAATTTTTTCCTTTCCTTCTAAATATCAGTTGACTGAAACAGGCTGTTACACTTCGATAAAAATAAGCTTCAAAAGGACGTTCAAGTGACAGCAACATCACACAATGATAAACTATTTCTATACGATAAAACATATTATTCATTATAAAAAATGGAGGTGGGAAGCTTGCGCAGGAAAGGAAAAATGATTGAAAAAGAAATAAACAGCTCCTTTTTAGGAGAAACGATGACATTACAGATTTATCATCCTGAAGTCTTTTCTACAGCGTATAAATATGAAATCTGCATCATGCAGGATGGAAAGGATTACTTTCAAATGGGACGAATCGCTACGTTAAGCGACAAGCTTCATGAGGAAAAAGAAATGCATAATGTGATTTTTGTGGGAATCCATTACAAAGATAAATATGACCGCAGAGAAAAATATCACCCGTCTGGCGAGCAGAATGAAGCATACACAGATTTTCTCATCCAGGAAGTTGTGCCGTATTTAGATGAACTGATTCCGGCAAATCATCTGGGGAAATCCCGTTCGATTATTGGCGATTCTCTGGCAGGAACGCTCGCATTGATGACCGCAATGAAATATCCGGATCTATTTGATAAAGCAGGACTCCAGTCTCCTTATGTTGACGATAAGGTGTTAGCATATGTGGAGCAGGCAAAGCCCTTGTCCACACTGGATATTTATCACACCATCGGTACAAAGGAAACAGCAGTGAAAATGAGTGACGGAAACACAGCTGATTTTGTAGAGCCTAACCGTCAATTAAATCAGGCATTGGCAAAAGCAGAAGCAGCGTATACCTATCATGAATTAGAGGACGGTATTCATACGTGGAAGTATTGGCAAAATGATATGCGCCGTCTGCTCACAACTTTATTTGATTAAAATTTCTATTTTCCATTTCTTTTGCTATACTTATGTAAATACAGATTATTTATAGCTGATAATAATTTCTATACTAGGAGGTTGTTTGAATGAAATATGGAATTGCTATTTTCCCTTCAAAAAACGTACAGGATCAAGCCAATGCATTAAGAAAGCGTTACGACCCAAGGTACGCTTTAATCCCTCCGCATATTACATTAAAGTACCCGTTTGAAACAGATCCGGAGCAGATTGATGACGTGGTTCAGGAGCTCCATAAAATTGCGGGCAGCGTAGACCCTTTTTATATTCATATCAATAAGGTAAGTACCTTTGAACCGATAACAAATACCATTTATTTAAAAGTTGAACCAATCGAACAGTTACAAACGCTCAATGAACACCTGCAGCAAGGAATTCTTGAGAATAACCAAAAACATTCTTTTGTACCGCATATTACAATTGCCCAGGATTTGGAGCATGATGAATTCTCAGATATTGTAGGAAGATTAAAAATGGAAGGTTTTGCAATCAAGGATTATATTGACCGATTCCAGCTGTTATACGAATTAGATAACGGTTCTTGGACGGTATATGAAACATTTTTATTAGGAAAGGAATAAACACGCATGCTCGTAAAAACTGCAAGGACACCAGAAGAATTACAAGATGTGTATCACATTCGAAATGAGGTATTTGTAGATGAACAAAACGTGCCTTCTGAAGAAGAGATAGATGAATTCGATAAAACAGCAACGCATTTTATCGCCTATGATGAAGAAACTCCAGTTGCTGCCGCCCGCCTTCGATTCACGGAAGACGGTTATGGTAAATTAGAGCGCATCTGCGTGCTCAAATCACAACGCGGAAAGTCTATCGGCAAAAAAATAATGCAAAAAATGGAACAAGAAATAATACAACAGGATTTTCATAAAGCCAAATTAAACGCACAGACACATGCACAAAATTTTTACCAAAAGCTTGGCTATGAAGTGACATCTGGAGAATTTATGGATGCAGGCATTCCTCATGTCACCATGATAAAAAAATTATAAAGGTTTAAATAGAGGCTCTTATCTCTGGCAGATAAGGGTCTTTTTTAATACATTTTTTCTCTGCTTTTGTACACACTATAAAATACTGTGTACATTAAAGGAGCGTATGATATGTCTAGTTATATGAGTATGTTTACAGAAGTTATCTTTGGTTTTTTCGCATTATTTTTAATCACAAAATTATTAGGCAAAACACAGATTTCTCAGATTACCCCATTTGATTTTATTTCCGCATTGCTCTTGGGAGAATTAGTCGGGAATGCTTTATTTGACCCAAACGCCGGCATACCGGAAATAGCATTCGTCGTAGCTCTATATGCTATTCTCATGTATATTATCGAAATCGTATCACAAAAGTATAAGCGGACCAGACATCTGCTTGAAGGAAGTCCAACCATTATAATCCATCGCGGCAAACTTGTCCGGGATATGATGAAAAAAACCAAGCTGGATATTAATCAGCTGCAGCACCTTTTAAGAGAAAAAGATGTGTTCTCTATCAGTGAGGTAGAATTTGCAGTATTAGAAGCAAATGGAACGGTTTCTGTTCTGAAAAAAACGGATTATCAAACGCCTACACGCAAGGATCTAAAATTATCTCCCCAGGATGTTACCTTGCCTATCACGCTCATTAATGACGGGGAAATCATTCAAGATAATATGGAGGAGAAAAATCTTCCATTATCCTGGCTGGAGGAGTCTATCCATGAACAGGGGTATAAAGATGTTTCAGAAATTTTTTATGCAGAGTATATAAAAGGGAGTCCTCTATACATTGTACCCTTTTTTAATCGTAATCATAAAAAATATACAGATTATGATTGAGGCTGATCTTCTGCTTAATCATAAGGAAGCATTCCTGTTGGAAACAGGAATGCTTTTATTATACATATTTATTGATATGCCTTCCTCTCCCCGTGATGAGGGAAGAATCCAGCGGCAGGTCGATTGGTTTTTGAGGTTCAGGCCGATTGCGGTAATAGCGCTCATATGTCGCGCTTAGTTCCTGATGCTTTCTATCCAATTGAACCTTAAAAGCACTTTCTACTTGGTCCGCTTTTTTCTGGGTCGGCTGTACTCTTTGATGATAATCAGCATACTGTGAAGTCTGCACCGGAAGAATATATCCCATCCCCCGCACCTCCTTTGTATAGTCACCTTTATATACCCTTCCTCAAAAATTTGAAACCGCTTTTTTCTATATTATATACAGTTTCTTAATTTTTGTATAGTCAGAATTTTATTTTTATTGCAATAGCCATTCATCATAACCACACTCGCCCACACCAACACAAGGAAGACACATATCCTATAAGGAAAGAAAATTCAAATTGTGAAAGGAGCAATTTCTCATGGGTTGTGGAAAAAATTACGATACCGGAAGTTGTGTAGCAGATATTTTAAAAGACATTGTTGATGCTCAAAATGACATTGTAGAAAATTGCTGTGATACGAGCTGTGAACAATCAATCAACGATCTTTTATGTACAAATGAAGTAACGAATGATTTAGACACCGTACCTGTTATTCTATACTGCAAGGATTGCAAACCTTTTAAAGGGTTTGGCACCACGAAAAACCATCACAACAAGATGAATCCTATTTTATCAAGCTTTATTTTCAGGGTGAAAAAAGTAGATAAAAACAATTGTGCTATTCTTGAGTTATTACTCAGTGATGGAGAAAGCTGCGGTTTTGATCATATGAAGGATCCTACTGACCAAAACACCGAAGACCTGGAAGCAACAGGTATTTGTATCACAGTAGATTTAGATTGTTTCTGCCATGTTACTTGCTTACCAGCAATTAGAGCATTTCACTAAAATAGCAGCAAGAACCAAAAAGACACCATCCAGGTAATATATTCCTGGACGGTGTTTTTTAAAACCCTAATAACTGAATGCTTTCAATATCCTTAATTGCAATTTCCACCCTGTTTTTTCGGTTATTTAACTGTAAAAAAACAGTATCTTTTTCTGTTTCACGAATAATGCCCCGGTATTTTTTATTAGAAGCTGTCATTATTTCACACCTTATCGACGGAGCAAATTCAGAACGATTGGTTAAATAATTAATTTTTTCCGGAATCGTCATTTCCATAAACTTTTTCTTGCTCGATTGCTGTTCTTCTGACCGGGAGCTCTCGGCTGATGGTCTTTTTTTATCTTTTGGCTGTGTTTTATTCAAAGTCGGGACTTCGTTTGAATGGAGTTTCTTCTGTCTTCTATAGTCGCCAACATAATTTTCCTGCATCGGAGCTTGAGATGCTTTCAGTTGAGGCTGGCTGATGTAAAGTAAAGGAGCTTGCGCTTTATTTTTTTCTGTCATTGGTCATTACACCCCTTCTCGGCTTATCTTGTATAGTGTATGAACCTAGATTTTGTTTTGTGTCAAAAGCGCCATGTCTCTACATATGAAAAAGGATTGCCTCTAATTTGTGAGACAATCCTTTTTCAGTCATATAATCAAATTAAATAACTCATAAATGCAGTGGCCATTCCAAAATAAATCAATGTAGAAATAAGGTCATTAATCGTTGTAATAAATGGTCCTGATGCTACTGCTGGGTCAATATTCAAGCGATTCATCAGCATCGGGATAAGAGCCCCTGCTAATGTTGCTACAAGAAGGGAACCCATAATAGATAATCCTAAAAGTATGCCTAAATAAATACTTCCCTGCCATATAAAAATAATTGCTGCAAGGATTATTCCACAGAAGACCCCATTGATGAGTCCTGTTAATGCTTCTCTGCCCAAAAGCTTCCATTTTCCAGTATTCTCAAATTCTCCTGTTGCCATTCCTCGTACAGATACAGCAAGAGCCTGTGTCCCAGAATTACCTGCTGTCCCTCCAATTAAAGGGATAAAAGCAGCTAAAATCGCTACTTGCTCCAGGGTTTCTTCAAAGCTGGCAATCAATGTAGCAGTTAACATACCTAAAAATAACAGGATAACCAGCCAAGGAAGTCTTTTTCTTGCTGAACGAATTGCTGTATCGTCCTTAATATCCGTGTTGGACATTGCGGCTAATTTGGAGTAGTCCTCACTGGCCTCTTCTTCCATAACGTCTAAAATATCATCGACTGTGATAATACCTAGAAGATGATCTTGAAAGTCAACTACCGGAAGTGCAAGAAAATCATAATCCCTGAACATCTGTGCAACATCTTCCTGATCCTTTGCAACGGATACAGCGACAACTTTGGTACTCATGACTTCTTTAATCAATGTATCATGGTCCGCAATAATTAAATCTCTTATTGATAAGACACCGACTAAATGTTTATCATCATCGAGAACAAACAAGTAATAAATCGTCTCAGCGTCTGGAGCTTCTTTTTTTAACTGATTCATCGTCTCCGCAACCGTTTGATTTTCAAAGAGGACGACATATTCTGTTGTCATAATACTACCAGCGGTTTTTTCTTCATAATGAAGCAGCTGTTTAATATCGTTAGCAGATTCCTTATCCATGATTGTTAAATAACTGACCACTTTTTCTTTATCCAGCTCATTCAAAATATCGACTGCATCATCGACAGGCATTTCAGCAAAAATCATCGCAGCATATCTCGGATCCATCTCCTCAAAAAACTCAACGACATCATCCAAATCAATATTGATTAATATCTCTGACATTTCTTCAGGAGATAAATACGTGTATATCTGTGACCTTCTTTCTTCATCCTGCTGCTGGAAAAATACAGCCTGATCATATGGATGGTTTTCCAGAAACTCTGTCCGAAACTCCTCCATTTTTTCCATTTCCAATGCTTCTTGAACTTTATCAATATGTTCTTGAAACTGTTCTTTATATTGAACATCATATTGATCCTTTTTCATAGCAATTCCCCCTTTCTTTTCACTGATTTTCTTATTCTTACACATCCTTCCCTATTTTACAAGATGCGAAACAAATAGCAAGTCTTATAGCAGCAAACAAGAACTTTATCTCACTATATAAATTGAAGTAAGAAATTACACTTTATTTTTCTTATAAAAATGACGAAATAATGATTGAAAACAGTAACTAGCGACGGTTTTTGATGGGGCGAGTAATCGCAATGGTTTTCGGTGGGGCGAGTAACCGCAGTCCCTGTCCCGGAAGAAAAACACGGAGACTCCTGGTCGGCTAAGAACGGTCACGTCCTGTGACCAACGACCGACACTAGGACGTCCTGTCCGTCGTGGGAAAGCGCGGAGGGAAGACCCCGCAGAAAAAAAGCGAACTTCTTTTTTTCTACCCGCGGGGCATAAGTGCGACTTTGCTTCTGTCTGCGCCTGACGGCTTGCCAATCAGCAAGTCTTCTTTAAAGGAGATGAGCTCGGGGCCCACGGAAAGCGGAGTGTTTTTCTGGGGTTGCGATTACTCACCCCATGAAACCCGTTGTAGCGGTAGCTATTAATTTCAATTTATATAGATAATCAGCTTTTTCTTTGCTGGCTATACACTTAAAAAGGTTACGATGCTATTTATTTTCCTGAAGGCAACTTTTTTACCCAGCACTCACTTTATATGTGTTTTTTCTTGTTGTCAAGTAAATTTCCTTCAATATATTATTTTGTGTTAGGGAAACATTAACTTTTTCCAATTTGAAGTTCACGTGTACAGGAAGATTACTATATCTATTATTTTAATTTACATGCGTGTTCAAAAAAGCACGGAAAAAAATACGCTTCAAAAATGGAAAAAATCCAGTACATAATGGACCGGTAAAAAAGATTTCATTCACCATCACATACTTCAAAGAAAATTAAGTTATACTGTAAGATGAGCCTATATTTTAATGAAATGAACTTATATGTACAAGGAGGTTTGACGATGAAATTAGATATTATCGGCGATATACATGGATGCTTGGACGAGCTTTTAGACTTGCTGGACAAGCTGAAATATCATCAGAATAATGGCATCTATTCTCATCCTCACGGCAACAAAATCGTATTTATAGGAGACATCACAGACCGCGGACCAGATTCCATCGCTGTTATACGGCTGGTCTATCAGTTAGTTATGGAACAAAAAATAGCTTATTATGTCCCGGGAAATCATTGCAATAAATTATACCGTTTTTTTTTAGGAAACCGGGTACAGGAAAAGCATGGTTTAGAAACGACGGTTGCTGAATGGAAAAGCTTAAATGAATCTCAACAAATGGACATTCAGGAAAAGTTTATGACGCTTTATGAGAAAGCTCCTTTGTATTTACATTTTGAAGACATGAAATTAGTTGTTGCTCACGCAGGAATAAAGGAACATTTAATTGGACAGAAAGACGGGCACACAAAATCATTTGTCCTTTATGGAGATGTCACTGGCCAAACAGACCATCAGGGAAAACCAATCCGGCGGGACTGGGCAAAGCATTACCGGGGAGAGCCATGGATTGTTTACGGGCATACACCTGTTATAGAACCGCGTCAAATCAACCGGACAATCAATATAGATACAGGTTGTGTGTTCGGAAATAAACTGACTGCTTTTCAATTTCCCGAGCAGACAATCATTTCCGTGCCATCCAACCAATCCTTTCAGCCTGAGCGGTTTACAGATTTCCCGGATAATCCATAGACAAGCTTTTTTTACATGCAGCCATATCTGAGGAAAGCATACAGTGGAATTGCATTTTCTTATGTTCAAAAGGATTCTCCCATTCAATTGCTGTACAATGCAGCGCTTGACGCTCGAGGGCATCTGTGCTTCCTCCATACAGGTCATCACCCAGAAGAGGATGCCCCAAATGGCTGAAATGAACACGAATTTGATGCGTTCTCCCTGTTTCCAATTGAATTCGCAAAAGAGAGGCTCCAGAAAGTTTGGATACAGTCTGGTAATGTGTCGTTGCTTCCTTTCCATCCTCCCAGTTCACTTCACGTTCTATAATAGATGTTTTCTTGCGGGCGATTGGCGCATGTACCGTTCCGGCTGAAGGAGTCATTTCTCCAGTAATAATCGCTTCGTACGTACGATGGATTTGATTCTTTTTCTGCGCTTCGGATAACAGCGCATGCGCATACCGGTTTTTCGCAACTAAAACAAGACCAGACGTATCTCTGTCTAATCTTGTTACGATATGCACCGTTGCCGGATGATCTGATGCATTATAATAGGCCTGAATCCCGTTTGCTAATGAATCACGGCGGTCATTCATTGCTGGAAGACAAGCCTGACCAGCCGGTTTATTTAATACTAAATGATCTTCATCCTCATAAATAATTGCCAAATTCATTTCTGTTGCTTCAATACCGCCTGACACTTCATCAGGAAAAATGACGGTTAACGTATCATTTTTCCTGAGTGCTTCGGTTATATAGCTCTTCTTTTCGTTGATTAAAAATTTTCCGCCCTCTTGTTTCATAGCAGTCAGCAGTCTTCTTGAAAAGCCCTGCTTTTTCTGTAAAAATTCCTTTATCGTCAGCTGAGCACTATCCTCCGGAATTACCCAGCTTTTTTGTATCGCTGCAGTCACTTAATCCACCTCAGTAACAAAGGAATCCCGTACACGATGCCAGAAAGGAAATTGTCTAAATCGCGCAAAACGGATTTTTTCATTGGCCACACGGCATTGAATCGATTTTACTTCATGATAATTCTTTGTGAAATGATCAATCTGAATCAAGAAGGAATTATCCACCATCGGCTTTAGAAAGCATGTATGGTGCTTCGGTAAAACTAACGGCGAGCCAATCGTCCGGAAAACACGGTTATTAATCGATGCATTCTCCGTTATCTGAATAGCTTCCAGAGACGGGTGAATAATTGCTCCTCCAAGCGCTTTATTATATGCTGTACTGCCGGAAGGGGTCGATATACATATCCCATCCCCGCGGAATGTCTCAAAATGCTCCCCCTTCAACTCCACATCTAAGACAACAGATGAACCATCTGCCGTTTTGATCATCGCTTCATTTAACGCAAGATGCCTGTCTTCTTTTTTCCCTAATTCGTCCCGGATGATTACTTCCATTAATGGATATTCTACCGTTTGAAATGGCGTTCTCGCAATTTCAGTCAAGAGCTTATCCACTTCCTCCTGCGTCCAATCCGTGTAAAAACCTAAATGACCGGTGTGAATCCCGATAAACGCTGTTTCTTTCAGACGGTGATTATAGCGATGAAAAGCTTCTAAAAAGGTACCGTCGCCGCCAACTGAAATAGCCAAATCAGGCTCCTCCTTGTGATATTCCAGTCCAAAAGACTCCAAATATTGCCGCATCATGTTCTTTATTTTATTTGACCGCTTGTCTCCTCTAGAAACAATTTTAAACTTCATTACATTTTCCCATCCTTTGCCTATGATTTACGATGAAAAACACGCTGAGCTTCATGGATTTCACTTCTGATTTTAGACATTTCTTCATCCAGTTTAAATGCAGCCTCGGCAGCCTTCTGCAGACGCAGTTTAACCTCTGAAGGTAAATTCCCTTCATATTTATAATTTAAAGAATGTTCATTGGTCGCCCAAAAATTCATCGCAAGTGTACGTATTTGAACTTCAGCTATAACAATTATTCTTCCCGTCACCGTCTCCACGGGGTATTCAATAATCATATGATAAGATCTGTACCCGCTATCTTTTTTATGAAAAACATAATCTTTTTCTTCAATAATTTGAAAATCATTGCGTTTCCTGAGCATTTCGACGATGGGATAAATATCATCAACAAATTGACAAACAACTCTTATCCCTGCGATATCCTGTAAGGTGTCTAAATTCTCAAGAGGAATTTGCCGTTCACGCGCCTTTTCGATAATACTTGGTATTGGTTTTACTCTTCCTGTGACAAACTCAATCGGTGAATTGCTGGATTCTCTCTCATACTCAGCACGAATCCCTTTTAGCTTTACTTTTAATTCTTCCACTGCCTGTTTATATGGCGCTAACGTTTTTCCCCAGTCCATCGAACATCACCCTATATGTAAACTAATATTATTATTTTTATTTTATCACAGAGTAGCATTAGTACAAAGGAAAGAGGGACTTTTAAGGAAAACTCGGCAAACCGGGCCTTAAATAGGATGCTCTTAAACAACCTGCTGTCAGGAATCTCCACGCCAAAGTATCGGGTTTTTTCGAAAGCCATCTGCCCGCATAGTTATTTTTTGCAATGCTTCTTCATACAAGCCATAATAGAGATAATCTAATTTTAGAACTGGAGATTTATGTATGAGCCAAGAAGTAGAAATTGAATTTAAAAACCTGCTGACAACACAGGAATATAATCAACTGGCAGAAGCTTTATTTTCACAGGCAGAGACAATAGAGCAGACAAATTATTACTTTGAAACGCCCTCCTTTGATTTAAAAGGAAACCATTCTGCATTACGAATACGGAAAAAGAACGAAACATATACTTTAACATTAAAAGAACCGCATCCGGATGGATTATTGGAGACGCATGACAAGCTGTCAGAGGAAGCATTTCTATCATGGACTTCCGGCTCGCCGACAGAAGCTCCAAATGTATTAAAACAGCTGCAGGAAATGTCTGTCGACGTGTCATCGCTGACTTATTTAGGAAAAATGACCACCTTACGAAAAGAGAGACCTTATCAGGATACACTCATTGTTTTAGATAAAAGTATGTATTTAGATGCGGTGGACGCTGAGCTGGAATTAGAAGCAGCTTCAAGGGACCATGGAGAAAAAGTATTTAAAAGCTTACTTGGAAACTATGAAATACCTTTCCGGGAAACGCCCGCTAAAATAGCACGTTTTTTTAATCAAAAACAGTGAAACCCCCTGTAAAAAGCAGTTGTATTACAAATTGTTATTCTCCATTTGTAATAACAAATAGGAGATTAGCCTTCTGTTACGGTACAGATTATTTGATGAAGTGAATCTATATTGCTACAATACTAGTACAAGGAGCAAATGATATGAAACAAAATAATATAAAAACGGTATATAGCGGAATTGGCGGTTATGAAAAGATGGAGCAGATTGTGGAAACATTCTATGGATATGTAAAAGAAAATCCTGTCTTAATACCGCTTTTTCCGGATGATTTAACCGAAACAGCTCATAAACAGAAGTTATTTCTCACACAGTTTTTCGGCGGTCCGAGATTGTATGAAGAAGAACGCGGACATCCGATGTTAAGAAGAAGGCATCTTCCGTTTCCGATAACACCAAGTGCCCGAGATGCTTGGCTGGCCTGTATGAATCTTGCACTAGTAGAACACGAGGTAGAAGAACCTTATTATACGGAAATGATGGAACGAATGACCTTGACTGCAAATCATATGATGAATACCCCTGAATCTTAGAAAGGAGCATTCAAAATGAATGGAAATCAACAAGAACTGTCATCTTCTAATCAAATGGACCCTGCTTTTAACTACATGAAATATGTTCAAAAACCGATTGAAATGTATGTTTTTATTGATCCATTATGTTCTGAATGCTGGGCATTAGAGCCTTATCTAAAAAAGTTATATGTTGAATATGGCCGTTTTTTTACGATAAAGCATGTAATCAGCGGACAGCTGACCGCATTAAATTCAAATGGTTTAAATAAAAACAAACAAACAAAACAATCCAGTTTCACTCATTTCCCAAGCAATCATAAAGAGATTGATTACCCTTGGGTTCCAGCTCTCGCAATTAAAGCAGCGGAACTGCAAGGCAAAAAGGCCTCTAAACAATTTATTCGCAAAATACAGGAGACACTGTTTTTTGATAAACAGAATATCTGTAATGAGGATGTCTTATTAAGATGTGCCTCCGATGCAGCTTTAGATATCGAAGAATTTCAAAAGGATTTATTCTCAAATACTTCTAAGCGTGCACTGCAATGTGATTTACACCTTGCTTATGAGATGGAAGTAGATTATACACCTACCATTGTTTTATTTAACCAGGAAGTTGAAGATGAAGGTGTAAAGCTTTCTGGACTTCATCCGTATGATATTTATGAATTTGTGTTAAAAGAAATTTTACAGCGCACACCGATTCCGTCTGTAAAACCATCATTAATCGACTATCTGCAATTACAGAAAACAGTATGCACAAAGGAACTATCTGTTATTTATGACTGGTCCATTGATAAGACAGAAAAAGAGCTTAAAAAGCTGCAGTTTCAGCAAATCGTTGAGAGAGTGCCGGAAAAAAATGAATCCTGCTGGAAATACCTCGGCACGCTTTGAATCTATCATGATTAATGTCTGAGCTTCCTAGAAGTTAAGGCTTCCCGGCAGCCAAACGACCGATGCGTTAATACAAATTAGGAAATACACTTATTTTGAGCATGGTTATCAATTTATTTTATTTTGAACCTGATCCGATCAAAAAAAGACCGGATCAGGTTTTTTTGATAATAAAAAAGATACACGGGGCAGCGTGTATCTTTTTTTCCGTCTTTGTATAATTACAAAGGGGGGATGGGAGAAAGTTTCATGATCAAACAAAAGGGGTATTTGTTTGTAATCAACTTACAATTATATTCTAGCAAGTTCCTTTTCAGTTTTCAATAATTATGTGCATCTTTTCACAAAATATTCATTTCTGTTCTTTTCCGGCAGTCATTGTGTCATTTTTGTTGGACTTTTTGAACTTCCTATAATAACAAATGTTTAAAAAGTCTGATAAAAATGACCAAGAAGTTCAAGGCGACGAGATTTTTCCGAACGGAGCGTATGCTTTAAAATACGTGAGTAGCGGAAAAATCTCGTCAACGCAGAAATTCGCCGTGTCATTTTTATTGGACTTTTTGAACTTCTTCTTCTAGAAGAAATAACTCGGACATATAATGCAGTACAAACCAATTCCCCATCAAAGGAGGAGTCCAATCATATGCGGCGTAATTATTTTCCTTTCTTATTCATACTTTTAGTGATTATCGCCTTTTTCTTTAATTTATTAGGCTTTATGAACATGATACCTATGTATATAACGCTCCCCTTATTACTCGCATCCATTTATTGTATGCTGTCTTCCATTGCCTATCAGAAAACAAGAGGATACCGGCGCTGAAAATAGCATCTATTATATCTAAAACGGTCAGGAAACCGAGCTTCCTGACCGTTTTTATGATTCATTTTATTTTTCCAGCAATGCTTCCATCTCTGTCAATTTTTCTTCAAAAACATCCAGCGCATCTAAAATAGCTTGTTTCTGCGTCATATCCACGCCAGCTTTTTTCAATACATCAATAGGGTCCTCGCTGCTGCCGGATTGCAGGAAGCCTAAATAGCGGTCCACAGCGCCTTCTTCCCCATCTAAAATCTGCTTTGACAGCGCCGTTGCTGCAGAATAGCCTGTAGCATATTGATATACATAATAATTCATATAAAAGTGAGGAATTCGCGCCCATTCTAAGCCAATTTTTTCATCACTTACAACGTCTTCTCCATAATACTTTTTATTTAAATCATAATACACCTCTGTCAGCTTATCAGCAGTTAACGCCTCTCCATTTTGAGCCAGCACATGAATATCATGCTCGAATTCAGCAAACATGGTTTGGCGGAATACGGTTCCGCGGAAACCTTCTAAAAAGTGGTTTAATATATAAAGCTTTTCCTTTTCGTCATCCAGATGCTCTAATAAATAATCGTTTAATAGTGCTTCATTTGTAGTCGACGCCACTTCTGCTACAAAGATGGAATAGTTTCCATAACGGAACGGCTGATATTTTCTCGAATAATAGCTGTGCACAGAATGTCCCAATTCATGAGCCAGCGTAAAAGTATTATTCACATCATCCTGCCAGTTCAAAAGAATATATGGATTTGTTCCATATGTCCCTGACGAGTAGGCGCCGCTTCTTTTTCCTTTATTTTCTTCTACATCGATCCAGCGCTCGCTAAAGGCTTCCTCTAGAATACCGGCGTATTCTTTCCCTAATGGCTTTAAGCCTTCCAGGACGTATTTTTTAGCTTCTTCATACGTAACAGGCATTTTCACATCTTTTACGAGCGGTGTATATAAATCGTACATATGCAGTTCATCGACACCGAGAATTTTCTTTCTTAATTTGGCATAGCGATGCAATAAAGGTAATTTTTCATTCACTGCCTCAACTAAATTATCATATACCTCCTCAGGTATATGGTTATTATCTAGAGCAGCCTGACGTGCACTTTCATAATTCCGGACTTTCGCATTAAAATTATGTGATTTCACCTCTCCGCTTAATGTAGAGGCAAATGTATTTTTAAATGAACCGTACGTGTCATACATCGCATTAAAAGCTTGTTCGCGCACATTCCGGTCCGATGATTCCATAAATGTAGAGTATCTGCCGTGCGTCAGCTCAACTTCTTCCCCATCCGCATTTGTGATGGACGGGAAGGTTAAATCGGCATTATTCAGCATACCGAATGTTTGTGAAATGGCTCCGATCGGTTCATCTGCCTCTGCAAGCAATATCTCTTCCTTCTCGCTTAATATATGCGGACGGCTGTGATTTATATCATCTAATACTTTTTTATAAACCTGAAGTTCTTTGTTCTCTTCTATAAACTGCTTGAGCTTTTCTTCCGGTATTTCTAAAATCTCCGGTACAAGAAAGCTAAATTGGCTGGATGCAGTCGTCAGCAGATTTTCTGCCTGCGCATTTAACCCTTGGTAAAAGGAATTCGTCGTATCCTGGTCCGTGCGTAAATGACCATAAACATACAACTTACCTAGACGCTCTGACAGTTCATCCTGAACCTGTAATGCTTCTAATAACGTATCTGCGGAAGTCCCTAATTTCCCTTTATACGCTGCCAATTTTGAAATATCATTTTTTAAGCTTTGAAATTCTTCTTTCCATTGTTCATCCGTCTCAAAAATATCTTCTAAACGCCACGTAGACTCTTCTGGTATTTCATCACGCTTTGGTAATTGTTTTGCTGCTTTTGCCATACGATTATTGCCTCCCTTTTTACAATTCAACAGTACTTTCTGTTTCCAACAACTCTTCCGATGTAAATGTATTAAAGCCATACTGTTTTTATTCTTCTTATTTAGTATAACGAAATAAGGGCGAATCATGCTCGTATTTTGCTTTTTTTTCTGTAAAAAATGGATAAAAAAAGGACTGATCTCCCTGAGCTGCCTGCTCCAGCGAAGAATAACAAATAATTTCTTTCTTAGTCCGCAGAATGGAGGAGGATTGTATGTCTATATATCCGGCACGTTGGATTAACTGAAGGTAATAACTCAATGCATTGGAAAAATCGAAGGTGCCTTTGCCGTAGAAGGAATAAAGTATTTTCTTTACCCGGCCGATATCTGTCCGCTCCCCTGCTTTTAAATCAGCTAACCAAGTGACATACAGCTCTGTTTGCCACTTATAAAACGGAACAGGCACAGCAGCGTAATAAGGAATCGGTATAAAACAGATACTTGGAAGATGCTGAAACAGGTATCCTTTACTGTATAGCCACCTCCGCAGCTGATAGACAGATCCATAAGCTCCCTCCACTTTTATACGGAGACGTTGTACTTCTTTTAACCAGACCTCCGGAAACTTGCCGGGATTCTTTTCTTTGTGAAAGAGATGTTTAAAATGCAGCTTATGAAGCGGGTAGATAAACTGTTTAGCAAAAAGCTTAGAGGTTTGTAGAGGATGTAAATGATGAAGAACAGCCATTTCTGATAGAAACGGGTCGTAAAAAAACAATTGCGGATAATCCTTTTGCGGAGAAGAATGAATAAACGTATCTAAAAAATGATTTGTTTGAAAAGTGCAGGCTCCTTTCCGTTTTAAATATTTCGCTCCGAGAATCCACATGGATTCGATTCCGATTGATTTGTAGCCCTGAATCCTGCTTAAGATTTCTTTCCGCGGGATTCTTGAACATTGAAACTCAACTGCTATTTTCTTTTGGCCAATACAAATAAAAATATCAGCCCTTTGAGAAATTTCAGGAAAATATACTTCTAAATCTGCTCGCATATTAAATCGTGTCAGCCACTGAAATAATTGCAGCTTCCCTCTTGCATGATAAGCTCCTTCTCCTCCCGAAAAAAGACATGCTGTCTGAGGTAAATGGGAAAAATGGGGCACCACCCTTTCTCCCGACCGGATAATCACTCTTTCTTCACAGACAGGACAATAAAAGATATTTTTGTTCTCTTTCCAAATAGCAATCTCTCTTTGCGAATGACGAAATAGCAGAATAGACTCTCCCGTATTACTCATTGCTCGCTGCAAGCTTTATCACCCCCTATACATATATTATTTCGACAGCGTTTCTGCTTTTCCTGCTTTTTTCTGCTGCTGCATTTTTTCAAACAAATGACTGAATTTGAACACCGCTCCATTGTAACGGCAAAAAAAACATCAAAAAAACCTACAACAAATCGCAGCAAATGATTTCTTGTAGGTTTTATATCAGACATCCTTTGGAAAATAGGTACGAACCTGCTCAAATGCATTGTTTTCCATCAACCTCTTACCGTATTCTTCCAAAAGATGAATAGAAAGGGATGAATCTGATGCGTATTCCAGCACTTGGCTGATGACGTCTTCCTGACGATGTTCATCTAATACATCATAAGAAAATTCCATATATAAATAGTAGTTATCTTTATAGGAATATAACGTCTCTTCTCCAAAATCACTTACATCCTGCAGCTGGTGACTAAGCTGAATCAGATTCTCAAACTCATCAAATTCAACAATAATCCACAAATTCTCTTCCATCAGTTCGTCATTCTTTTCATCTTCGTCTTCTTTTTTATTGTCTCCAAACTTCTCTTCTAAAATATTGTCCAGCTGATCATCTACTGGTAAATCAATATTCCCATCCTCGGTTTCCAGCTCTAAATGTTCACCATTTTTAGAGACCTTCGCTTTCGTAACAACAATTTCAAGACCTTTTTCCATCGCTTGAACTTGTATCCAAAGCGGTCCTTCCGGATTGAAATCCTCACGATAGTTGACTTCATCCATCATCTGCCAGAACAATTGCTCACTTCTTTCCCGATTGTACCAGATTTCTTCTTTTTCAAAACCTAATTCCTCTATATCAACATAAGAAATATAAAATTTAATCGTATTTTCATTAATTCTTTCTATCTCCACAGTAAGCTCCCCCTTCTCATTAAGATAGAATCATCTCCTGCACCTTTATTCTAAACGGATACCTGAGCCGACAGCATATAATTAACGTCTCTATAATAGATGTACCCAAATCAATGTAATCCTAATCATAATCCTTATTTATCACATTGTATGCAAAAATGCAATCCACAAGAAATGAATACGCCCAGTTCCTGTCACTTTTCTGAAAAAACAGATGAGCATCCCTATTAAATACGAATATAGCTATACATTTTATTTAGTTAGTTATTTTAACGTATTTCACGTGTTTTGTCATTTATCAGAGCTTATTTGATTTTCACCATTTTTACCCATAAAGAAAGGCGCAGACATCATCTGCACCTTAACTGACTTATTTATTATTAATTAACCATTCGTTGTGCTTCACGTAATTGGAAGGTTCTAACGGTCCGCGGTAAGAAACGGCGAATCTCATCTTCGTTATAACCAACCTGCAGTCGTTTTTCATCTAAAATTATAGGGCGACGCAATAAACCAGGATTATCCTGTATTAAATTAAATAAATCTTTCATCG
Organism: Oceanobacillus sp. M60; assembly: GCF_053839645.1. Taxonomy (NCBI): domain Bacteria; kingdom Bacillati; phylum Bacillota; class Bacilli; order Caryophanales; family Bacillaceae; genus Oceanobacillus; species Oceanobacillus sp. M60. The sequence continues at coordinate 103,028 of NZ_JBSSNH010000006.1, read as the reverse complement.
GCAGCTGGTCAATATTAACATTCAGCTTTTGAAAAACCTTCGATCTTGTAGAAATAATCTCATCTGTTCCATCCTCAGTCATACGCAATATTTCTTTAATCTCATCAAGAGATAAAGGTTCAGAAAAGATATTACGTTCTGTAAAAGGAATATTATGCTCTTCCAGCCATGCTTTTGCTTTTCTACATGAAGTACAGCTTGGTGAGGTATAAAGTGTTACCATAAAACTTCACTCCTCAATCTAATTTATATTTTCAACATCCACCTAAACTTTATTAAATAATAATAAGTATAATCTGTTCATATGTACTTATTATACACCAAATATCTAATAAAAGGTAGGGGGTGCGATAAAATCATTTATTTAAATTCTCTTACCGCTTCTCACATAGTTTTAAGATTCCCTCATCTAATTGATAATAAACCTTTAAACCACATAAATTTTATTTACCCGATATAAAATTTATAATTCTGCCTGCACTATAAATTATTCCACTTATTATGACGGGATAAACGTCTTTTTTCCTGAAAGCGTTTTAGTCAAAATGTTCTAAAAAAAGCTTGCTATTTTAATAAATACATAATATGATATTAAACATAACTTTATATGTTATATTTCCTAACATAACTTTAAAAGGAGGAATCCTCATTGAAAAAGGTGGAAGCAATTATACGCCCAGAGAAGTTTCAGGATTTACGAGAAAAACTGTCAGCAATCGGTTTTGACGGCCTGACCGTGACAGAAGTAGCCGGGACCGGCAAGCAAAAAGGCAAAATTGGTGTATATCGCTCTACAGAGTTCGAAGTCACCTTACTATCTAAGTTAAAGGTGGAATTAGTTGTTTCCGAAGAACGAGTCGATGATATAGTCGGCCATATTATCGACGCTTGTAAAACCGGACAAATTGGAGACGGGAAGATTTTCATCTCCCCAATCGAGCAGGTAATCCGCATAAGAACAGGAGAAAGCGGGACAAAAGCAATTTATTAACAGACAGGAGGAAATCATATGTTTAAGAAATCATTTACATTAGCTATCGTATTATTTTTAATAACAACACCCGCATACGCTCAAACACCGACTGTAGAATCATTAGAGCTTTCCATCAATCTTGTATGGGTGATGCTTGGCGCCTTTTTAGTTTTCTTTATGCACGCAGGGTTCGCTATGGTGGAATCCGGCTTTACCCGTTCAAAAAATACATTAAATATCTTAATGAAAAATTTTTTAACCATCTGTATTGCCGCTATTCTATTTTTCGCAGCCGGGTACGGGATTATGTTCGGTTCTTCCGCAGGAACTATTATTGGAACAAATGGTTTCTTTCTAACTGATGTGGAAGATATTGGTTTCTTCGTATTTCAGGCTATGTTTGTCGCAACATGCGCAACAATTATGTCAGGAGCAGTAGCAGAACGAATTAAATTAGGGAGCTATATCCTTATTGTTATTGCCATGACCACTTTTATTTACCCTGTAGTCGGACACTGGATCTGGCAGGGAGATGGCTGGTTAACAGCTCTTGGCTTTAGTGATTTCGCCGGATCTACAGTTGTTCACTTAACCGGAGCTTCTGGAGCACTTATGGTTATTTCCATTCTTGGTCCAAGGATCGGAAAATACAATGGCAAGAAAGTTAATGTTATCCCTGGACATAATTTACCTCTCGGAGCACTCGGCGTGTTTATCTTATGGTTAGGATGGTTTGGTTTCAACGGCGGCAGTACACTAGCGGCTGATCCATCGCTTGTCCCCTATGTTATCGGAACAACCTTGCTATCCACCTCTGCTGCGTTAGTATCTTCCTCCTTCTACACAAAATTACGATTTAAAAAAATGGATGCATCCTTATCCATGAATGGGGTTTTAGGCGGTTTAGTAGGTATAACTGCCGGCGCAGCAGAAATTTCCTTAGGCGGCTCTATTCTCGTCGGGCTGGTTTCCGGTATTTTACTAGTAGAAGCCATCCGCTTTATCGATACAAAACTGCGGTTAGACGACCCTGTAGGAGCAATTGCAGTTCATGGCATCTGCGGAATTTGGGGTACATTAGCTATTGGATTCTTCTCGATTGATACCGGATTATTTTACGGAAATGGTTTCAGTCAGTTAGGAATTCAAGCAATCGGCGTTTCAGCAGTAATCATTTGGGTTTCTGCCACAATTGGAGGATTCACTTATGTATTAAATAAAATCTCACCCATTCGCGTATCTGCTGCAGAAGAAAAAGCCGGACTGGACTTCTCAGAACATGGTTCCAGCGCCTATCATTTTAAAGACAGTTATTTAGAAGGAACTTCAAGCCCGAAGGCACCAATTGGTCTGGCAGAACGTTTAAACCAAAAAACACCTGTTGAAAACCCGACAAAATCTTAATAATCCTTTTCTAAACTTAAAAACACTGCAGAGGAAATACTTCACTCCTGCAGTGTTTTTAAGCTTTCATTAAAGAATCGCCTTTAATTCGATTCTTTCCGTTTTTGCATACCTTCTAAAAGGTTATCCGATTTTTCATCTTCATTATAACGCAATACTTCATCTGAAGGCTGATATTTTTTTCCATAAATCTCTTTGTCCTTGTATGTATGAATATCTTCATACATTTTTTTCATCTGACTATAAATAACTTCCTCTGAATCACCCTGAGGAGACCAATATAAGATTTCCATCGGTGTTTCTTCATCCGTTGCCAGTGATTTGCGGTTATATCCAATCGCTCTTGCATGACGAAAACCTTCACGGGAATAAAACTTTAATCTTTTTTCCGAGTCGGTATCATCATAATTAATCGGTTCTACTTCCAGAATAATCGCCTTATTTTTTTCTTTCAGCTTGTCTATCAGCTGATGACCAATCCCCTGCCCTCTAGTATTCGATGATACCCAGAGATAATCAATAAAAAGAAATGTATCGAATTCCGCATACATCAATACATGTTTTGGACTCTCATCTTTAAAATAGACATCGCCCTTTTCCGCCAGTAAAAGCTCCATATGCTTTTTAGATTTCATCTCTTCTACCGGAAAATAATCGTTCAGCTTTTCATACCAATTCATTCAGGTTGCTCCTTTTCGATTATTATCGTTTCATTATAACCGATTTCATTTTAATTGTGAAATGATAGCAGGAATCCATAATTTCCTTTCTTAACACGACAAGGTTTTGCTGATTTTAGAAAAGCAATCAAAATAAAGCACTTCTCTGTTTATGGTTCCTTCTTTTCATACTAATTTCAGATTGCTATAAAATGAAACTTCATTCAGCGGGAGTTTTACAGGCGGTTCTCCGCGATAAAAAAAGAGCAGCCTTCAATCTTTCACAGGCCGCTGAAAAAAGCCCGGTAAAAACAAGCCGTCCAATAACTTTCTTTTGGACTGCGTGATTTTTACCTGCTTTTTTAAGTTCCCTCTTCCAGATGAAAACTGCTTCCTGATTGATTTCGATGGTTTAAGCGTGCGCTGACAGTTTTGTTTCCCATTGATCCTGCTCGATAACTTCATTCATGCTTCCTGTACGGTAGCCAAGCAAATCGACGGATACATAATCAAACCCAAAGCTGACCAGCTTATTTTGGATTTCTTCCTTTTCATCAAGTAATTCCAATATTTTGTCTCCAGCTACTTCGATACGCGCTACATTATCATGATAGCGCACACGCACCTCTTCAAAACCAAGCCCTTTTAAATACAATTCAGCTTGATCGACTTGCTGAACGATTTGTTTGTTTAGCTTCGTACCATAAGGAAAACGAGAAGCCAGGCTGCAGGATGCCACTTTATCCCAAACAGGAAGCTTCAATTCCTTCGCAAGTGCGCGAACTTCTGTTTTATAAAAGTCTGCTTCCTGCAGCACACTGCGGATACCTTCCTCTGTTCTTGCTTTTAATCCCGGACGAAAATCCGCTTCATCATCCATAATCATGCCATCTAAAACGTACGAATAACCCATTTCTTCAGCCAGTTTATTCAGATGTGTGTAAAGCAGTTTTTTACTGAAATACCAGCTCTCCGGATTATTTGCTATAATATCTGGATTTTCCAGTTCTTTCATTTCTGTTTGATGCACACGGACCCCCAGATTTTCAGCTAATTGTACACTGGCTTCAAATTCAGAGTCGCGAAAAAGCTCAGAGTTTACAACCACGGCTAATACATTGTCCCCAAGCTCTTCCTGCGCCCGCTTCAATACAACTGCACTATCTACTCCGCCAGAAAAGGCAACCATTACGCGGCCCATACCCTTCAAAATATTGCCTAAGTGTTTATTTTTTTCTTGCAGATTATTCATTTTTACATACACTCCCCAACAAGCAATTTATTGTTACTGATTCCATCTCAGCATCTTAAACTTCTATTAAAATGTTTTAAATAAACTTCTTTTTGATTATAGGCGACAAATAATTTCTTCTTCTTTTCCACTTTCATTTTAACATAGCCAACTCGTCCATTCACAATGATTAAAATAAATGAAGTAACCTAACTTGCCTTTCTATTTACATTGGAGGAAAATAGCCCTCTGCATCAAATTCCATTTGATGCAAATCCTCTAATACCTCAATGTTTTCATTCTCTTTCAATTCATTGAAAATCACTTCTGATACAAATAACTCTCCGATATGAAGCGTGTTTGGAATCCGCACGATTCTTGCCTCTTCCGACGGGACGCCCCAATTGGCGCGGAGTGCTGCTTCTAATGCTTCCCGATCACTATCAAGGACGATTGGAATTTTAGCTCTGTCTAAAAATGTACTTGTTACAACGTTTTCATTCATGGCTTTTAAATCAATTACTTCAAATAAACGTTTTGTTGTCAAATCCGCCAGACCAATCCCTAATGCATTCCCATGGCTGGCCTCACTTAATTTAGAAGCAATCACGTATTTGACACTAGGCTTTTCAGGTTCCTCTACTCCCAGCACCCGTATACGGCCAATAATGTTTGTATCCATGCCTGTTCCACTATGATTTTTGCCTATTTCATCAACAACTAATATATCCATCTCATCAACCGGAAGACTAGGCATTAAAGCAAATGCACGTTTTAATAATTCTCTTTCACGTTCTTCAATTTGATTAGGATCAATCGCTTCAATAATCGCGGTTTCTTCATGCGCATTTTCTACAATCGCTATACCAAACAGTGTATTTGAATGACTGATCGCAACCTTGCCAACCTCAGGCATCATATCACGAATTCCTCTGATGCCATGTGTATGAAGCGCTAACGCCTGCTTATGTTTTCCCATACCAATCGATGCCATTTTCAAGATACCACTTTCAATATCCTTTTTAAAATCGGTATGCGGCTTCACACGCCCCATCACGATAATACCATCCGCTTCATATGCATGCCTATCAACATAAACAGGAATACCAGCTGATGTTTTGCCTACTTCTACAACTTCCATGGATGAACGAATTTCGCAGCCGGTTGACACCTCTGTTACCCCAAGTCCATCAAGTACTTCGATTTGACCTTCCGCAGTAGCTCCGCCATGACTTCCCATCGCCGGGATAATAAATGGTGTTGCACCTCTTTTTTTAATTTCATCCGCTACACCCTTGACAATAAGCGGAATATTAGCAATCCCGCGGCTTCCGACAGTAATTGCAATTTCCATGCCGGGTTTGATTTTCTTATCCGCATTCACATGGTTGAATTGCTCTGAAACAGTTCCTGTAATATCGTCCAGACTTTCCACTTCAAATTTTTGTCTAATTTTTGCCATTTTCGGTAAAGACATTGTTTACAGCTCCTTTCAAATTACGTTTATCTAAAATCGATGAAATATTCCCTGTCTTAATGAGGAATTTATTCTTCCGTAACCCCCAGTCTCATACTTGCCAGCTTTTCATGCCAAGAAGCAAGAGGCTGATCACAACCTCTTGCTCAATTTTTTAGGATTCATTTTCTGGAGCTAATTCAACTGCCATACGCAGCGCTTCTTTTAATGACAGCTCGTCAGCAATATTTTTGCCGGCAATATCAAATGCCGTCCCATGGTCAACACTCGTACGGATAGTTGGAAGTCCAACTGTAATATTCACGCCAGCTTCCAGACCTAATACTTTAATCGGGCCATGTCCCTGGTCATGATACTGCGCCACAACGATATCAAAATCACCGCGTTTCGCTCTAAAGAACAGTGTATCTGCCGGAAGCGGCCCTTGCACATTGATTCCTTCAGCCTGCGCTTTTTCAATGGCCGGAATGATTTTTTCTTCTTCTTCCCCGTTACCGAAAAGTCCGTTTTCTCCAGCATGCGGATTGATGCCGCAAACTGCGATGCGAGGAGATTCAATGCCTGCTTTTTGTAATGTTTCATGCGCAAGCCTGATCACTGTATATTGACGCTCTGCATTATTTTTCTTAATGGCATCCATCAGTCCAACATGAGTGGTTGCGTGAATCACTCTTAAACCTGGCGCAGAGAGCATCATTGCGAAATCTTTTGTATTTGTCAGTTCTGCTAAAATTTCTGTATGACCAGGATAAACATGACCAGCTTTATGAAGTGCTTCTTTGTTTAAAGGAGCTGTACAAATTCCTTGAATTGCCCCTTCATTTGCATAGCTGATTGCCTTTTCCAAGTAGCGGAATGCAGCATTTCCCGCTTCAGGGGAAACCTGCCCCCATGGCAAATCTTCAGAAACCAAATCTAAATCAATAATATCAATTATGCCATATTCATATACTGCTTCCTCTGGTTTAGTAATGCTGTTTACTTTAAGCTCTACATTTGTTACTTCCAGTGCCCTTTTTAATATTTTTGCATCACCAACTACAAATGGATGGCTTGTTTCATAAATATGTTTATCATTTAAAGATTTGACAATAATCTCCGGCCCCACTCCTGAAGGGTCACCCATTGTAATCGCAATCGTTGGTTGTTTCGCAGCCATAATAAATTCCTCCTAATTATCCTAATCTTTTTTTGCCAAGCATATTGTAATTACCAACCATACACCTGGCGTTATATGTTACTTTTTATTGTTCATCACAGGTCCCTGCACTTTTGTAATTGTTTCAAGGGCCTTGGATAGCGCTTGTTCCGTTCCAAATGCGCCTGCTTTGGTTACAACAGGAAGTCCATCGAATAATCCGCCGAAAAGCTGCCCATAAGGGATACCGGGCTCCACTTCTCCAATCACCCGAATTCCTTCTCCTTTTAATGCTTTACAGGTTGCACCTGAAATGTCGCCGCCGGTTAAGACTGCACCACTAATATCATTCGCTTCAATCAACTGACAAGCAATCATTCCCATGGATTCAGCAATTGTATAACCTACATCAAAGTTTGATAAATCAAGCTCCTGCTTCAGCTGCTTTACTCGATTTCTCGCTTCTTGTCCGCGATCCGTTGTTATTACTAAATCCCCTTTTGCCAATAACGCCTGGCCAGACTGAACGATACGATCTATTTCATACTTTCGTTTGTCGTTGTCAAAGAACGCTTCAGGAGAAATAACAATCTCTTCTACATTATTCCCTTTTTTCAAATCATGAATCTGCTGATCGGTAATCATGTTCACACTGCCTGCTACAACCAGTACTGGCGGACGTTCATCTGATTGGTTGCTCTGCAATACCTCTTTCCGGTTACCGCCTGTACTGGAAAGATGAGAGGCTACCCCCGCCGATCCGACCCAGAGAAATTTTTCTTTCAATGCTTCGGCCGCTTCAACAATCGCCTTCAATTCTTCATCTGTTGTTGCGTCAATGACAATAATTTGAGATGAGTTTGCAGCAGTCAACTTCAACATTTTTTCCAGTATATGATCTTTTCCTTTTTGCACATCCGAAATGGAAATCAATTGGATATCCCGTTTACTCTGTTCCTCCAATAATTCTGGAAGGTAGCTCTGCTTTACAGGACAGGAAGGATCATTGGACATTTCCGAGTCTGCTAACAGCACCCCATTCACATAGTGTTTTCCTTCCACCGTTGTCCGTTTGCTTTTCGGAAAGGCCGGTACTACAAAAGAGGTTTTGAATTGAAAGACGTCCATTACTGCATCGATTTCCTGACCGATGTTCCCTCTCATTGTAGAATCGATTTTCTTAAAAACGTTTGTTACCCCTAATCTGTTCAATTCTGTAGATAGCTTAAAAACAATATCATATGCTTTTTGAAAATCGAGTGCACGGCTATCTGAATTTAAAACGATGACATCTTCACTTAAATGCGATGATTGTAATTCGGTGTCTGAAAAAAGTACGGTCGTACTTAACCCTCTGTTTGCAAATTGAACACCTGTATCATTTGCACCAGTTAAGTCATCTGCAATCACTGCCAGTTCCAACTCTATTTACCCCCTTCTGAACAATCTCCGTTTTTCTTTTATTGTTTAACTTTTCTTGTATGATATTTATCTTACTTTAATTATAAGGAGGTTGCTTATACACTAATAACGTTTTCATTCATAATGATAAACCAATCCGTTGTATTTTGCAATATATTTTATTTGTTTTATTTCCTTTTTAATAACATGTTGTATTTAGCATCATATTGTAATTTTATTGTCAAAAATAAAACGCAAGCTGTTATTTCAGCTTGCGCCATAAGGTAGAACGATTGATTCCCAAGCGTTTTGCTGCTCTGGATTGATTCATTCCTTCTTCTTCAAGAACCTTTATGATGACTTGTTTCTCAATTTCTTCTAATGTACCGCTCATATCCACATACGATAACACATCATTCTGCTTTGCTTGTTGTTCTACCCGCTTAAACACAGTATCCACTTCTGTTTTCTCAATATAATAAGATTGAGATTCTAAAAACAATTGTTCAATGACATATTTTAATTGCCCAACATTTCCGGGCCAATCATAATCAATCAGCTGCTCCAGTGCATCTTTGCGGATTCCGACAACTTCATTGCCATATTTCGGATGCAGATCAGAAATAAACACATGAACTAAATACTCAATATCCTCTCTGCGTTCCCGCAGCGGAGGTATATGAATATGAGATTGAGCTAACAATTGAAACAACTCGCGATGGAAGGTGCCATTTTTAATTATTTTTTCCATATTATCCCCAGAAGAAATAAGCCATTGCGGATTCCGGTTATTTTCATTCTGAAGAAATTGCAATAACTCCTTCTGCATGTAAGGTTTCAATTTATCAATATTTTTCAAGAAGAATATACTGTTAGCATATTTTTGAAAAAAGCTTTCCTTCATCAGGTCTTTCCATTGTTCTGCAGTTATCACATCACAGTGCAAGGTAATCAGCGGTTTATCTGCTGTTTGCCTTTTCAAATAAATAGAGTGGACAACCAGTTCTTTGCCATTTCCCTGCTCTCCCGAAACCCAGACCGGGCCGTCAAGTTCTCCGAAATGCTCGATTTGATCCATTACATGATGAATAACATCACTTTTCCCTAAAATTGGAGTACGGGCAACAAAGGTGTGTAATTCAATAACATTGGAATCTATATGTTCACTTTTCGTAATCGTTTGGGGCGAATGTGCATTTTTAAAAAATAAGATGGTTGCGTCTTGAATCGGGCATGTCGTTATTTCCCATAATTTATTATTGATGGAAAGCGTTTTTACTTGCTTCTCATTCGCTAAGGTTGTTTCCTGTATAAGCTTCTTAACATCAGTATTGTCTAACTTTAACCAATGAAACTCATGATAAAATTGCTCATTCCCATAAATCACTTCATTGTCCTGATTAAAAACACCGATAGCCTGCTCTTCACTGTCAAGAATGGTTTCCATAAATGCGATATTCTGTTGCAATCTTGAAAATAAGCGGTAGGATCTTCGTGTCTCTTCCAGAGCGTCTATCACTGCCTCTTTTCCCGATGTAATCAATACTCCGGTCATTCCTAATTGTTTAGCCGTCTGCACAGTGACAACGTCCCCAATTACAACCTCGTAACCATCCTTACTTAATTCCAGTAGTTTTTCTTTTACTTCGCTGTCTCTCGTAATTGTTAATGTTTTAATATCTAAATCCAGCAGTTCAGATATGGTAGCAGCACCTTGGGTAATATTTGAAAATCCCACAATAGCAGCTTTACCGGAAAATCCTTTCACAAGTGTTAAAATTCGCAGCACATCATAGCCGGAAACTTGGATATCTATTACCGGTATCGATACGGCCTCTTGGATCATGGAAGCTGTACCCCCGCGGCTGACGATAACATGATACCCTTCATTTTCAGCATTCTTTGCAATAACCACACCTTCTGACAGGTTACCTAATTCCACTTGTAATTCAATATCCTCTACTTCTTGGCTAACTTCTTTCATCATTTCAAGCAGTCCCTCATACGGGACAATTACTAATACTTTTATCATTCAACTTCACCTTCTGTCGAAAAAATCAAGTTATCGATTTCTTTATTTTTTTAAGAAAAGAGCTTATTTTGTTCCATTGTATCAAGAAAAATTCGGGTAAGTAATCTGAATTCTTATTCTCTATAAAACAAAACTTCATTCAGCGGGGGTTTTACGGGCGGTTCTCCGTGATAAAAATAAATGACAAGATAATTTCCTTGTTTTCATCCATTTGAATAGACGTACCTGCCCTTTCATACACATTTCTTATTTAATTTTTTATCACGCAATCGTTCCTTATGTAACCCCTTTGGTTTATTTTGCATCGAACTCCCGCTAAATGTCCAGTTAAACGGAGATTTAGCTTCTTGATTCCACTGCCAAACTATTGTTTCTGGCTACTACCAATTAAAACATATTTCAACAGTTTCATTTGCATTTTCACCGAAAGCACGAAATTTCATTCAGAGGAGTTTTACGAGCGATTCTCCGTGATAAATGCCCAATCAGAAAACAAGGCATACATATTCATGTTGAAAAAAGTAACAAAATTAATATAAAATATCTACTTGACAAGTTCTGTTGAAGAATATAGAATTCATTACAGCACAATGTGATGCGATAAATAACATTTCTCATTATTTTTTAAAGATTTAATTATTTAATTAAAAAAAGTGTTGCAATTTTGGTAATTCAATATATATTAGAAATCCTGCTGTTCACTTATATACGCGGAGAGGTGTATGAACTTTTATTTTTAAGTTTTATTTAAGCACTTACAATCGTCCGCAAAAGGGGTGATGCACATTCTAATTATATTTTTTTAAATTGAAATCGCATTCTTTTTGCATAAATAACAAATGCTGAATAAAAGTTGCTACATTCTAGAATCAAATGTGCTTTTATGAGAAATGGTATCCATCGTTTTTATTTTTGTTTCAAATGTAAACATTTACAAAGGGGGAGAAATATTATGGAACCATCAGGTATCCAAATGGTTTCCGGGTTAATACTTGGGGTAATTGTACTAATTTTATTAGTTTTAAAGACAAAGATTCACGCATTTCTAGCACTAATCATTGCTGCTTCCATCGCAGGCCTTGTTGGGGGGATGGTCCCAGGCGATGTTGCTGCTGCTATCTCAGAAGGTTTTGGCAGTACGCTTGCATCTATCGGGATTGTCATTGGCCTGGGCGTCATGATGGGACGCATCCTTGAAATTACCGGTGCTGCTGAAACACTCGCTTATTCATTAATTAAATTTGTCGGAAAGAAAAAAGAAGAATGGGCAATGGCGATTGCAGGATATATCATTTCAATTCCAATATTTGTTGACTCTGCTTTCGTTATTTTAAATCCTTTAGTTAAAACGCTTTCTAGAAAAACAGGAAAATCTGTTATCTCCATCGGTGTTGCCTTAGCCGTTGGTCTCGTACTCACTCATACATTAGTTCCTCCTACGCCAGGACCGTTAGGAGTAGCTGGCATTTTCGGAGTAGATATCGGCATTATGATTGCATTAGGCCTTACGCTGGCGATTCCGCTTATGATTGCAGGTGTTCTTTATGCAAAATGGCTAGGAAAAAGAATTTACCAGCTGCCTGATGATTCCGAAGCAGGCTTCACTAGACCAGATCAGCATATGGGTTATCCAGAAATGGTTGAAGTCATTAACGAAAGAGCAAAGGATCTTCCATCTTTTGGACGTTCATTCTTGCCCATTTTAATTCCTATTATTCTGATTTTCTTGAACACAACGCTGGATGCTTTAGAGCTAACAGAAGGTGTTTATGGAATTTTCATCTTCTTAGGTCAGCCGATTATAGCCGTTGCACTAGGTCTTATCGTTGCAATCTATGCGCTGGCGGGTAACCGCGGCCGGCTAAATACATTGGAGGAAATGGAAAGAGGAATTCAGGATGCGGGTATAATTCTGCTTGTTACCGGTGCCGGCGGTGCGCTTGGAAACGTATTACGTACAAGTGGAACAGGAGATTATATTGCACAGCAAATTGCTGAACTGCCGCTGCCAGCTATTCTGATTCCGTTCTTCGTTTCGACAATGGTCCGTCTGGTTCAAGGAAGCGGAACAGTTGCTATGATTACAGCAGCATCCATTTCAGCACCGATTTTGGCACAGATGGATGTTAATATGGCACTAGCTGCGTCTGCTGCAGCACTCGGATCTTTAATTTTCTCTTACTTTAACGACAGTTTCTACTGGGTTGTGAACCGTATGTTAGGAATCAAGAACGTGAAAGAACAAATCATGGTTTGGTCCGTACCAACTACAATCATGTGGTTTATAGGATTTATTTGTCTTCTGATTGCCAACATGATTCTTTAACTATAACAAAATGAAGGGAAGGAGAAGTGATTTTTTCCCTCCCCCTTCAACAAACTTATCCCGATTTTTTTCTGCCTGCTGGCATCGTAAAGTGCAAAAAACCAACCATTTATAGAATCAATAAATGGTTGGTTTTTTGTGTTAAATTTAAATAGAAGAATGTAAGAACCAAATTCAGCTGCATACGTTGCCTGCACCTTTCACAGTACTGCCACACTTCTCCGCATCACTTTTATCGGACTAGTTCTGCCTCTTTAAATGATGATATCCAATAATAAAGTACATACTAGACCAGATACAGCTACAATGGTTGAAAGTACCGTATATGTTCCAAATGCTTCTTTTAAGGACATCCCCAGAGATTCTTTAACCATCCAGAAGCCAGCATCGTTTACATGAGAGGCAATGGCACTGCCTGCACCGGTTGCAAGTGTAACGAGTTCCAAGTTAACGTCCGGGATTCCGGCAAGTGATGGAATAACTAACCCTGCAGTAGTTAATGTTGCAACTGTCCCGGAACCTAAACAAATACGTAAAATCGCTGCAATCATCCACGCAAAAAAGACGGGAGACATCATGGAACCTGCAAAGATATCAGCAACGTAATCTCCGACACCTCCATCAATAAGCACCTGCTTTAACGCTCCGCCGCCACCGATGATCAGCAGCAGCATTCCTAATGCGTTAATCGCTGAAGAGCAGGAATCCATTAATTTTTTAACAGGAATATTTCTTCTTATTCCCATCGTATAAATTGCCAGTAATAAAGAAAGTGTCATAGCTGTTGAAGAATTACCAATGAAACGAATCACATTCATAAATAAATTATCAGAAATGCCCAAAGCTGGCTGAATCATATCAACAATCGCACCTAAAGCCATTAATATTACAGGAAACAATGCTGTAAATAAGCTAATTCCAAAACCAGGCGTTTCCTCTAATTTGAACGTTTTCTGGACACCAAACGATTCGCTGCCTTCTCTGGTAAATGCAGTAGGCACAATTTTTTGCGCAAGCTTTGGATATAAAATTCCTGCAATAATTACGGTCGGAATAGCAACAATAATTCCATAAATTAAAACCAACCCAATATTTGCGCCATATTCTGAAGCTACCGCTGTCGGACCAGGATGCGGAGGCAAGAAAGCATGTGTTGCCAGCGCAGCTGTAACCATCGGCAATCCTAATTTCACGATAGAAATTTTTAACTCTTTTGCTATCGAGAATATAATTGGAACAAGTAATACGATGGCTACTTCCAGGAATAAGGCGATTCCAACGATAAATGAAGCAAATAGAACTGCCCATTGAATTCTTTTCTCACCAAATTTGTCAATCAACGTTATCGCAATTCGATTAGCCCCGCCGGAATCAGCAATAAGTCTTCCAAGCATAGCGCCCATCCCAAAGATTAACCCGATGTGGCCAAGCGTTCCTCCTAATCCGTTCTCAATCGATTCAACAACTTCTCCCATAGGCATTCCAAGTGCTAAAGCTACTATAAATGAAACAATAACCAATGAAACAAATGTATTTAATTTAAATTTCATAATAAAAATAAGTAATAAAAGTACCCCTAGTGCAACAATTAATAATGGCATCTGTCTGTCCCCCTGATGTAAGTTTTAGCAGTTCTATTTGTTTATGATAAAGATGTTGTAATTTTTAATTCTCTATAAATGACATCATGATAAGCTTCTGCGGTATACGCTTTCAACAAAAATACAAATTTGTTTTTTCTCCTTGAATGAGAGTGCTTACAAACGAAATAGATTAAAATGGAAAGTCCATTTATTTTAATCTATGTTCCTCATTTGAAAATCACATACCGCCGGAATATAGAATGAATCAGAAACCTTCCCCTTCTGATGTCAAAGATATAAATTCACAACACTTTTCTTTTTCACTGCCTGAAATAGTTTAGATATTACTTTAATTGTTGTTTTTGGCAACAAAAAACATTCTATACTTTGTGTATATTATTGTCAAGAGAACAAACACTATTATTATGTTGGTTTTTGCGACAGTTTCTATTTTTTGTTAGATTAAGTTTCAAGTTTCGTGTGTAAGAAAATAAGCAGGTGTGGCGGATACATAAAACGAATTTCACTCATTAGGAGTTTTACGGACGGTTCTCCGTGATTAAAGTGTGATGAGATCGAAGCAGTGCACAGATTTAGATAAAAGAATGGAGTCAGCAAGAATATTCATCGAAGAAATAAAAACAGCCCGACACTGTTCAAAATTCCGGTGTCAGGCTGTTCCAATATCATTTGATTTTTGATTTTTTTCTTATTTACTCGGTCGAGCAGTTTTCATTCATCCTGGAGCTTTTCCATCAGTCTTCTTTTCCAATTAAATAATCTACATTTTCCGTATAGGTATTACCTGCATTCCACAACAGGAATTCATTAATATCATTTTCATATAATGCTTGTATTTGTGCTTCTACTTCTTCTTTGCCATATTCAAATGTCGGTCCGCTGTATAACCATGGCGCACTAAAATCCTGCAACCATGGACGAGATACAGGCGGTTCATCCAAAGCACCCAAAACTTCATTTTCTACTTGGGAATATTCATCGACAAGAGCATATGGTTCTTCATCTGGATTAGAAAGTCCAAAATAAGAACCCCAATGGCTTGGATAAATCATAGATGAAATAATATCTACATTCTCAGAGATTTTTGAGAAGTTTTGGCCAATTCCCGGTGTTTCCTCTATCGTTGCTGCATACCCGAAAATATCTACGGATACATCAACATCATAATCGCTTAGTTCTTCACGGGCATAAGCAACAAAATCAGTCACTGCTTCGACACGCTTTTGAACATTATCCATATCTAAATCTGCATAATCCCCCATGGAATATTCTAAATCCTCATCTCTATTTTCAAAGCCCTCCGGATATCGAACATAGTCAAATTGTATTTCTTTAAAGCCCATTTCTGCGGCCATTTTAGCTATTTCTACATTGTATTCCCATACTTCTTTTTCAAAAGGATTCACAAATGCATGACCGCTGCCGTTTGTCCAAACTTCTCCATTTTCTTTAAAAGATAGATCAGGACGGGCTTCAGCTAAAATATTATCTTTAAAAACAACAATACGCGCAATTGGATAAATTTCTTCTTGCTCTAATCGTTCCATCATTGCATCGGGGTCAGAAATAAATGTTGTGCCTATTTCTTCATACACTGATCCTTCCTCAGGGGCAAATGTGATATGTCCGTAATCCTCTTTCACATCGATTACCATTGAATTTAAATCTGTGGAAGATACTAAATCTATTAAACTTTCCATTTTTTCTCCGCCGGCTGAATTACCAGTAACATAGATTCCCCGTACTGCATCCGGATATGTAAAATTATAATCAGACGTAATAACAAAGCGGCTAAACCGTTGGGAAGTATCTATTTCTTCTAAGCTCGTAGACCGCTCTTTATGCGATTTTGCTACTACATCCGCGCCATCCTCTGCATGAACTTCATTTGCTTGCCCCAGACCGACCAATGCTGCACCAGCAACAACAAAAGCCGTTACCAGATTCCTCCATTTTTTCATCCAATCAATCTCCCATTTGAATATATTTTATTACTAGTATAAATGAAGGAAGGAAGTTTTTAAAAGGAAAACTCGTAAAAAGTGGAAAAAAGTTTTATTTTGTAGGTAAATATACATCCAAAAAAATATCGCTGGCTATTTTGTCGATTTTCTTATGTATAGGTTACTTGCAATTTGTTAAAAATAAACTTATAATAAACTTAATTTAATAGCAAAAGCATTGAAGAAGATATAGTACATCTTTCCCCCTGATTTAAGAGAGCTTGTGGTGCTGAAAACAAGTATCATGGGAAGGTGGAATTGGGCTTTGGAGCTTTATTTTACTAATGAAGTGATTCTATTTATAGAATAATCAGGGTGGCAACGCGGTTCATTCGTCCCTATTTTGGGAATGAGTGGGCTTTTTTTATTGCCTGGGAAATAATTCAATATTTAATCCTGATTCCTCAAGCTCACACAGCGGATATCTTTTCTGCTTGGAAATAAATAAATGAGGTGAAGACATTGCAAACTATTTTTTCAGGAATTCAGCCTAGCGGCACATTGACCCTAGGAAATTATTTAGGTGCACTTCAACAATTCGTCGAATTACAGGATGAATACGATTGTTATTTCTGTATTGTTGATGAGCATGCAATCACTGTTCCACAAGATAGATTAGCGTTAAGAAAAAATATCAAATCATTAGCTGCACTTTATCTGGCATCAGGAATCGACTCGAATAAGGTAACCCTGTTTGTCCAATCTGAAGTTCCGGCCCACACGCAGCTGGCATGGATTTTGCAGTCCATCAACTATATTGGCGAACTGGAAAGAATGACACAATATAAGGATAAATCAAAAGGACAGGAAGCTGTTTCTTCTGCTTTATTAACTTACCCTACACTTATGGCAGCCGATATTTTACTGTATAATACAAATGTCGTTCCTGTTGGGGATGATCAGAAGCAGCATCTGGAACTGACCCGTAATTTAGCACAACGCTTTAATCACCGTTTCAACGATATTTTTACAATTCCAGAAATTCGTATTCCAAAAGTTGGTGCACGGATTATGTCTTTACAGGATCCGACGAAAAAGATGAGCAAATCAGATACGAACCAAAAGGGATACATTTCTATGCTGGATGAACCAAAACAAATAGAAAAGAAAATCAAAAGTGCGGTTACCGATTCAGAAGGCATCGTGAAATTTGATAAAGAAAATAAACCTGGCGTCTCCAATTTATTAACCATCTATTCTGTTTGTACTGGAGAATCTATTGAAGCTCTGGAGAAAAAATATGCTGATAAAGGCTACGGAGATTTTAAACAGGGTGTAGCTAATGCAGTCATCAGTGTATTAGAACCAATCCAAGAAAAATATAAAGAATTAATCGACTCAGAAGAGCTGGATCTTATTCTGGATGAAGGAGCCGAAAAAGCTTCTATCACTGCTGGAAAGACATTAAAAAAAGCAAAAAAAGCGGTGGGATTAGGCAGAGTCAGAAAATAATGCTAAAAAAACAAGGAAACGATTTTTTACCGTTTCCTTGTTTTTTTAATTTTGTTTCGATGTATTTTCTTCGGGCTCCATTTCAGCTTCCCACATTCGTTCCAGGAAAGCCTGCCCACGTATCAGTTTCCTGCAAAGTTCTTCATGCGCTCGACTCCAGCCGTCTTTTAAGCCGTTATAAAGCGCCTCCCAAACCTCCTCTTCATTCATATATTTAATAGAAGGATATTTTTTAGGATTCCATTCTGTAAGCCAATACCTTAATTCTTGTTTATTATTTGTTGTTTTTAACTGATCTAATCCAATCATTAACAGCTGTTTAAGCTGACGTTCTTTCCTTGTCAGTCCATGAATAAAAGATGGCGGCATAGATAGCATATGGTATTCCTTTTGATAGCTTTCCTTTTTAAAGCCGTAGGTTTTTTGTTCTGCTTTTTCAATCATGCTGTACACTAATTGTTCCTGTCTGGGTATCAGCCTGCTTTTTCTAACTGGAATATAATACCCCGCTGTATCAAAAGCAAGTATTTCCATGCCATCTGTGACTACAGCTGCATATTCCAATACCGTTCTTTTTTGTCCTTTTCGTATCGTTGCTCTTTTATAGATACTATCGAGTAAATCTTTTGGAAGCTCACGAATATCATTTTCAATGTATTCGAATAGTTCGCTCGATATGTACAGCAGCGGTACTTGATCTAATAATTCAACAGAATCAGATTTTCGCCATTCGTGGAAGGGGCATACATTATATCCGTTCTCTTCCCCTTCAAACCAATTTACCCAAGCGTCATGTAAATATAACATTTCCTAACCCCACCTTATCTGCCATTTATTATCTTTTAGTTCAAAAGAAAAATTTGATGCGTTATATTCTTGTTACGTTCTATATCTTTTGAACTTGAAGGTTAAAATACATTATGACCATCTCTCATATTTTTATGCGAAATCACTTATTTTTCTACACTAAAATGACGGAGGGAAATAAGGATCAGCAATAAACCTAAAGGAAGAAAATAACATTCTAACCGCCCTGCTATAAATGTAAAATAGTCAGCCCAGCTTAACCCGGCGGGGAGAAAATTGAAATATGCTATGATAGTAACACTTCCTGTAACTGTCATTCCAAATCCGACTAGAAATATAAAGAAAGAGCCCATCGTATCGCCTCACCTGCTTGTCCGTTTATATCATTCTATGTGCTTGTCCCACGGAAAATACAAGGTTTTTACAGGATGTTAGAAAAACCAAGAATACTGCTTCGTCTTTAAAACATCGGTGTTCTTGCCGAAGAGATGTCCGCTACGGGAAGTCGCTTTCCGCGGGCAACGGCTTAGCCTCCTTTAAAGAAGACTTGCTGATTGGCAAGCCGTCAGGCGCAGACAGAAGCATAGTCGCACTTATGCCCAGCGGGTAGGAAGAAAATCGCTTCCTGCTCAGGTCTACCTGTTGCTTTTCCCGCAGGAGTCGACAACATCCGCTCCCATCTAAGTGGAATTATGTTTTATTTGCTTTTTCACAAGGAAATAACGCAAATTCTAGCGACGGTTTTGATGGGGCGAGTAATCGCAGTCCCAGTCCCAGAAGAAATACACGGAGACTCCTGTGGGAATGCGCAGTGGGAAGACCCCGCAGAAAAAAAGTGTTCTTCTTTTTTTCGAGGAGGCTGAGCTCAAGCCCACGGAAAGCGGAGTGTATTTCTGGGGTTGCGATTACTCACCCCATGAAACCCGTTGGAGCGGATATATTCAACATTTTTTTATACTTTCTTATTCTTTAAGAAAAAAGCCTATCCCTAAAAAAGGGATAAGCTTCTTTTAACTATGCTTCATATTTTTTAAACACTAGCGCTACATTATGTCCGCCAAAACCTAATGAATTACTTACTACTGCATTCACTTCCTGCTTTCTGGCTTCATTTGGCACATAATCTAAATCACATTCCGGATCCGGATGTTCATAATTAATAGTTGGAGGGACAATTCCATCAATGATTGCTTTAATGGAAATAATTGCTTCAATCGCCCCTGCAGCTCCTAATAAGTGACCAGTCATTGATTTCGTTGAGGAAATAGCTAAACTGGACGCTTTTTCACCAAAGACCGTTTTAATCGCCTCTGTCTCATACTTATCATTCAAGTCTGTACTTGTCCCGTGCGCATTCACATAATCAATATCATTGGAATCCAGCTTTGCGTCAGCAATTGCATGCTGCATCGCCCGGGCAGCGCCCTCCCCATTATCAGCAGGTGCTGTAATGTGGTATGCATCGCCTGTTGCTCCATAACCGACAATTTCTGCATAAATTTGTGCGCCGCGTTCTTTTGCGGATTCCAGTGATTCTAAAATCAGGATACCCGAACCTTCACCCATAACAAAACCATTTCTTTCTTTATCAAATGGGCGGCTTGCTTTCTTCGGATCATCGGTTGTACTTAATGCTTTTGCTGACGTAAATCCAGCAAATGCCATATTGCTGATTGGCGCTTCTGTACCGCCGGTAATCATTGCATCTGCATCACCGCGTTGGATTGCTTTGAATGCATCTCCAATAGAGTTTGCACCAGAAGAGCAGGCTGTTACTGTACAAGCATTAATACCTTTGGCTCCTAATTGAATAGACACTTGTCCTGCAGCCATATCCGGAATCATCATTGGCACAAAAAACGGGCTGACACGTTTCGCACCTTTCTCTAAAAACTTTGAATGCTGGTCCTCCCATGTTTTCATTCCCCCGATTCCAGAACCAATCCAGACACCGACACGGTCAGCATTCTCATCTGTAATTTCTAATTTTGCATCCTCTACAGCCATTTTCGCAGCTGCCACAGCATATTGTGTAAAAGGATCCATTTTGCGGGCATCCTTTTTCTCCATATAAGCAGCCGGATCAAAATCTTTTATCTCGGCAGCTACTTTCGCTGTGAATTGTTCTTTATCTACTTTCGTAACAAAATCAACACCTGATTTCCCATTAATAATGCTTTCCCACATCGTAGAAACATCATTACCAACGGGAGTTACAGCCCCTAGTCCTGTTATTACAACTCTTTTTTCCACGATAGTAATCCTCCTTTAATTAGATAAAGCTTACCTGCCCCAGCGCATTGCAACCGCTCCCCAGGTTAAACCTCCTCCGAATCCTACTAATACGATTAAATCATTATCTTTTATTTTACCTTCTTTTACTGCTTCAGACAAAGCCATAGGAATCGAAGCAGAAGAATTATTTCCAAAACGCTCAATCGATTTCGCCATTTTATCCTCGGAAATACCTAATCGCTCTCTTGCCGCTTCCATAATCCGGATATTTGCCTGATGCGGAACAAGATAGTCCACATCTTCACGAGATAATCCAATTTTTTCAACAACATGGATGGTAGACTCCGGCATTTGCCTCACAGCAAATTTAAAAACCTCTCTACCGTTCATGATGATATGATCTTCTTTATTTAAATAGAGTTCCTTCCCTCCAGCGCCATTTGCGCCGAGTTCAAAGGACAGGATACCTTTCCCTTCAGATACTTCACCAATGACCGCTGCTCCAGCACCATCGCCAAATAAAACACAGGTCGAACGGTCGGTCCAGTCTGTAATTTTAGACAGTTTTTCACTCCCGACAACGAGTACATTTTTATACGTACCTGCTGCAATGAATTGATTTGCTGTAATCACACCATACATAAATCCGGCACAGGCTGCTCCAACATCCATTGCTGCGGCATTTACAGCACCTAATCTATCCTGGATCAGGCAGGCAATGGATGGAAAAGCTGTATCCGGTGTTACTGTCGCTACCAGAATTAAATCAATATCTTCCGCTTTCACATTTGCATCTTTCAGCGCTTCTATGGATGCATGATATGCCATATCTGAAGTATCAATATCGTCTGTAGCCAGCCTTCTTTCATGAATTCCGGTCCTGGTTCGAATCCATTCATCGTTTGTATCAACGATTTTCTCCAAATCATGGTTGGTAACTACATTTGTAGGCAAATAATGGCCGGTCCCTAAAATACCGATACTCATTTAACCGCGCTCCCCTTCTATAATAACATTAATATCAAACATTATGACTTGATACTAATTTTAAGATAAAATGAATTGGATAGCAAGTTACAATTTTACCCCTTCTTCATAACCAGGCTATCCAATTTCTTTTTTGATTTATTATATTTTTTAATTACTGCTTCGCCGCTCAATATTCATTTGGCAATAAACCTGTTTCAATGTACGCTTCGATGTCTTCCTCTACTTGAAGTCTTACCTCATCGGGGACAGCGGATTGAAATTCACCAAGTGATATAAAACCATCTTTAAAATCATAGGTATAAATTTTTCCTTCCAGCTCCTGCTGGTTAAATTCGTCTGCTGCTGCTTGATATAACTCTCCAACATGTTGAATCGTGCTTGTTAATACGGCATCCGGCGCAACTTCCATTTGATCCATCATATATCCGATTCCATAAAGATTATCCTCTTCTGCCTCTTTCAAGACAGCTTCACTGAAAGCATCTCCAATCGGATACACAACATCTGCACCTTCTTGCTGCATGGCATTATAATTTTTCAACGCCAGTTCCACGTTATTCCAATCATTTGTATAATTGAATTTTATCTCTGCCTCATTGTTTACATAATTGACCCCTTCAAAGAATCCTTCAATTTCCGGCTGCCAAGCATTTGCCGCAATAATCCCTATCTGCTGGCTTTCTGTCATATTTCCAGCAACCATACCAGCAAAAAATCCCATGGCATGCCCATTAAAATTAAGAGAGGTTACATTTTCTCCGGACTCTCCTCCATTCACGTAAACAAAATGAACATCTGGATAACTTTCTGCCAATGACATAAAATATTCTCCATAAATATTACTGTGCCCGTAAATCAAATTCACACCATCTTGAACAAATTGGTCAACAGCTTCCTGCATATCATGCATCGTTTGTATATTTTCTTTATAATAAACATCTACATCATATTTTTCACCAATCTCCTCCATGGCCTGATATCCTTGCTCTGTCCAAGGGTTATTATCTATTTCTGAATCCGTTATAAACCCGACATTTTGTATTTGACCCGTCTCAAAATAAGAGCAGGCAGACAATGTACAAATCAAAAACAGAAGGATTGTTGGATAGTAGATATATTTCAACTTAGCACACCCATTTCATTACCGAAGTCGCTTATTAAATGTTTGTATTGTTTTTATTACTTCATCTATATCTCTATTTTCCAGCAGAACCTGCTTTTTTTCAACTTTTGTGTTTGTTAAGTTATCGTTAACAGAGATAATCTCTATTAATTTTGGCAAATGGGTCATTTTTATCCATTGCATCAATACATTTAAAAAATCTTTGATATAAATCGCTTTGTTTTGCCATTCTTTATCTGCAAAAGAAAGCAGTCTGCCGTCTGCAATCAATCCATTTTCGTTCATTTCCATTCCTTCCCCAATAAGATAGGGAGCGGAAATCACTGTTGTGTCTGCATAATTTGATATCTTATGTCCGTTTGCATCGGTATATATATGCAATATCTTTTTAGTATACTGCGGCAAATCCGTTATATCGGAATGATGATTAATGACAATTGCCAAATCATATGGACTTATCACTTGACCCGTTTCTTGAAAATGACTGTTCCTTCCAAAAAAATCTTCCAGTCCAGAATCGATTTGATTATCCCGCTTTCCATCGACTTGGCAGCCCGCATCTAATAACTCTGTTACTATATGGTAGCCAATCCAATGATTGTGGGGAGTAACGAATACTCGCAAGGAAAACACTCCTTTATAGTCATATTCAGGTAAAGAACCATTAATTTTCATGATTTTTTTAAATTCTTTACAGCAACAAAAAGCTTTTCATGTTAAAATAGTATTTATGGTACGCTTAGATAAGGTAGTAAAGTGAGGTGGACTTATGCGTTTTATAGCAACTATTTTTTGGGCTGTAGCTATTTCTTTAGCAGTCTCTTATGTATTGACAAGCATGGGCGCAGCACCATTTATTGTTCGTGATGCACTGATTGTAGCGGGTATTTTTTCTATATTCGTTTTTGCTTTAGCTGGTCTGGTTTTGAAAGAAGACACTAAGTAGGTAAAACCCCTTGTCTTATTCTATGCGGCAAGGGGTTTCTATATTTCTAAAATGCCTTTTATTAAAGAAAACGTTCTATGCTTATCATTTTTAGCATATTTACATATAAGGACAGGCTAATAAATTGGAATGGACAAAATTGATTGTAGTTCTGCTTTGTTCATTTTAAGAAATAACTGTACAATCAGAGAAGAAAAAATAAAGGAAGGTATAAAAACATGGACGCTTTAAGTAATTTATGGACACTGATCCAGTATTTTGTTCTTGGTATCGTACAAGGAGTTACCGAACCAATACCGGTATCCTCCAGCGGACACTTAATCATTGTCAGAGAGCTGTTTAATATTGAAGCAAGAGGGCTTTCTTTTGAAATCTTTGTTAACTTCGCTTCTCTACTGGCTGTAATGCTGATTTACCGCAAAGATATTATACGTTTAATCGTCAGTACATGGAAGTTCTTATTCAAAGGAGATAAAACGGTCAAAAGTGACTTTATGTTTGTTGTTTATCTCGTCATCGCAACCATTCCTGTCGGGATTATCGGCGTGTTATTCGGAGATGCACTTGGCGAAACGCTGAGTGGAACGAATGTAGTCGGGATAACTTTATTAATCACCGCTCTTGCTCTTTGGATTATCCGTAATCTCAGAGGACGCAAACAGGATGGAGATTTATCAACAAAAGATGCTATCATTGTCGGCTTGGTTCAATCGATTGCTGTCACGCCGGGAATCAGCAGATCCGGTGCAACTATCGTTGCTTCGATGCTTGTCGGCATGAAAAAGGAAACAGCTTTACGATTTTCTTTCCTGCTCTATATTCCGGTAAGTCTTGGTACAGGTATTCTTGAAATACCTGAAATCGCCAGTGACCCGGCAATGAGTTATCTATGGGCACCTTATCTGGTAGCATTCATTACGTCCTTCATTGCCAGCTATTTTGCACTTAAATGGTTTATGAACGTGATGCGGCACGGAAAACTTGAGTATTTCGCATACTACTGTGTCATCGTCGGTATTCTTGTATTGATTTTCTTATAATAATCTCCAAATATAAACAAAGGCATCCATTCTTTTTAGACGGATGCCTTTGTTTATATTCTGCTCTCTTTTATCAATCTGGAATACCTAAGGCAATCTTCGCATAGCGGGACATCTTATCTTTACCCCAAGGCGGATCCCAAACAATATTTGTTTTTGTTTCTTTTACTTCTGGAATATCTGATAAAGCATGCTTGATATCTGCCTCAATATGCGCAGATAAAGGACATCCCATTGCAGTCAATGTCATCGTAACTACACACAAGCCATCATCATCCAAATCTACATCATATATTAAACCAAGATTGACAATATCAATACCTAGTTCCGGATCAATAACGTTTTCTAATGCACCCATTAGATTCTCTTTCATCGCTTCATCCATACGTGTCATCCTCCTTTCCCTTGTTTCTATTAAATCATACTTTAACATGTAATTAAATCATTTTACAACAGATGCCGCTCAAACCACTCTGCAGCGTGGTGCATTGCC
Organism: Oceanobacillus sp. M60; assembly: GCF_053839645.1. NCBI lineage: Bacteria > Bacillati > Bacillota > Bacilli > Caryophanales > Bacillaceae > Oceanobacillus > Oceanobacillus sp. M60. The sequence goes on along the minus strand of NZ_JBSSNH010000006.1, from coordinate 77,694 downwards.
GGCACACTAACTTTATGCTCCCTGCCTTTTTCGCCAATAAATTGCAGATGGTCTTTCTTTTTATAAGCCTGCTTGACTGTTTGGTAAAAGGAGTGCGATTGTTCATAAGGAACTACTTTATCATTTTCCCCATGCCAGAACATTAACGGACGTTCGTGAAGTGATTCCACGTGGGCAGACAAATCTAATTCAGCCAGCTGTTCAAACAAATCATCCAAATCTTCTTGTGTAAATGGTGTCTTCCCATTCTTTTCAGCATACTGCAGTAATTGGTGCGCATATGCTTGCAGTTTAGGGGTACCCATCATAACAGCCGCTGCATTGACCCAGGAATATTTGACAAGCGCAGCACTTGTTGTAATTCCTCCCATGCTGGTTCCAGCTACACCTAATGCATTTTCTTTTAAAAGCTTATTTTCTAATAAGTATTTCCGGATAATATCCAATTCACGAATATTTTTTAACACGATTTCAAAAAAAGCGAGCTGCCGTTTATCATCTGATAAACCGCTGTTTCTTTCCCCATGGTGCAGCGCTTCCGGTAGAAGCACCCGAAATCCTTTCTCAGCAAGCATGTAGGCTATCGGCAAATTTTGCTCCTTCGCGCTTGTAAAACCATGGTAATAAATAACCGTCGGCCGTTCCCCGCCAGCATACTTTTGATCGACAACATGCAAGCAAGGTATTCCCTCGATTGGTTCCTGATATATTCCTATCATTTCTGACACGCTTCCTTTCACTTATCAACGTACTATCTCTATTGTAAAGTTTTTGTAATATCTTTCGCAAACAATGCAGCTTTTGTTTAATTTTTCTTTACTTTACATATTTTCAAATCATGGTAACATAAAAATCAAATGAGAGGTGACAGAATGGAAAATAAAAACAGGCACTTAATCGCATTGGATTTAGATGGTACGTTATTGACAGATAATAAGAAAATCAGTATTCGAAATAAACAGGCGATATCTCAAGCAATAGAAGATGGCCACGTGGTTGTTATTGCCACCGGAAGACCCGGCCGTGCCAGTATTCAATACTATCAGGAACTCCAATTAAAAACACCGATGGTAAACTTCAATGGAGCACTTGTACACCATCCTCTGGATACCAGCTGGAAAGGTATTCACACGCCAATGCCCCTGACTACCGCACATCGGATTATTGATGTTTCCAACGAAGTCGAAGTAAAAAATATATTAGCTGAAGTGCAAGACCAGGTTTATTTAGATCAATACAGTGAAGATATTATGACTATCTTTCAAGATTTCCCCGAGCAATCACCATATATTATCGGCGACATTAAATCTAAATTAAAATATGATCCGACTTCTGTTCTTATTCATCCTAACGCTTCGCAGGTAGAGGAGCTGCGAAATCATTTAAATGATTATCATGCGGAAGTCATTGAACATCGTAAATGGGGCGCTCCATGGAATATCATTGAAATTATCAAAAAAGGAATGAATAAAGCAGTCGGGCTTAAGCACATTGCTGACGAATATCACATTGCCCGTGAAAATATTATTGCTTTTGGCGACGAGGACAATGATTTAGAAATGATTGATTATGCCGGTGTCGGTGTTTCTATGGGAAATGCGATTGACGACCTTGTCTCTGTATCCAAACATCAGACCTTAACGAATGAAGAAGACGGTATCAGCATATTTTTAGAAGAATATTTAAATCTTAATAAGAATAACAGCCTTGTGTAATGGTTATTAAGAAGGGAGTCTGCAGATAAAACATATGCAGCCTTCCTTTTCTTTATCTCTTTTCGATTTTCTGTTAATATAAACTTACGAACAATTAAATGAGGAGGTACTCATATGGCAGTACATATTTCCCCGACACCAAATCCAAATGCAATGAAATACACATCAGATAGTGTTATTTTTTCTGGGACAAACAGTATTTCTGTTATGCCCGGTGATGTTAGCGAGCATGAAATTTTAAATGAATTAATGAAACTGGAAGATGTTGATAACGTATTTGGCTATCAAAATTTTATTACGGTCAACAAACATTTTGACGCTGACTGGGAGAATATTAATCCCAAGGTAGAAGAAATATTTGTTAAATTCGGCTATTAAGAAAGAGGCCGGGAGCTCCCCGGCCTCTTTCTTGTTATCTTATAAATCCCCGGAACCGCTTATGGTCTAGCGAATCCGGGGATTTTAAATAATACTGGCAAAAAACAGCTTATTCTTCTGTATCTATCGGTACATAATTTGCGTTAATCTCATTATCATCTTCATCTTTTCCATACATCACGACGAATGGAGGCTCCTCATGACTAAGCGTATCTTCGGAGAATGTCTCCATGATTTGAAAGCTTTGAAAAGAACCTGCATCTGCTTCTTCCAAGTCTACCGTTGTTTCCTCTTGAATGGTTTCTCCATCCTGTTCAATTCGATAGAAAAAAGCATTTCCTTCTGTTCTTACCTGACCAACGATATGGAATTGTTCTCCATCTGCTGTAATGTCAATTTCCTGGAACATTACGGTGCCTGTCGTTTCATTATTTTCCTCCGGAGCACTCGGCTCAATGACTTCCCCATCTCTATTCCCACAGCCTGCCAATAGTACGAGCACAGTAATAACAGCATACCAACGTTTCATACATATACACACCTTTTTAATCTTTTCTAAAGAACCCATATACTCCAGCAGTTTCTACAATATTTGTAAATGCTTCTGGATCTACTTCATTGATAATTCTTTCTAAATCATATAATTCATATCTTGTCACAACAAGATACATGAGACTTTTATCTGTTTTCGTATACGCTCCCTTTGCAGGCAAAATCGTAATCCCGCGAACCATCGTATCATGGATGGCTTTCTGCAGCTCGTCCGTTTTCTTAGTAACAATAAACGCGGTAACCTTTTCATAGCGTGTATGAATGGTGTCGATCACACGGGTTGTCACATAAAGCGTCAGCATAGTGTATAAAGCATTTTCAGGTTCATACAAAACACCTGCAATAACAATAATCATGGAATTCATAATTAAAAAGTAGTTGCCAATGGGTTTATCTTTCAGACGGGATAATATCATTGCCACAATATCCATACCGCCTGTAGAAGCACCTGCTTTTAATGTGATACCAACACCGACTCCTGCGATAACACCGCCAAATACAGCATTTAAAATGATATCATTCGAGATAGAAACAAGCGGTAAAATTTCTAAGAATAATGTGGAGAAAAATACTGATATGACACTATAAACAGTAAATCCCTTTCCTACCTTTAACCATCCTAAAATCAAAACTGGAATATTTAAAAGAGCTAATAAAATACCTGTGGATAGGCCGATTCCTAAGAAATCATTAAAAATACTGGATAATAGCTGAGCCGCTCCCGTAAATCCACTGGCATAGACATTTGCACCGATAAGAAAGAAGTTTAAAGATGCAGCATTTAATAATGCTCCAAGTATTACTATACTTATCCTCTTAGCTTCAATATAAAACACAAAACAGCCTCCTTTATTAAATTTTTGACTAAATATTCAATTAAACGTAAACTTATAATTAAATCTTATTTAAATAGAAACGGATGTGATTAAAATGGCAATCACCATTCTGGCAGACAGCGCATGTGATTTATCCGAACATTATTATAACGAATATAGTATTGAAATGATACCTTTAACTGTTCATCTTGAATCAAAAGATTATCGGGACAGTGTCGATATTAAACCGAAGACAATCTATGATGCAATGCGGGAAGGACAGACACCAAAAACATCGCAGGCATCAGCAAACCAATTTAAAGAAATCTTCACTTCTTATGCGGAAGCAGGCAAGCCTCTACTCTATATCGCTTTTTCATCGGAATTATCCGGAACCTGCCAAGCTGCAAAAATGGTTGAACAAGAAATTAAAGAGAAATATCCTGAAGCAAAGCTGCACATTATTGATTCCAAATGTGCTTCACTGGGCCTCGGTCTAGTCGTACTGGAAGCAGCTAAAATGGCTCAAAAGGATATCTCTTTTGATGAAATCATTCAGCAAACCGCCAAAAACGCCGCACAGATGGAGCATATATTTACTGTGGACAATTTAGAGTATTTATATCGCGGCGGCCGTGTCAGTAAAACCGCTGCCTTTGTCGGCGGCTTATTGAATATCAAACCTCTTCTGCATGTCGACGGAGGAAAGCTTATTCCTTTAGAAAAAATTCGCGGAACGAAGAAAGTGCTGAAGCGCATGATAGAGGTCATGGAAAAGCGGGGCAGCAATTTCCAAAATCAAACCATTGGAATCAGCCATGGTGATGATTTACCTCGTGCACAGGAGCTTTCCAGAATGATTCAGGATACGTTTCATGTCAAAGAAGAAAATATTATTATTGAAATGGTTGGATCTGTGATTGGCGCACATTCAGGCCCCGGGACGTTGGCTTTATTCTTCTACAACAAATAAAATATATACTTCCCTGCATACAGCACATGGGGAGAAAAAATAGATTTGACGTTATCATAGCGTCAAATCTATTTTTTTCTTCCTATTATTGAAAACGAATCAAGAAATATTTTTTCTTTCCTCTGCGGATAACCGTGAAAGCATCCCCTAAACGGTCCGCTTCATCTACCACGTAATCCAAATCCTGAACACGTTCTCCGTTAATGTAGATAGCCCCATTTTTCACATCTTCTCTTGCCTGCCGCTTCGATGAAGAGATAGAAGCATCCACTAATAAATCGATTAAGCTGGAAGGTTCTTTCCCCGTATCATGATTGGGAACATCCTTAAACGCTTGTTCTACTTCATCTGCTTTTAATTGTTTGATATCTCCGCTGAATAATGCTGCAGAAATTCGCTGCGCCTGATCCAAAGCAGCCTGGTCATGGATGCTGCGTGTCATTTCTTCTGCCAGACGGCGCTGTGCCACCCGTTTTTCCGGCTGTGTTTCTACTTCTTTTTCCAGCTCTGCAATTTCCTCATCTGACAGGAAAGTAAAGTATTTGATAAAACGAATCACATCACGATCATCAGCATTGATCCAAAACTGGTAAAATTCATATGGAGATGTTTTTTCAGCATCTAACCACACGGCATTCCCGGCGGTTTTTCCGAATTTTGTTCCATCTGCTGTTGTGATTAAAGGAACAGTTAAGCCAAATGCTTCAGCAGTTTCTCCTTGGTTCTCTCTGGAACGGCGGATAAGCTCTAACCCTGCTGTGATATTCCCCCACTGATCACTTCCGCCAATTTGCAATGTACAATTTTCTTCTTCGTATAACCGTAAAAAGTCTAGTGATTGCAGAATCATGTAACTGAATTCGGTAAAGGTAATTCCTTGTGCAAGTCTTGCAGCAACCGAATCCTTAGACAGCATGTAATTAATCCCAAAATGCTTTCCTGCTCCGCGAAGGAAATCAATGATTGTCATATTTCCCAGCCAATCGTGGTTGTTGCGGGAGACAACTTGATTATCGCTGGAGGTATCATCCATATCTACAATTTTGGCAATTTGCTTTTGAATGCTTTCCGTAAAACCAAAAACAACCTCTTCGGTATTCAAGCTGCGTTCACTTGAACGGCCGCTTGGATCACCAATCATCCCGGTTCCCCCTCCGACTAAGGCAATCGGTTTATGACCAGCCCGCTGAAACCGGCGCAGCATCGTTAAAGGGACTAAATGTCCGATATGCAAGCTGTCCGCTGTCGGGTCAAAGCCGCAGTATAAGGTTACCTGATTATTTTCAAGATGCTTTTCTAATCCATCCCGATCTGTTACTTGATTTACTAACCCTCTGTTTTCTAAATCCTGTAAAATATTCATATTATTTCCTCCTGCTTATTTGTATTTTCTTTTTACTGACAATGCCAGCTGCTCCCCGCTTTTGGGACATCCTTTTTAAGGTAAATAAAAAAACCCGCCTCCTCTCTGGTAAGAAAGGGACGAGTTGGATTCGCGGTACCACCCTTGTTGCTATTATAAAATAGCCGCTTAAGGTTTGTTAACGATGGTTGTCACCGTTCTTCTTATTATCAGCCTCCATGACGCGAATAATAAAAAGAAAAACTCCAGATTGTAATTCGCAAGTGAATATATACTGACTCGCACCATCCGTCAGTTCTCTAAGACAGGGATTCACGTTGCTACTTCGATCCTTCCATGTTTCTTTCATAAAAAATTAAATTCACATGATACTATTCATAGCATAAATAGTTCTTCTATGCAAGCCTTTTTCCGTCTTACTACCAAACTGTATTTTCACTATGTTATAATAAATGTTGAAATAGGAGGTCTAATGTCTATTATGAAAGAAAAACTGCAACGTTTTTTTAATACTGTTAAAGACTGGTGGAAAAAAGGTATTCTCCAGCAGACATCACGAGTTACATACGACGTTGTTTGGAATATTGTATTATTTGTCATTGTGATTATCGGCATCGGCGGGATTTTTGCCGGCGGAATCGGACTTGGGTACTTTGCCTCCCTGGTTTATGACGAACCATTACGAAGTGAAGCATCTATGGCAGATGATATTTACAATTATTCTGAGACATCCAGTATTTATTTCGCTAACGATGTCTACCTGGGAGATATCCGAAGTGATTTATATCGGGAAGAAGTAGCACTTGACGATATCTCACCTACATTGATTGATGCGGTTATCGCAACAGAGGACGAGTATTTTCACGAGCATAACGGTGTGGTGCCAAAAGCGATCTTAAGAGCGACGGCACAGGAATTTCTAAATTCCTCTGTCCAAACAGGAGGAAGCACACTGACACAGCAGCTGATTAAGAATCAAATTCTAACAGACGAAGTGTCCTTTGACCGGAAAGCCAAAGAAATATTATTAGCAATGCGGCTGGAAAATTATTTTACAAAAGATGAAATCATCGAAGCTTATTTAAATATTATTCCTTATGGCAGAAATTCATCCGGCCGTAATATTGCAGGTATACAGACAGCATCTAAAGGTATTTTCGGTGTAGAGGCATCTGAATTAACACTTCCGCAGGCTGCATATCTGGCCGGCCTTCCGCAAGGTCCTTCTTCCTACACACCATTTACAGCGGAAGGTGCGCGAAAGTCTGAAGAAGAATTGCAAGCTGGAATCAGCCGGATGAGAACAGTTTTAAATCGCATGCATGATATGAATTTTATTTCAGATGAAGAACTCGAAGAAGCTGCCAATTATGATATTGCCAGCGATTTTATTGATGCGATCCCTTCTTCTACAGACGAATATCCATATGTCACTTATGAAGTAGAGAAAAGAACCAAGGATATTATTCAAGGTTTATTAATGGAAGAAGACGGCGTGACTGAGAAAGATTTGGCAGAAGATGACGATTTACGAGCTGAATATGCGGAGCGTACAGAAAGAGAATTACGTGACGGCGGCTATCAAATCCATACGACGATTAATAAAGAAATGTACGACGCCATGGAAGAAGCAGCAGACAATTATTCAGACTATGGATATGCCAGAACGTTTACCGCTACAAACAGTGATGGGGAAGAATATGAAGTAACACAGGAAATCCAGACTGGTGCGATAATGGTTGAAAATAACACCGGCAAAATAATTTCATTTATCGGCGGACGCGGTTTTGATGAAGATCACCAGGTAAATTTCGCTACGGATACAAGACGCTCTATCGGCAGTACCATCAAGCCTTTGCTTGATTATGCGCCGGCGATGGAAGAAGGCGTTATTCAGCCGGGAACACCGATTGCAGACTATCCTAGGACATTTGCTGGTGGATGGCCTCCGCGTAACTATGGAGGAGGAAATTATGGCCTTGTCTCTGCCCGTACAGCGCTGGCCAATTCCTATAATATTCCTGCTGCCGCCGTGTATATGGAAATAATCAATAATGACCCTGCTGCTGAATATTTGGAAAAGATGGGCATCACTTCATTAACGCCTGGTGATCATGTTCAGCCATCTCTTTCTATTGGCGGAATGGACCATGGTATATCAGTAGAAGAAAACGTCAATGCTTTCTCCACCTTTGGCAATAACGGGAAGTTTGCAGATGCTTATATGATTGATAGAATCACAAACGCTGAAGGCGATGTGATTTATGAGCATGAAACGGATCCAGTAGAAGTATTTTCACCTGAAACAGCTTACCTGACAGTCGATATGATGCGGGATGTGATTGATAACGGGACAGGTAATTTCGTGAATTCCCAGCTTCAAAACACAAATGTCGACTGGGCTGGAAAAACAGGAACATCTCAGGATTATCATGACGCCTGGTTTGTAGCAACTAATCCAAATATTACCTTTGGAACTTGGATTGGCTATGAAACGCCTGCTCCCATCAATCATGAGTATCATCTGACATACAGTCAGCGGAATATGAAGTTGTGGGCGGAGGTTATTAATGCCGCCGCGCAGGTAGACCCTGTCCTGGTAACACCGGAATCAACGTTTGAACGTCCGGACGGCATTGTAGAAAGAAGCTACTGCGCCGTTTCAGGAATGCTTCCATCCGATTTATGTGAAGATGTAGGTCTGGTTAAAACAGACTTATTTGATTCCCGTCATGTGCCGACAGAAGAGGACAATAGCTTAACCAGAGGCAGCAGACGCGTTTTAGAATCAGATGACGACGGCAGGTCATTCAGCAGAAGCAACGGGATTATGTTCAACCCTGACTGGCTGAGAGAAAATGGTTATGATGATATGGATGACTTTTCCATGCTCTATCCTCGAACAGAAACAGATAAATGGCTGAGAATTGGCATACCAGTCAGTATGTCCTCATCCAGCTCAGACGATGACGGTGATGATGACGATTAACAAATGATATATATTTTTAATAAAACTTCACTCTATCAAGCAAGGGATATCCGCTTATAGAGTGAAGTTTTTTATTACATACCATAAGCTTCCTAACAATTATCAAAAAATACTAAAAAAATGCTGCGATTTTCTGTATAATGGATGGTAAGAGCATTTTGTATCTCATAAAGGTGGTGGATGGATGAAACACATAAAGGAATTTGATTCAATCCTTTTAGAAACAGAGGCAGGTCTGCTGACAATCGAAGGTCCTGTTTCACGCTCCCAGTTAGAACAATATCATTTTCATGAAGAATTAACTGCATTCCGGCCTGCTGACAAACAATTTGAAGCACTTTTAGACATCGCAGAGCTGGAAGAGTCCAGAATTATCATTGCACGTACAACAGATACCATTATCGGCTATGTGACTTACCTGCATCCTGATCCATTGGAAAGATGGTCCAAGTTCAATATGGAGGATTTAATTGAATTAGGCGCAATTGAGATTATCCGGAAATATCGGGGCGGAGGCGTCGGGTCTACACTGCTCCGGCAATCCATGAAGGACCCTTACATGGAAAATTATATTGTCATTTCTACAGAATATTATTGGCATTGGGATCTTGATTACAGTCAATTAAGTATCTGGGATTATCGGAAAGTGATGGAAAAGATGATGGCAGCGGGAGGGCTTCTTCCAGCTCCTACAGATGAACCGGAGATAAACTCTCATCCGGCTAACTGTTTGATGGTCCGTATAGGAAGTAATGTGCCGCAAAAATCCATTGAACGATTTGATAAATTGCGTTTTTTAGGTCCGAATCATTATTAACAGAGATATAACTGAAGGGGGATTCTACTATGCTAGTTGAAGAATTAATGAACAGGAATATGATAACGCTTCCACCGAATGCAACAATCAATGAAGCATTGCAGCTGTTAGAAAAGCATAAAATCAGACATATCACGATTGTAGATGAAGCGATGCAGGTGCTCGGTATTGTTTCTGACCGCGACGTAAGAGATGCAAGCCCATCCACTTTTTTGGATACAAGTGATTTTCATATTCTTAACAAAGAGATTCAGACCATTATGACGAGTCCGGTGATAACGATTCATCCCATGGATTTTGTCGAAGAAATTGCTTATATTTTTTATGACAAAGAGATTGCCTGTTTACCGGTTGTCAGCCAAAACAAACTGGTTGGTGTCGTAACCGAAAAAGATATGCTCTATAAATTGATTCAATTGACCGGAACACATGAACAAAGCTCCCTTATTGAAGTAAAAGTACCTGATCTGCCTGGACAGCTGCCAAAGGTGGCAAGTGTATTCGGCAACCATAATGTAAATATTGTTTCCGTATTGCTTTATCCTTATAAGGATCCTGACTATAAAATACTTGTCTTCCGTGTTAAAACGTTAAATCCGATGCCTATTATCAATGACCTTCGAGATGCCGGCTATACCCTGCTCTGGCCAAATAATATTATGGAGCCAAAGAAATGACGAAGCAGGCAGGTTTTATTTATACTTCTAATTTTTTAAACTATCAATTCTCAGAAGATCACCCTTTTAATCACAAGAGGACCTTACTGACGAAGGAACTGCTGGAAGAGCAGGCTACCTTAACAGCAGAGGATTTCATTGTACCTCGGGTTGCATCAGATGAAGAGATTGCTCTTTTTCATGATACAACCTATATTGAAGCGGTTAAAAGAGCCGGCAGCGGAGATTTAATAGCAGATCGGGCACAGGAGTATGGCATAGGAACAGAAGATACACCTATTTTTCCAAATATGCATCAAGCTTCTTCTGCATTAGTTGGAGGCAGTCTCACTGCTATTGATAAAATATTAAACGGAGATTATAAAAAAATAACCAATATTGGCGGCGGACTTCATCATGGATTTCCACGTAAAGCCTCCGGGTTCTGTATTTATAATGATTGCGCGATTGCTATTAAATACTTGCGGGAACAGGAGGATTTGAAAGTGCTTTATGTAGATACAGACGCACATCACGGGGACGGCGTGCAGGCTGGTTTTTATGATGATCCGAATGTATGCACCTTTTCTATACATGAAACAGGCCGTTACCTTTTTCCAGGTACGGGAAACGTAAATGAAAGAGGAATCAAAGGCGGACACGGCTATAGTTTTAATTTACCTATTGATGCTTTTACAGAGGATGATTCTTTCTTAGAATTATATGAAACAGCTTTACGGAAAATTGCTGCGTTCTTCAAACCAGATATTATTGTGACACAAAATGGAGCGGACAGCCATTTTCTTGATCCTTTAACACATTTGTGCGGCACCATGAAGATATATGAGAGAATCCCTTTGCTTGCCGCTGAAATTGCAGATACGTATTGTGATGGAAGATGGCTTGCTGTCAGCGGCGGCGGATACGACATGTGGCGTGTTGTGCCACGTGCGTGGGGACAGGTGTGGAATGTGATGAAAACAGGAAGCTGCTGTAAAGGTCCCCTTCCTGAAAAGTGGCTGAAAAAATGGCAAAAGGAAGCTCCCGTAGCCCTTCCGGCAAATTGGCAGGACGCAGCCGATTCTTATCCGGTAATTCCTAGAAGGGCTGAAATCACAGAGAAAAACAAATTACTGTTAGAAGATATGCTTAAGTATACTGCGATTATTTGATTGTAATGGAGGTTAGATTTCTTCTTTTTCAAACCAGTACTGTCTCTTATCAGCCATAGAAAAAGACAAAGCAGTTTATGATTCAAAACTGCCTTGTCTTTTTTGTTGTGTGTTATTTTGTAGAATCTCTGAATTCCATACGATGCGGCAATACCACATTTTTCTCGTCTACTTCCTCATCGTTCATATATTTCGTCAGAAGACGCATACCTACTGCACCAATATCGTAGGTAGGCTGGACAACGGTAGTCAGTTTAGGACGTACCATGCTTGCCAGCCGGATATTATCAAAACCAAATACCTCGATATCCTCAGGGACTTGCAGTCCATTATCCTGCGCGCCATGAATAACACCTAGAGCAATTTCATCATACATCACAAATACAGAAGCTGGGCGTTCCTCTAATTTTAAAAAGTGCTCCATTGCTTCTATACCTGTTGAATACGCATAAGAACTCTTATATATATAATCTTCTTTAGGCTCTATATCAGCCTCTTTCAATGCACGCAGATAGCCATTCGTTTTTAAAATGTTCACGCTTGTATCTGATTCACTGCCTACTAAAGCAGGCTGTTTGTTTGTCTTCTCAATCAATGATTTTGTTGCTTCATATGCAGCCAGTTCATAGTCAATATTGACGGAAGGAATGGTGTCTGTCGAATCATACGTAGAAGCCAGTACAACTGGAACAGAGCTTGTCTGAAACTGATGAACATGGTCCTCCGTGATATTTCCGCCCATAAACAGGATACCGTCTACTTGTTTTTCCAGCATTGTATTGATCAATTCCAATTCCTTGTCCTTGTTTTGATCCGAGCTGCTTAAAATAATATTGTACTTGTACATTGTCGCAATATCCTCAATTCCCCGGGCAAGCTCTGAAAAGAAGATATTCGATATATCCGGAATAATCGCACCGATGGTTGTTGTTTTCTTACTTGCCAGTCCGCGTGCAACTGCGTTAGGACGATATCCTAATTGTTCAATCGTTGCTAATACTTTCTTTCGTGTGGTTGGTTTTACATTTGGATTTCCATTGACAACACGAGATACGGTCGCCATGGAAACATTTGCTTCTCTTGCTACATCATAAATTGTAACAGTCATGTTTATCTACCTCCTAAAATTCATTTTATCGCAGTGCATCTGGCTGAAACCGGGACTGCCAATGTTGTCAGGTTAGTGCGACCGCTGAAGAAAAACACAACGCTTTCCCATAGGAGTCTTCGTGTTTTTCCTTCGCTAGACAGTTTTATTACTATCTGTATCAAAATTCATCAAAATCATTAACCTGTCAATATTGCCGGGATTACTCGTCCCATCAAAGAGCTTTTGCAAGACTCCCGTTTCAAGCATAGTCAAAATCGGGAAATACAGCCCTGCTGAATAATGTTTCACTTTAAACAAGAACTAATGCTGCATCTATTTATATATCATACGCTACCATGAAAAAAATTACAAAACTTTCATGAAAACAAAATGAAAATTTTCATAAACACACTATAAATATAATATACCTTTATCTTATTATATCCAAACTTGAAACTTTGAAAACATTTTCAACGTTTTATTTTAGCGCAGATCCTGTATAGCATTTTTTCTATCAAAAAAACTGCCCCAAAAATTATACCACTAATTTTTGAGACAGTCTTTATTATTTTCCTAAACGATTTTCAACATCTTTGATTTCTTTAAAGAACTGATCGAATGTCGGGATATCCATTTGCTGAGCAGAGTCAGAAAGAGCAACTGCCGGATCCGGATGAACCTCTGCCATTACGCCGTCTGCTCCGACTGCGATAGCAGCTTTAGCTGTAGGCAACAGTAAATCTCTTCTGCCTGTAGAATGTGTTACGTCTACAAAAACAGGTAAATGAGTTTCTTGTTTTAAAATAGGTACTGCAGAAATATCCAGTGTATTACGTGTTGCTTTTTCGTATGTACGAATTCCACGTTCACACAGCATAATATTTTTGTTGCCTCTGGACATGATGTACTCTGCTGCATTTATGAATTCCTGAATGGTTGCAGATAGTCCGCGTTTTAACAGGACAGGCTTTCCAGCATCTCCAGCAGCCTTTAACAGTTCAAAGTTCTGCATGTTTCTTGCACCGATTTGAACGACATCAATATAATCAACTGCCTGTTCTAAATCTGCAGGATTTACAATTTCACTGATAACAGCTAAATCATACTCATCCGCTACTTTTTTCAGGATTTCTAATCCTTCGATTCCAAGTCCTTGGAAATCATATGGAGATGTTCTCGGCTTAAATGCCCCGCCGCGAAGTAATTTCAATCCTTTTTCTTTTACAGACGCAGCTACTGCAGCAACCTGCTCATATCCTTCTACTGCACATGGACCAAATACATAGCTGATTCCGCCATCGCCGACTTTTTCCCCTTTAAGCTCAACGACTGTATTTTCAGGCTGTTTCTTTCTCGATACTAAAAGTGCCTTGCTGTTATCTTCTTCTTGAAGCTCAAGACTTGCTTTGAAAATTTCTTTAAAAATATGTTCAAGTGTTGAATCCTGAAATGGACCATCATTGTTACTTTTAATTTTATCCAGCATCTCACGCTCACGCACTGGATCAAATCGCTTAATGCTCTGCTTGGTTTTTAATTCACCAATCTCTTGATTAATGCCTGCTCTCTTGTTAATCAATTCTAGTATTTCCAGATTGACCTTGTCCATTTGTTCTCTTAGCTGTTCCATTTCATTACTCATTAATACACACTCCTCAAGTCACTTAATCTGTTTAATCATTTAGAATAATTAGAGACCATTATAGCTAAGATTCTTCTATTTGTCACCATCTAATTAATGTAAAATTTTAATTCTTAGAGAAAATACGGAAAAATGGAACCATTAATTATATTATATATCTTGGAAGAAGGGCCAAAAGCCCTCCCCTCCTCCTTTATAAATCCAATATATTTTCACTTTAAAAATCAGCGGAGTTCTACAATCATATAGAACGAAACTTCATTCAGCGGGATTTTTACGGGCGGTTCTCCGGGACAGACAAGATATAATTATAAAAAAACATTGATGAGTAAAAATGCTCATCAATGTTTTTAAGTATTATGATTTTTTATTTGCTTCTTTTTTTACTTCATTAACTGCTTGTTTTGTTTCTTTTTTTACTTCTGCTGTTTTTTTAGAAGCAGTTTCTTCTGCCTCTGCTTTTTTATCAGCAGCTTCTTTTTTTACATCTTCTATTTTATCTGATACCTCATCTTTTAAATCCGAAGCCTTATCTTTTGCATCATCCAGCTTCTCACCAGCAGAATCTTTTACATCTTCTGCTTTATCCTGAGCATCATTCAGTTTATCTTCTACGACATCCTTCAAATCAGCCGTTTTTTGTTTTACGCTTTCTGTAAGCTCCTGAGATTTATCTGCAACTGTCTTGGATAAATCAGAAGTTACATCCACTGCTTTCTTCGTTAAATCGGAAGTTGTAGAATAAGCTTTATCTTTCCATTCCACACCTTTTTCCTGAGCTGTTCCTGCTAATTCTGTTGCACGATTTTTCACTTGAACCGCACTATCGTTTAAATCACTGCGCAGTTCTTTACCTGATTTTGGTGCAAGCAACAATGCTGTCGCAGCTCCTACAAAACTTCCTACAAGTGTTCCGATAATAAAATCCTTCGTGTTAATCTGATTGTCTGCCATCCGTATAACCTCCTAAGATTTAATTAGACTTGTGTTTCCGATTATTCCAATACTCAAAAATGGAAGCACCCCATTTTACTGCTTGAGCAGCTTTTTCCTGGTCCTCTTTTGAGTGCTTTGAAATAATATTAGATAATTGCTGTAATGACTTATTAAAGTCTTCTACTGTATCACCTATTCCCTTTGCTCCCTGGATTAAACCATCAAGCTGAGTTGATTTTTGAGTTAAATCAGCTACCAGCCCTTTAGAATCCTGAACAACCTCTCTTGCATCTTCTGTAACTCCGTTTACCTGGTGATTGATTTTCCCTAATGTTTCCCGAACTTCTTCCATTGTTTTCTTTGTGTTGAACACTAAAATAACCGCATAAATCATTAATATGAGCAAGGCTATTATGGCAATTGCCAGTGCACTATAGAGGATAACTCCCATAAACTTATATCACTCCTTTATTTCTTGATTCATCCATATTGATTAAATACGTTTTAAGGGATAGTATGTACTTCATAAAGAGGTTGTCCAAATAACCCGGTAAAAATGTATTGGATAAAACATTGCTTTATCCAGTCTGCAGGAAAACACGATTATTTGGCTCTTTAACATCTGCGGTGAAGTAAACGGCATACTTATCCGTATCACTTTTAGCCCATTCCATACCGGGAGAGCTGGCACCATAATTTATTCTTACCCTGCATAGATAAAGAATAAACTACATTTTCCCTTAAAAGATTTAATCCATATACTTATTGTATCTTATTTTTCCGTTAAAATACAACATCAATCTATATCCAGTATAGAATGCTGCAGCTAACCGCCCTTACATCGAATGAAATTTCATTCAGCAGGTATTTTCGAACAGCTGTCTTTACTGTATTTAAGATACATTGCTTTCATCAATAGTACTGCAAGAATGGCTTATATCTGCCCCTGTGTCGCTGTTTAGCAACGAGAGCCAGTGGAGCCCCGGAAATTCTCTAAGCACTCCATAGACAGCTCTTTAGCCTCTCAGGATAAACGAGATTGCCTGCACACCCACGGCAAATAGAAAAAAGCAGTGAACCGCTTCACTGCTTTTTCATTTAGGCTAGTGTCTCTTCATAGGATTTCTGGAATTTTTGAATATCTCCTGCACCCATGAAAATCAACACGCTATCTTTATATTCTTGTAGCACATTGGTATGCTCTAAATCTAAAATATCACTTTCAGGAATCAAATTTTGCAGATCCTCAATAGTTAATTGACCTGACTGCTCTCGAGCCGACCCAAAAATATCACATAAATAGACTTTATCTGCTTGGTTTAAACTATCTGCAAATTCTTGTAAAAATGTTTTTGTACGTGTAAAGGTATGCGGCTGAAAAATAGCAACCACTTCTTTATTTGGATACTTTTTACGAGCTGATTCAATTGTTACTGCAATCTCCTTAGGATGATGTGCATAATCATCTACAATTACCTGAGAATCAATTGTCTTTTCTGTAAAGCGTCTTTTAACCCCTTTAAAAGAGCTTAATTCCTTCATAAATTCAACTGGAATTCCTTCGTAGTGACAAATCGCTATCACTGCTAGTGAATTTAAAATCGTATGATTTCCAAATGTAGGAATGAAGAAATGCTCATAATAGGTGCTTCGAACATATACATCGAATTCTGTTCCCTGCTCTGTCTCTACCACATTTTTCGCTTGGAAATCATTTGTCTCATTAAAACCATAATAAATAATCGGCACTTTCGTATGAATGCCTTGAAGTTCTTCATCATCACCGCATGCAACAATACCTTTTTTCACGCGATCAGACATAGATTGAAAAGCATCCACTACATCATCTAAGCTTGTAAAATAATCCGGATGATCAAAATCAATATTTGTCATAATCGCATAGTCCGGCTCATAGCTTAAAAAGTGTCTGCGATATTCACAAGCTTCAAAAGCAAAATATTTACTGTCAACATGCCCACGCCCTGTCCCGTCTCCAATTAAATAAGAGATTGGATAAGCACTTTCCAAAACATGTGATAATAATCCTGTCGTTGTCGTTTTCCCGTGTGCACCTGTAACAGCAATACTTGTATACTGCTTCAACCATTCGCCTAAAAACTCATGATACCAATAAAATTTACAACCAAGCTCTCTCGCTTGTTTTATTTCAACATGGTCTTCAGGAAAAGCATTTCCTGCTATAATCGTATAATCTGATTGAATATTATCTTTTGAAAAAGACAGAATAGGAATATGTTTTTCTTCTAATGCCAGCTGTGTGAAAATACGGCTGTCAATATCTGAACCCTGTACTTTCTCACCTGAGTCATGAAGAATTTGTGCTAATGCACTCATCCCTGTTCCTTTAATACCTATAAAATGGTAAGTTGTCATAAAACGAACCTCCAACGTTTTTTCATCCATTCATTTTCATGTCATTTTATTTGTTATCAGCGGCTCTGTGTCAAGATATTATATAACCGCAATCCCATTCAATGGATTATAACAAATAAATAAGTTATTTTAAAGCAAAATTTATTATTTCAAAGCTTTTAAAAGTAAATTCAAGCATTTTAAACATATTTTTTTAAACGAAAGCGTTTGTCCGCCCATTTATTTACATAAAAATGTACTTCCTTTTGCATTTTTGCAAATGCTGGCCGGTGGGGACGAATCATCTCAAGTCCCTATTATCCTTTCTTAACACGTAAAAAAGAAGCACCATTTTCTGTACAGATAGAGAGCCTATATCTCATTCTATACAGATAATGAATAATATGTGCTTTTGCCTTATATTTTCTTTCTCTCTTGAAAAGCTTCCTTTATATTTTAGTAACTTTCCGGAATTATAGCAACTTTTTTAGTTGTCCTTATTTTTGATATGCGGAGAAACAGCATCCGGCAAGCCTTTCTTAACAAACAAAGTGTGAGCTAGTTTATTATAAAGTAACCGTATTTTCACCGCCAAAAAATGAGAGACAGTTTACATACTGTCTCTCTGCGCTTTTGTAATCAAGACCTCTCGCGCACGGCTGCCATTTTGCCCTGAGATAATTCCCCGCTGTTCCAGAGAATCAATTAATCTCGCAGCACGGTTATATCCTATTTTAAAATGCCTTTGCAGGGAAGATGTGCTTGCACTATTTTGATTTAATACAAATTCAATCGCATCTTCCAAGAGATCATCTTCCTCTTCATCTATCTGTACTTGTTCTAATAAATCTTCCTGTTCAAACAGATATTTCGGTTCAGCCATTGATTTTGCATAATTTGCTACTCGTTCAATTTCCTCATCAGACACAAATGGTCCTTGTAAACGAACACTTTTCCCGGCGCCGTTCTCAATCAGGAGCATATCCCCTTTTCCAAGTAACTTTTCCGCACCGCTGGAATCAATAATTGTCCGTGAATCCACTTGGGAAGATACACTAAAAGCAATTCTTGTAGGAATATTTGCTTTGATCAGACCTGTAATAACATCCACAGATGGACGCTGCGTTGCAAGCAGAAGATGAATACCGCATGCTCTTGCTTTTTGCGCAATTCTGCTGATGGCATCCTCCACATCCTGCGGAGACATCATCATTAAATCAGCTAATTCATCAATAACAATCACGATAAACGGCATCTTTTGATCTGCTTTTCCTTCTCGCAGCATTTTTTGATTATACCTGCTTATATCCCGGACCCCTTCATTTACAAAACGATCATAGCGATCCTCCATCTCTGCCACAGCCCATTTCAGACTCTGTGTAGCAGCTTTAACATCTGTGATGACAGGAGAAACAAGGTGCGGGATACCATTATATGGAGCAAGTTCAACCATTTTAGGATCGATTAACAGAATCCGCACATCCTCATGACTGGCATTATAAATTAAGCTGACAAGAATGGTGTTGATACAGACACTTTTCCCCGAACCGGTAGCTCCTGCAATCAAACCATGCGGCATTTTATTAATATCAATTACTTTGGGCATTCCTTCAATAGTCAGTCCCAGCGCCACACTTAAAGGAGACTTATTATCTTTAAAATCATCCGATTCAATTATCCGCTGGATCCCCACCATTTCCGGGTGAAGATTAGGAACCTCGATGCCTACTGTATTTTTACCTGGAATAGGTGCCTCAATACGAATATCCTTCGCTGACATATTTAGTTTTAAATCGTCAGCTAAGTTTTTAATCTTGCTTACCTTGACGCCCATCTCAGGATGCACCTCAAAACGTGTTACAGACGGCCCCTGTGTTGCCTTTACAACTTTTGCTTTGACTTGAAAATGCTTCAATGTCTCTTCCAGTAAATCTTGCTGTTCTATCAGCCATTCTTCATCCTCTTCGGTTGATTTGGCTGCTGGATC
The DNA here is from genome assembly GCF_053839645.1 of Oceanobacillus sp. M60. Lineage (NCBI taxonomy): Bacteria > Bacillati > Bacillota > Bacilli > Caryophanales > Bacillaceae > Oceanobacillus > Oceanobacillus sp. M60. The sequence continues at coordinate 58,236 of NZ_JBSSNH010000006.1, read as the reverse complement.
GTTTAACAAGTGCAAAGGAACCTCTCTCGGTTCAGGTTCGCTCCGTGAAGGTACAGGTGCAGGTACTATATTCACAGTCGAAGCCATGCTTTCGGAATCTTGATTCGTTGCATGGGTTTCGGCTAATTTTTCCTCTGCCTTGCGCAGCTCGTCCTCGCGTCTTTCATGTGCCTGCTGCAATCGCTGAAAAGTTTCCTCCCGTTTTCGCTGCTCCTGCAAATTTTTCTTATCCCGCGGAGTCATCATTACATTAAAAGCAGTTGAAGCCTGACTTGACCTTTCCTTATTCTGGCTTGGCATCTGGTTTGTTGTATGAATCGGGTTTCTTTTTTGGGAAGTAACATCATTTTCAGTTTCGGTTTTAGGCTCTTCCGGCTCCGGAGGTGTTTCTTGAACCTCATCTTCCTCCGTCTCCAGCATCTCCGCCGTACTGCTGACTTCCTGCTGAACTTCATGCGTTTGTTCTAATATCATATCTTCTGAAAAAGTATCTTGCTGCTTATCTGACGGATCCGCTGTTTCAAAGATATCAGCTTCTTTTCTATCCGAGTGGTGTCCTGTATCTATTGTCGGCAATTCTTCCTTTTTCCTTAACAATGATTCAGTTGACATCATCGTATCTTCTAAGCTGCTCGCTGCTTCATCCTCTTTTTGAAGTTTGGATTCCTTTCTCTGATACGCTGGTATTTCATGAATCAGCTTAGATTCTCTCGACTGAAAGCCATAAATCGGAGAAGGCACCTCTGTCGGCTGAAAAGGAACATCCGGATTTTTCTTATATACTTTTCTTCCCGGGTTATTTTCCGCTTGCGGAGTACTGCGCGCATTACGTGCAGGATACGAAGCTTCTTTTCTGCTTCGGTTCGGCAGCGGGCGATGATTGTCCGGCTTTTTGTCCGCAGTTGTTTCTTTTCTTTGATTATTTTCTCTGTGTGTCCGTCTCTCTCTTCTTTCTTGTACAATATCTTGATTTCTTCTTTTATAACTAGGTTGCTTGTCAACATTCGTTTCTTTTTTTTGATCAACAGTATCTGGAATCACCGGAAACTTAAATGATCGCCCGGAAGGATAATGGTATGTCATTTTTGTCTGTATATTTGGTTGTTTATCAGATTCTTCCTGTTCAACCTCAACAAATTCCTCTACTTCTATTTCCACTTCTTTTGTAAATATGTTTTTGAGCCGTTCTTTCCATTGCTCCCACCACATATGCATTCACTCATTTCCTTAATTGTTCATACTGTTCATTTTAGCAGTTTTTCAAGGGGATTTACATGATTACTGCGATAATTTTTTCGGTTTCCTTTCCTGTTAAAAAATCCCCTGCTCACACAAGGGATTTGAAAGTTAAAATGTAAATTCTTCGCCAATTTGATACGTATCATCCAGTACATAAATGCCTTTTTCCTTCGGCGCATCAGGCAAGCCCAGTTCTTTTTGAGAACAAACCATTCCGTGAGAAGGTACACCTCTTAATTCAGATGCTTTAATTTTCATTCCGGACGGCATCGTTGCTCCTACTTTCGCTACAACGACCTTTTGACCTTCATCGATATTTGGAGCGCCGCAAACAATTTGCAAGGTTTCTTCCCCAACATCAATTTGACATACACTTAATTTGTCCGCATTTTCATGGGCCTGTTTTGACTTTACAAATCCTACTACAAATTTCGGACTCAAATCAAATTCAAGGGGGTCATCTATTCCTTTTCTTTGGAAAAGTGTACGAATTTCCGCTAATAAGCTTTCTTCTAGAGGAATCGCACCGTTTTTTTCATCTAATTGAAAGTAGGTGGAAGCATGAAAAATATTGTAGCCAAGCACTTCTCCATCAGCTGATGTTATTTTAGTGATATCCCCATTCGTTTCTTGCTTTAATTCATAGCGGTTCCCTTCCTTAATAGGAAGAATCAATACATCTCCAATTCCTTGACGGTTATAAAAAACATCCATTTCTTTCACTCCTCATTTTTCTCAGGTCGATTTTTTGCCAGTATAAATACCGGCTCTAATTTTTTATTTTCATAAACAAACGGCAAAGAAGTAATCGGTATTCTGCCATCCGCAAAAAATTTCATTGTCATTTGCGCTAAAATATCATATCCAGATTTATTTTGGATATCTCCTAAAATAAGCACATCCTGATGCGGTACAGCAACAGTTAATTCTCCTTTTGCATTGGCACGCATCTCTTCTAAAAAGGATTCGTTCAGAATACGGCTTGCATCATAACCATCCTGTGTTGCCAAGAAATAAAAATCATTGCCTGCAACCTGATCTGCTTTCGGCTGATAAGATAAAGAGCGGATATTGAAAGATGCTATTTCATCTAATCTTTCCTTAGACCAGCCCTCTTCCTCCAATAAATCCTCATCAATCAAACGGTAAGACTTTCCTAAATCAAGTGCATAGAAAACCCGGGTTTCTGCAGTATGATCTTTATAAATCAACTTCTTCTTTGCCTTTGTTTCTGTCGGGAAGGAAGGGGAACGGAGCACAGGAAAAATCTGCTTTTCCATTCCTTTTAAATGCTGCGTCTGATTCATAATTTTTAACGCTTCATTAACATGCTCCACGATTTCATCAAGGGCTTCCTTCCCCCGGTCATTATATTTAGCAATTAAATTAGGCAATGATACCGTCATGCCTTCGTTCGAGTCCTTCCATTCAATTCGTACAGCATCGTCATCACGCTTGTAGGTCACTCGATAATCAGGGTTCTTCAGTTCATCCTCCAACAGGCGTTTCATCTTAATGCTTGTCATTTTTGCCATACAAATGCCTCCCTACCTATTTAGCAAGCCCGTCTAAAAAGGATTCGATTTCTTCTTGTGTTTTCCGGTCTTTACTTACAAATCTGCCCAGTTCTTCCCCTTTTTCAAACGCCAGAAAGCTAGGAATACCATAGACATCATATTCCTGACAGAGCTCGATAAAGTTATCCCGATTTACTTCTACAAATTGAAATTGTGAATAAGCCTCTTCTATTTCAGGCAAAATCGGTTCAATCACGCGGCAATCCGGGCACCATCCTGCCGTAAATAAAAAGACAACCGGGCCTTCTTGAATATACGTATTAAATTCCTCTGTATTTTGTAATTCTTTCATTTTATACATCCTTTCTTTACTCCTATCATAGCTTGCCACACATATTCTTTCAATTATGTTACCTTGTTTCCATATTATTTGAATTTTGATTTTTATCGTTCATTTTTCAAATAAGATAAAACAATAACATCACTTGGTCTTTAAATATCGGTGTTTTTGCCAGAGTGATACCCCCTGCGACGGGTTATGGCGGGGTGAGTAATCACCAATGTTGTCAGGTTAATGCGGCCGCTGCAGAAAAACACTACGCTTTCCGTGGGCTTGAGCTCAGCCTCCTCAAAAAAAGAAGTTCGCTTTTTTCTGCGGGGTCTTCCCTACGCGCTTTCCCACAGGAGTCTCCGTGTTTTTCCTTCGCTAGTTAGTCTTATTACTATCTACTAGAATCAAATATAATTTTTATAAACTCATTAACCTGAAAACATTGGTAATCACATTCCCATAGGTAACACACAGAGACTATTGGTCAGCTAAGAACGTCACGTCCTGTGGTCTGTGGTCAACAACCGGCACTACAACGTCCTGTCCGTCGTGGGAAGCGCAGTGTATTTCTGAGGTTGCGAACGCACCCCATAAAATCCATTAGGGCGGTAGCTATAAATCATTTCTATACAATAATCAAATAACTTAACAAGTTTAGGAAAAACATTTACTATTAAAGATACCATTGATTGGGAGGGATTGGAATGAATTTAACAGTTTATCTTGCTGGACAAATTCATGATAATTGGAGAGAAGATGTTAAAAAGCTTGCGGAAGAAAAAAAGCTGCCGCTGACATTTGTATCTCCGCAGACAAATCATGACCGTTCAGATGATATCGGAGAAGCAATCTTAGGAAAACAGCCCGGTAATTTTTATCGTGACGATGCTGCTTCCAGTGTTAACAATTTTCGGACACAGGTATTAATGCAGAAATCAGATATTGTGATTGCTTTATTCGGCGAAGAATATAAACAATGGAATACAGCGATGGATGCAAGTACAGCCATAGCTTTAGGAAAGCCGACGATTATTATTCGTCCGGAAAAATTAATTCATCCTTTAAAAGAACTTTCCAACAAAGCAAATATTACAGTGGAAACCGTGGAACAAGCATTAGATGTTATTGGTTATATCTACGAATAATGATTTTCTCAAACAAAAAACAGGCTCTATCGCCTGTTTTTTGTTTGATTATTTTTGCCCCGCAAAATCATACTGCCCTTTCAGAAGCTGTACAACATGTGTAAACATACTTTCTCTTGATATCAGGTTATTCGTAAAGATACCAATAGCTCCTTCCTGGCTGCGGACATTTTCTTTCTTGGTATAGGCATCCATCACCGTACTTAATTCCCCGGCTTTTTTAAGTGCTTCCTCAATTTCTTTTGGGAGGGCAATCCTTGCACCACTGGCAGTATATAATGTGCCATCCGCTGCAGCCAGCGCTCCCCAGTTACAGAGAAATAATGTATCGTCCACATACATGACGCCTCCTTCTAAGCCAATTCCAATAGCATCAGCACTTCCTGCAGCACATGCCTTCGCACGATTCACCGCGCCAATCCGCGTCTCCTCATCTGAAAAAGGCTGGGCAGACACTTTAGACGGGACTTCCCTCGAGCTTAGCTCCAGTTCTGGAAAAACATTTCGGACAGCCTGGATTTTAGTTGGGTTTTTCGAGCCGACAATAACTGTTTTCTGCATTTCATTAACCCTGATGCAATGCGGAAACAACTGTTTCGTCTGTTGTTTTAACAAGTTTTGTAATTAATTCTTTTGCTGCGGCATAATCATCTACATGAATAATCGATGCTGATGTATGAACATACCTGGAGCATATCCCTACAACCGCAGAAGGAACGCCATCGCCTGTTATATGAACACGCCCTGCATCTGTACCGCCTGGAGAAACAAAGTATTGATACGGGATATCATTTGATTCCGCTGTGTCCAGAACAAATTCGCGCATGCCTTTATGCGTAATCATTGTGCGGTCAAAAATACGCAATAAAGCTCCTTTTCCCAGCTGGCCAAATGCCTTTTTATCCCCTGAAGCATCATTAGCCGGTGAAGCATCTAATGCGTAAAAAATATCCGGTTTGATCATATTGGCCGCTACCTGTGCTCCGCGTAATCCAATCTCTTCCTGTACTGTTGCACCAGAATAAAGCTGATTTGGCAGGGTTTCCCCTTGCAGTTCTTTTAAAAGCTCGATAGCCAGCCCGCAGCCGTAGCGATTATCCCAAGCTTTTGCCAAGATCTTTTTCTCGTTGGCCATCGGTTCAAACGGTGTAACCGGAACAATGGTATCTCCCGGACGAACGCCGATATTTGCGACATCCTCTTTATCATCCGCCCCAATATCAATCAGCATATTTTTTATTTCCATCGGTTTGCTGCGCTGTGCTTCAGTTAATAAATGCGGCGGAACAGAAGCAATCACTCCCGTAACCGGTCCATTTTTTGTCATTACCTGAACACGCTGAGCCAGCATAACCTGGCTCCACCAGCCGCCTAAAGTCTGAAAACGGAGCATGCCATTATCTGTAATCTGTGTTACCATAAAGCCGACCTCATCCATATGTCCAGCCACCAAGACAGTAGGACCTTTACCGTGCTTTACTCCAAATACGCCCCCCAGATTATCCTGAATGATTTCATCCGAATATTTCTCCAATTCCTTTTTCATAAATTGGCGAACGGCATGCTCATTCCCTGAAGCTCCCTGTAATTCCGTTAAATTCTTAAATAATGCCAGTGTTTCTTTATTCATGTAAAGCCTCCTATATACAGTTAGTATATCCGTAAAAATAGATCTTCAATATTGCAAGTATACCCGAAAAAGCCCAATCCTTTCCAGTACCGGTGTTCAATTATTTGTATTTCTCTCACCGTATGCGATATACTACAAACAAAGCAGACATTGAATCTTACTAAACAGAGGTGAATAAATTGAGCAAAAGAAAGGTATTACTTGCAGCTGCATTTGGTATTGCAATCGGTTATATCGCACGTCAACAGGTTAACAATCAAATGAAAGTTACTCCTGAAAAAGCATTGAATCATGCCAAAGAAATGTTTAAACGCCAAGGTCCTATCAGTGGCTCCTGGATTTATATGAAACCGGAAGAATTAGAAAGAAACGGACTGCTTTATGATGTATACCGCGGTGGTGTAACTAGAAATATCGATGGTACGAATAAACAATATGATTTCTATGTAGACATAGAAACTGGTGCTGTTATAGATACAGAAGCAGCAGTATAATATACTTTGTTAATAAGCAGCCTTCCTTTTTGGAGAAGGCTGCTTTTTCTTAATCATAAGAATATCGCAACCTCTCCACGTGATCTATTTTCTCTCCAGCCTCATTAAACCTGACTGCCCGGTAATAAGCATCATGATAAAACGTAAACCAGACCTTTTCCTTATAACCCGCTTCCATCCAATATTCTTTTTGTAATACAGATTGAACTGGATAATCATCATATGCAAGCGCCCATAATTTATTTTGATGTGCATGTGTCGGCATAATATCTGCCATATGTATGAAGCCTTGCTCTCCTTCCCGGAAACGAATGATAGCATGCCCCTCACTATGGCCCCCGGTATGAACCATTGTTAAACCCGGCAATACCTCAATTTTTTCACGAAACGGATAAACCTGATCAACTACCGGCCTCCAATTCTTCTCCCAGTATGTATTTATTGAACGGATATTCGGCTGCTGCATCTCATTCCATTCTATTTGGGAAACAAAAATTTTTGCATTTTTAAAGACAGATTCGTATTTTTCCTCACCAACTAGTTTTGTTAAGCCGTTCGCATGATCATAATGAAGATGTGTCATTAATACGATATCAATATCGTTCACTGTAAGCTCTAATTCAGATAAGGATGCTTCTATATTTGTTTCTTCCAATACTCCGAAATTTCTTTTTTGTTTATCAGATAATTTATTTAAGCCGATTCCTGTATCAATAAGTAAATTAGACCCATCTAATTCAATTAAAATCGGGTCTGTTCGAAGTTCAATTTGATTTTTATCGTTATGCGGATATTTTTTCGCCCATAAAGCCTTGGGAACGACACCAAACATTGAGCCTCCGTCCAAATGTGTAACGCCCCCATTTAGCCAGGTAAGTTTCGCACTGCCGATCTGTAAGGTTTCCATCTTTTCCCTCCTTTTTCTTAAGTTTAGCTGATAAAAAGCTTTGTTGCAACCGTTTCCAAAAATAGGTTATTATTTGCGTCTTAAATAATGTGGCAAATTTATGAACAATCTGCTATGATTGTTAGCGAATTCACATTCTTTCTATTGTGAATTATATCACATTAAAATATATGGAGGCAGGCTTATGAAGGAAAAAAACGCAGCAATTATTATCGGCATTATCGTTCTTGCCGCTTTTACCATCCCTTTTGTACTTTTAAGTCATGTTGAAAAATGGTATGGGAGCTTTCTGTTCTGGCTGATGTTAACTTTCATCGTCATCGGACTTAATGCCATACTAACAAAAGATTGGAGCAATGAAGAATGAATGTATCACTGATTTGGTGGGGATTAGGAATTTATATTGTTATCTCTCTTTTTATCGCTTTTTTATCGCGAACTGGCAAACAGACAAATATGGGCGCTTATTTTCTTGGCGATCGTAAGCTGGGCGGTTTTGTTTCCGCATTAAGCTACAGCGCTACAACATACAGCGCATTTATGCTGGTCGGCTTAGCAGGGCTTACCTATCGTGGCGGAGTTGGCGCGCTTGGTTTTGAACTGATCTATTTAATGGGTGTGTCGTTAATTGCATTTTTTGGTCCCCGTTTTTGGATTGTCGGAAAAAAATATGGTTATATTACACCATCTCAAATGATTGGCGACCGTTATCAAAGCAGGGCTTCTGCCATTGCGATTGCCGTCAGCAACTGTCTTTTTTTAATACCCTACAGTGCTGTACAGTTAGCTGGAGTAGGATATCTGCTGCAGGGCGTATCAAACCAGCAAATCTCTTTCAGCACCGGCGTTATTATCGCTGTTGTTTTAGCACTCTTTTTTGCATACATAGCCGGAATCCGCTCTGTGGCCTGGACAGACTCGCTGCAGTCCTTATTTATGATTATCGGTTCAACCTTAGTTGTACTCTTTTTAGTCCGCGAACTTGGCGGATTTTCGGGCTTCTTTGAGCAGCTGGAAGGTCATCATCCAGAAATGCTGACAGTGCCTGGCAATGGATATTTCAGCTTCTTAACATTTATCGGGTTAACCATTCCCTGGTTTTTCTTTAGTATTTCAAATCCGCAGGTCAGTCAGCGTCTGTTTATGCCAGCTTCTTTGAAAAGCATGCGGCGTATGTTATTAGGCTTTATGATTTTTGGCTGTATCTATACACTGGTATCTATATTTTGGGGGTATTCCGCTTTCTTATTAGAGCCTGGTCTAGACAACGCTGATTTAGCTACACCCGTTGTACTGACCTCATCAGCTGTACCTTCTGTTTTAGCTGTTATTGTCATGGTAGGTATTATTGCTGCCGCTGTTTCGACGATAGACTCGATTCTGCTTACATTATCCTCAATGTTCGCGAAGGATGTTTACGGAAATATTCGCAAAGGGACAACAGATCAGGTCCAGCTTCGCATCGGGAAATTTATTATACCTGTTATTGCTCTGCTGGCTTACCTATTTGCAGAATTACAATTAGATTTAATCGCCGTTCTGTCCGTTGCTTCTTCTGCCGGCTTAATTGTTGTTGTCCCGACAATTATCGGCGCTTTCTTTTGGAAAAGAGGCACCGCCGCTGCTGTATTGGCAAGCACCATTATTCCCGGCGCACTTGTTCTGATATTAGAACTGCTGCAGACAAAGCCGTTAGGAATGGCTTCTGGTTTATGGGGACTGAGCCTGTCCTCCCTGCTATTTGTCGGTGTCAGTATATTCACGAAAGCCCCTGAAGAAAAAGCAAACGAATTTATTGGCTATATTAAGGAAAATCTTCATCGTAAAAAATAATAAAACAGCGTGTAGACACGAACCTACACGCTGTTTTATGTTAATGAAGCAAGCATTTGACGCTGCTGCTCCTTCACAATCTCCATTTGTTCTTCTATTTGTTTTTGTGTTTCTTCCTGCATATACTTTTGTTTACTTTCCAGGAGCGTTTGATACGCATTTTCATATTTTTCATACATATAATATAAATTTTCTAATTCATGATGAGATAAAAAACGGACCAATTCCATCCTCCCCTTTTCTCTGTATACTATTACTACTATATGCAAAAAAGGGAGGTTTTATACCTGTTTTATGTGGCTCTTGACAAAATAGCAAAGGAGACTGTGCTGCCACAATCTCCTTTGCTTCTACTTATTCCTCTTCTTCATGTAATCCTTTTTTACGCACATACTTTTCTAACTTATCCAACTCATAGAAAAGCTCGACAATACTATTCGCAACAGGAAAAACATAATGCCATTTTTCATAGTCTGTTCCTTGCAGTGCATCAATTAAATTATTGATCGTTACGCTCATCGCATTTTTCGTCTCTTTTTGCAGGTCCCTGTCCAGGACGATGCGATCTTCATACATAAGAAAGACATTTTCACTATAGTTATTGATCTCACTGACCAGCTTTTTAATTAAGAAAGACTTGCCGGCAGCCATTTGTTCAATTTCTTTTAAATTTTTTTCCAGCTCTACGATCAGCGTATGCTTCTTTCGCAATACCTGTATCATTTGCTTATAAATGACAATGCTGCGGAAAAAAGATCTGCGCTTCCGGATAAACAGTCTATTTTTCTCATCCGTAATGATATCAAAATAATCTCTTATTTTATTAATTTGTTTCTCCACATTTCTTTCTTCGTCCCGGATTTGCGGGACACTCATCGTATTACTCGGGATAACTCGCAGAAGAAAATGAGAACTTTCACTGGCTTCCTTAATCATCTGAAACAAAATCTTTTGATGATTCGGAGGATTAACAAATACATTCACGATAAATGCGGAAACCACCCCGATTGCAACAAGTGATACTCGAGATAAAATATATACAAAATTAATATGATCGCCCTGGCTGGCCACCATCATACTGACGATGGTTAATACGGTTAAATTTACTGTTTTGGTCAATCCCAGTTTTATATTAATTGCAATCGATAAAATAACTACTGCTCCAACCGAAATCGGATGGCTGCCAAGCAAAAATACTCCCAATATGGCGAGTGTTGCACCGACAGAGTTTGCAATAACTACTTCTTTAATATAATTAAATGATCGCATGATAGACGGCTGCATTGCTATTACAGATGCAATTGCTGCAATAACGGCATATTCCATATCGAATATACGTGTAATCAATAACGTTAAGGTTACTGCCAACCCTGTTTTTAACATCCTGGGACCAATATTAAATTCCATTCATCTGCACCTCTCTAGAAGTAGTATACAGGTTTCCTTCAAACATGTCATCAGAAAAAGGCAAGCAGATTATCTGCTCCGCCTTTCTCTGCATAAATATTTCCGGCGGGGCGAATAACCGCTATCCCAGCCCCAGGATATTCTGGTAAAAACATGTGACAACTACTTCTTTTCTTTATAAAACCTTAGATAAGCAGCTGTCTGCGTGCCTTACAGCTGAATCGATAAATATTTTACTTCAACATACTCATCAATTCCGTGATGACCGCCTTCCCGTCCAAGGCCGCTTTCTTTAAACCCTCCGAATGGGGCCTGTGCCGTTGATGGAGCACCATCATTAATACCGACGATTCCATACTCTAACTGTTCACTGACCTCAATTGCAGTCGTAAGGTTTTCTGTAAATAAATAGGCTGCCAATCCATAAGGTGAATTATTCGCACGTTTAACGACTTCTTCCTTCGTCTGAAATGTCGTAATCGGCGCTAACGGTCCAAATGTTTCTTCCTGCATACATACCATTTCATCGTTTACATTGGTTAAAATGGTCGGACCGAAAAATAAATCTTCCTTTTCTGTTTTGTTACCTAACAGCTTTTCTGCCCCTTTATCTAGTGCATCCTCTATATGATGTTTTACTTTTTCAACTGCAGATTTGTCAATCAAAGGACCAATATCCACACCTTCTTCTAAGCCGTCTCCAACCTTAAGCTGTGCAACCTTTTCTTTAAATGCCTTGGCAAATTCTTGTTCAATCGATTCGTGAACATAAATCCGGTTGGCACATACACAGGTTTGCCCGGCATTGCGATATTTAGAAGCAACCGCCCCGTTTACCGCTTTTTCAATATCCGCATCGCCCATAACAATCAATGGTGCATGACCGCCAAGCTCCAGAGAGAGTTTCTTCACTGTTTCCGCTGATTTTTGCATGAGTGATTTTCCTACCTCTGTAGAACCCGTAAACGATATTTTTCGAACACGCTCATCCGCCATCCACGCATCACTGATTTCACCTGAGCTTCCAGTAACGATTTGCAGTACACCTTCTGGAATACCTGCTTCTACCGCAAGCTCTCTCAGGCGGATAGCGGTTAGAGGGGTGGCACTGGCTGGTTTTACTACCGCTGTACAGCCGGACGCTAATGCCGGAGCAACTTTCCGTGTAATCATTGCTGCCGGGAAGTTCCATGGTGTAATCGCTGCGATAACCCCTACCGGCTGCCGGCTAACTACGATGCGTTTATCACTTGCCGTTGCCGGGATTGTTTCACCGTAAAGTCTTTTTCCTTCTTCTGCATACCAGGAAATAAAGCTATTCGCATACCGGATTTCACCTGTTGCTTCCTTCAACGGTTTTCCCTGCTCTATTGTCATGATTCTGGCCAGCTCTGCTTCATGCTCTTCCACAAGTGCATACCATTTATTCAACAAAGCACTTCTTTCATAGACAGATTGCTTCGACCAGTCCTGAAAAGCTTGATATGCCTTATCAACGGCTTCCACTGCTTCTTTCTTGCCTCCTTTTAAGACTGTATCGACTACTTCGCCTGTTGCTGGATTTGTTACTTCAATAACTTCATTATTTTTCGTCATTAAAACACCTTCCAACTTTCATGATATGTTTAACTCTACCCCGATTATACATTTTAAAGACATTCATTTCACATAATTCATGCTGAAAATGTCTTAAAGTTGTCACGAAAAAAACTCCTGAACAGGTTTTATTTTGTCCAGGAGTTTTTTCTTATTATTTAACTGCATAGCTGCGGATATGATCTTTCACACCGGCTAAACAGATTTTTGCCGGATCTTCATTCACATTTAACTTTTTTTCACTTCCGTCTGTTGGAAGTGCTTCTTCAAATACTTTTTCATATGCTGCCACAGAAATGCATTCTCTGTTGTCAAACATTGCTTGATGCGACGCTGTCTGCAAGTGCTTTTTAAAGCCGTTCTGAAGCTTGCCGGACAAGAATTCGCCAACCGCTCCGGATCCATAGCTGTACAAGCCGATGGTATCTCCTTCTTTTAAGTCATCCTGATTTTCTAATAATGAAATCAGACTGAGATAAAGAGAGCCTGTATAGATATTTCCTACATTACGATTGTATTTTGTACTGATTTGATAATTGTTTTTCAACCGTTCCTGTACTGCTTCAGGCGCGTCTTCAATCACTGTACGAAGTGCTTTCCAGCCCATTTTGGTATATGGTAAATGAAAAGCGATAGCTGCAAAATCCTCCAGGCTTCTTCCTGTTTGTTCTTGATAATCTTTCCATACTTTTTGGAAGAAAGCTATATACTGTTCGTTGGAGTATTTTCCATCTACAAAAGCCGTAGAAGAATATACCGGTCTCCAGAAGTCCATAATATCCTCTGTGTAATACGTGCTTTCACTTTCCAGCTCCAGCAATCTTGGCTCAGCACTTACCAAAATAGCAACTGCACCGGCGCCTTGTGTTGATTCGCCAGGTGTATTCAAACCGTAGCGGGCAATATCAGATGCCAAAATAAGTACTTTCTTATCCGGATGCAGTGCAATATGCCCCTTTGCCATTTGTATTCCTGCTGTTGCGCCATAGCAGGCCTGCTTCATTTCTACAGAACGAGCTTTGGGATTCAGACCTAATAATTGATGTACATACACAGCTGCTGACTTGGAATGGTCCACGCCAGATTCTGTTCCAAAAATGACTAAATCAATTGCATCTTTATCTTCCCTGTCCAAGATTTGTTCTGCTGCATTAGCAGCCAAAGAAACAGGGTCCTGTGTGATTGGCGGGACAGCCATTTCGTCTTGTCCCAGACCAATTGTAAATTTCCCCGGGTCGATTCCCCGCGCTTCTGCTAAATCATTCATATCTACATACAGATGTGGTGCATAAAACCCCAGCTTATCAATTCCAATCTTCACGATGATTCCTACCTTTCTCCCTGCTGTTCATTCAGGCTCTTTAAAAGCCCTATACTAAAATATTTTTAGAGGTACTATAAAAATTATTGTCGAAAAATATAATAATTAAATGATAATACAGGGGTTGTTTAAATAGCAAATAATATAGTTATTTTTAGCTAATCCATTATAGAAGTCACACAGATAGATACCTTGACAGCTTCTTATTTCACGACGATTTCCGTTTTACTGCAGCCCTCTTTTGTTTTATGAACCTCAATTGCTGCCGGAAAGACATCCTTCAGCTCCTGAACATGCGAAATGATGCCAATCATTCTTCCGGATTGCTGCAGCTGAATCAGTGCGTCAATTGCCTTCCGCAGAGACTCTTCATCCAGCGACCCAAATCCTTCATCGATAAACATCGTTTGGATCACAATATTCCCCTGAAAGCTTTGGATAACATCGCTCATTCCCAGAGCAAGGCATAAAGAGGCATGGAATTTCTCTCCTCCAGATAATGTTTTTACATCCCTGGTCTGCCCTGTGTACTGATCATAGACGTCTAATCCTAAGCCGCTCTGTTTTCCACGTGCTTCCTGGCGATCACTTCTTGTCAGATAAAATTGACCATTCGATAGGTCATTTAAGCGTAAATTAGCAGCCTCGATAATTTGATCTAAATATTCCATCTGCAGATACCGTTCAAAAGATACCTTTTTAGGATTTTGTCCACGCAGCGTATCATATAAATCTGTAACGAGCATTCTTTTCTGTTCTATATCCGCCGATTGGTGATGGAACTCCTGCAGCTGATCCACGTAGAATGTCATATCCTTTTTCTCCTGCTGCAGCCGCTGTAATTTTTCAAGACTGGCTGTTGTTTTCTGCTTCCATTTTTCTAACACAGCTTCAATTTCGTATACATCCTGCTTCGACTGACCTTCCAGCTTCTGCTGAAGCTCGGAAATTTGCTTTTCTAATTGATAGCCCTTTTTTTCATATTCAGAGAGCCTCTGTTTAACGGATTGATACGTTGCTTCCTCCCATTTTGCTTCTTGATACCCTTTTTCAGTAAAATCTGCCTGCTCCAATTTCTCTTGAAAGGTCTTCTTCAGATTATCTGCTTTCTGCTTCATTTTCGCCTGGTTTTCTCTAAGGTGGTGCACATCAGCCGTCCACTTTGTGAATGCTTCATGGACTTTCTGATAATTCTCCTGCACCTCTACCCAGCGTTGTTCAAGCTGCTGTTTTTTTGTTTTTAAATGGGTTATTTCAGCTTCTAATTGGGAAAGAACGCGCAGGTTTTCCGGTATTTGAATCAATTGCTGCTGATAGACAGCCTCTTTACTGTGATAATCCGATTGCAGCCGGCTGGCCTGATTGGTCTTTTCATTCCATTCCACTTCTCTTTGCTTTTGTTCCTGACGCTCCCGTGCTAATTCTTTTTTACAATCTGATAAACGGATTTTAGATTGCTTGAGGCGATCCTCTTCCGCTTTTTTCTTTTTTCCTCTTTCAACGATGTCCTGATAGCTCTGTTCCGGGTCAGTAAATACGAATTCATGCTGTGCGAGTTCCTCTTCCAATCCTTTTCTTTCTGATTGATACGCTTTCAGGTTGGCTGTTTGCTCCCGCCAGTCTGTTTCCTTCTTCTCCATCAGCTTTTTCGCTTGTTCCAGCTCTTCCTTACTGACTTCCGCTTCCTTCGTTGCTGCTGGTGACGGATGTTCTAAGCTTCCGCAGACGGGACAGGCTTCTCCATCATGCAGGTGAACAGCCAATACATGCGCCTGATTAGCAAACCAAGCCTGCTCAAGCCGATTGTAAGCCTCTTTTTCCTGCAGATAAACATCCTCTGTACGTTTAACCTCTGTCTCACTTTTTTGCACCTGTGCCGTTTTTTCTTTATATTTTTTCATCAGCATTGCTTGTTCACGCAGTATTCTTAACGCTTCTTTTACGGTGTCCAGCTTGTCTGCCTCTTTATCTAGTACCTGTTCTTCCTGCTCTAAACGATCTATTTGTTTACTTTTTGTTTCACGTAGCGCTTTTAATTTTTCCAGCTGTTCATTCCCTTGCTTTAATTGTGCCGCAAGCTTTTGAATCTCCTGCTTTTTCCCTTCTAATTCTTTAACAACAGGAAGAAATTGTTCTAAGCGGTTTACTTCAATCGAAAGCTTCTCGCGCTTTCCTGCATTTTCCTGTTCTTTTTTAAAATCAGCTTCTGCCTGCTGCTTTTGCTTTTCCATGGTGTCCTTCTGCGCTTCCAGCTGCTGCAGGTGTTTGTTTCCTTCTTCGAGTTCTTTCCAAGCTTCATCCTTTTGCTGCTCATAAGGAATAATCAGCTTCGCCTGTTCAGCAGCAGACAAACCTTTCTTTAAAGCTTCCATTTCCTGTGCTTGTTCTTTCCATATGGCAAGATTCTTTTGATAGGTTTCTAATTCCAAAAAACGCTCATTGATCTGTTTGACTTGGAACAAATGGTTTTGCGTGAGCTCCTGCTGCTTTGTTGCTTCTTTATAATGAGCATCTTCTTCTGTATACACTGCTTCATTTTTCTTAAGCTCTGTTTCTAAAGCTTCTATAATTTGATTCGTATTGACATGCTCTCTATCTGCCAACTCACGGATTTCGGCGTCATCTGGAAGGTCTAAGGAAAATATTTGCGTCCGCAGCTGCTCCATACGGTTGAGAATACGCTGATTTTCTTTTTCTAATTTTGCTTTCTTCTCCCGGAGCAGTTCATTCATATATTTATAATGCGCGGTTCGGAACAAACGTCTCAGGATTTCTTCTTTATTTTCTGTATCAGAAGTTAACAGTTTTCGAAACTCCCCTTGTGGAAGCATTACAATCTGCTTAAATTGATCTGGAGTCAAACCAATAATATCTTCTATTTTTTGGTCAATTTCGCTTACCATTTGTCTGTCTACGCACGGCGATTCTCCATCTGGCCGCACTTCGTAAAATTCGCATTTATCTCCTGTTTTACTCTTATTTCCTTTTTTCACATGACCCAGCTGCCGGAAAATACGATACGTTTTATCTTGTATTTGAAAAATAAGCTCCGCAGAAGTATGTACGTTTTCATCTGCAAAATCACTGCGAAGCATACGCTGGTCTTCCCGGTCAGATCCGCTTGCTTTTCCATATAATGCAAAGGCTATCCCATCAAATAACGTCGTCTTTCCTGCCCCGGTTTTTCCGGAAATGACAAATAATGTGTTCCCTTGCAGTTTAGAAAAATCGATTACTTCTTTTTCCTTATAGGGCCCAAAAGCATGTAATGTTAATTGTAAAGGCTGCATTCTCTTTTCACCTGCTTCTTATTTAGATGCTTTCCGTTCGTTATCTGCATCCTGAATTTCTTGAAATAACTCCTTCATTATCTCGTTCATTTCTTCGGAAGCTTCCTTTTCCGTTACTTCCTGATAAAAGGCATCAAATAATTCCATTTCACTTAAGCTCGTCTTGGGGGCCTGATTTTCTTTTTGTTGCGTGACTCCTGACGTAGTTCTTACTCTCTCCACATGCATGGCATTCGGAAAAATAGAACGTACCTTTTCCATCGGCGATAAAACAGGAAGCTCGTCAAGCAGCTGGACAAATACATAATCTTCGCTTCGAGGCTCCCTATAAATATCCTCCATTTTCATTTTGATAGAACGTATTTCACGTTTGGGGATAAGCCTTTTTTTCTCAACCTGGACGTTTCCTTCTTCACCCAGTTCAACTACTAAATACCCTTTTTGATGATGTTCTTCCGATAAGGAATACTTTAGGATGGAGCCGGAGTAGCGAATTTTTTCATCCAGCACATGATGTGCCTGATGGAGGTGCCCTAACGCTGTGTAATGAAAATCTGTAAATAAATGTGCATCGACATGCTCTGCTCCGCCAATAGACAGCGGACGTTCTGAATCACTCGTATTTTCTTCCGTCTCGCCAAAAGGAGTTACAAAAGCATGTCCAACATAAACATGGCGTGCTGCCTCGTCCATGTTTTCCTTTATCTGCTTAACAAGAAAAGCATTGGCATCCTGATGATTACGAATATCTTTTTCTTGAAATAAGGCTTTGACCACACTTGGATCTGCATACGGAATAAGATGAAAATGCACCTCCCCAAATTCATCTGAAAGAACAACAGGCTGTATGCTTTCCGAAAGCTGGCCAATGATATGATAACCTTTTTCCTTCATTAAGCGGCTGCCAAAATGAAGTCTGCCCGGACTGTCATGGTTACCGGCAATCGCTATGACGGGAATTCCTAATTGATTAACAATCCGGTCTAATGTTTTATCTAATAAATCAACTGCTTCTACAGGAGGTACCGCACGATCATATAAATCTCCTGCAATAATAACAGCGTGCGGACTTTCTTTTTCCACCGCTTCAACAAACTGATCCAGGATGCAGGCCTGGTCTTCAGTCATATAAATGCCTTGAACCAGCTTACCCAGATGCCAATCTGCTGTATGAATCAATTTCATTTAAAAACCTCCTTCTATCCGGAAATTCATCAAAGACGAAAAAACGGACAAATCAAGCTTTGAAAGGTACTCATTCCCCTTTCATTACTATTCTCTTATAGTAAGCCTTCTTTTTCTAGCAAATAACTGTATGGAATATCAAAAAATATATATCGTTCCTGAGACAGCGGATAAGCGTACGTTCGTATCAGCTCGGAACGCTCGATATCTGTGTATAAATCCGATAAAATTCCTTTTTTCTCAATATTCATCCGCATTATATTCTCGAAAAAGTATGGACGCCAGCTCCAGTTTTTATGCATCCCCTCCTCAATCAAGGTCCAGCTCCCCTGCATATCTTTTTCCACGTTCGCCGAGATTTGCAGGCCGACGCTGTTGCAAACATAGATACGAAATACAAAATCTTCACAGCCCTCAGCAAGCTTCAGCAGCCAGCTGTCGTCGTTTGTTTGTTTTGTCTGGGAAAGAAGACGGTCAATTATTGCATAAACGGAATCTAATAATTCAAATTGTGCCTTCGCTTTCTTTTGTTCATAGGTTACAAATTCTCTAAAATACTCCGTTAATTTATTTTTACATGCATCTTCCTCAATAAAATCCTGCTGCGGATAAGTCAGATAGCTGCCCTGATAATATTCACCGCCGCTTTGCCATGCAAAATTCAATTGTTTATAAGAACGGATGCCTTTAAATAACAAAGAAGCACCTATTTTTCTCGATAACATCGACACGCCAAAATAAACATCCTTATACAGATGCGGGAGCAGATCATCCTTTAAAAACGATGTATCTACTTTAATAAAGGAAGGATGCAAGACGGCTAGTTGATTCAGACTGCCATTTGGGTCAGCTAATTCAATGCTGATTTTTACTCCCAGTGTCTTTAAGTATTTAATGATATGACCTAGCTGATCTGTATTAATTGGCAGACAGGTATCCTTGATTTCGAGAATGATTTCATTCAGATTTAATCCTTTTTCTTGATACTCATGCAATAAATCAATAAATACTTCTCCATTATCACGTACCAATAATTCTGCATCATAGTATAAAGTAAGGTGCCCTGTAAAATGTTCTTGTAATTTTTTCTCAATTGCTTTTTGATGGATATACTGGTTTACCTCCAGCCGGAATTCATCTGGAATGGAGGTATCATCGAAGAGCCAATCTAAACGCTGCTCTTTATTATTTTCATCTAAGTAGTAAGCAATTACTTCATAACCGCTTACCAGCTGCTTATCTGCCCGGACAATCGGTTTATAATAAGGAAGTAATTGTTCTAAATCTATCAATATATCTAATGGATCCATGCTGACTCCCCCTTCGTTTCATTATAGCATATTCCACTTTACACTTATTTGATTTACATTTTCCTCTTATAATATCAAAAAATAACTCATAATCTTATTCAGAAGCCCTTCTTAAATTTATTTTCAGATATATACCGGCATAAATCAGTTTATCGCAGTATAACTCCGGAACTGGGGTTGCGGTTACTCCCCCATCGAGGAACCTTTGTGCGTCGAAAACCCCTCACTAAAGGAAGTTTCAATTTAATGTTAAAAGCCCTATTACTACCATTTATTAATATTGTCAAGCCTTTTTCGACATTTACCGACAAAATTCAAAAAGATGTAGAAGTTTTCATGAACATTTTGTGAAGTGTTTTTCAATCTCTTGTAATTTCCTTACATCAGTATTAATATTATCTCTGCTATAAACCAATACTAAGTTAATTGTGTGTTCATTTTGTGAACAACCTTTTAATCATAGTAATCCATCTTATTAAACATCAAAGGAAGGGGTATCAACATGAAGTTAAAGTGGACCTACTTAGCCTTATTAACAGGCATTGCTGCTTTTCTGGCAGGCTGTGAACCATTACTTGTACTTGATCCAAAAGGTCCTCAAGCAGATACAACTGCAACTGTGATTTGGATATCGATTTTTACAATGTCATTCATTGTAATTGTTGTCTTAGTAATGCTGGCAGTTATTTTATTTAAATATAGAGCGTCAAAACAAGATCCTGACTACGAGCCGCCTCATATTGAGGGTAATAAATATGTAGAAGGAATTATTGTCGCTGTTCCAATTTTAATTGTTGCCTTTTTATCCGTGGTTTCTACCATTTCGACACATCAAGTGGAGAGCCCTCCAGAAGGCTATGCTGAAGACGAGCCGCTCGTTATCTATGCATCCTCTTCTAACTGGAAATGGCATTTCAGTTATCCGGAACAGGACATTGAAACAGTGAATTATGTTTTCATCCCAACAAATCAAAACGTTGAATTCCGTTTATATTCTCATGGAACGATTTCAAGTTTCTGGATTCCTCAATTGGCAGGACAGAAATATGCGATGGCAGATATGACAAACTATCTGAACGTTGTTGCAGATGAGCCTGGGGAATATATGGGAAGAAACTCTAACTTTAACGGAGAAGGTTTTGCAGAAAATGAATTTGCTGTTACAGCAATGCCTCCAAGTGAATTCGATTCCTGGGTAGAAGATATTCATAATACTGCGGATCCGCTGACCGAAGAAGAATTTGAAGAATTATTAGAGCCTGGACATTTAGGACAAATGACTTTCACTGGTACACATCAGGAATTTAAACCTGCACCTGAGGGAGAGAACAGTCCGCATAATCATGGACCATCTGATTCAGATGAAGATGGCGGACACCATCATCATTAATCAGCTTTACAACAGCACTCAAATTTGAGGCGCCTGAAAATTTCTGAGCTCTAGAAAGGAGTTTCGACATAATGGATTTTTTAGATAGATTTTCTATTCCGCCCCATGATGATCCAATGCTTTATGCATCCATCGTTGCGATTGGACTTGTAAGTATTGCGATTGTTTTTGGTGTTACCTATTTCAAAAAATGGGGATATCTTTGGAATAATTGGTTAACAACGGTTGATCACAAACGAATTGGTATTATGTATATCATTTCAGCATTGCTTATGCTTTTCAGAGGTGGAGCAGATGCTGTGATGATGCGTCTGCAGACAGCTGTTCCAGATAACAGCTTCTTAGACGCACAGCACTATAACGAGGTTTTCACGACACACGGTGTTGTTATGATTTTCTTCATGGCAATGGCATTTATTATCGGTATGATGAACTTCGTTGTCCCACTGCAAATTGGGGCAAGAGACGTTGCCTTTCCGCGCTTGAACGCGCTCAGCTTCTGGTTATATTTTGCCGGAGCAATGCTGTTTAACGTTTCCTTTGTTGTCGGAGGTTCACCGGATGCCGGATGGACAAACTATTATCCGCTGGCAGGAACAGAATTCAGTGAACATGTTGGGGTAAACTACTATAACTGGGCACTGCAAATTTCCGGTATCGGAACATTGATGACAGGGATTAACTTTATTGCTACGATCATGAAAATGCGTGCGCCTGGCATGAAATTGATGAAAATGCCGATGTTTACCTGGTCTGCATTAATCACAAACCTTATTATTGTGTTTGCATTCCCTGTACTGACCATTGCTTTATTAATGGGAACGTTAGACCGTCAATTCTTTACCAACTTCTTTACAACTGGAGACGGCGGTATGGATATGATGTGGGCGAACCTGTTCTGGGTCTGGGGACATCCTGAGGTATATATTCTGGTACTTCCTGCATTCGGGATTTACTCTCAAATTATCGCTACGTTCTCACAGCGTAATTTATATGGCTATAAATCAATGGTTGCGTCCATGGTTATTATTTCCTTGCTATCCTTTATGGTATGGGTCCATCACTTCTTTACGATGGGACAAGGAGCTGTTGCCAACAGTATCTTCTCGATTACAACCATGGCAATCGCCGTACCGACGGGAATTAAGATATTCAACTGGCTTCTGACGATGTGGCGAGGTAAAATACGATTTACGACCCCAATGATGTATTCCGTGGCATTTATTCCGCTGTTTACAATTGGCGGAGTAACTGGTGTCATGCTTGCAATGGCAAGTGCAGACTATCAATATCACAACACGATGTTCTTAGTAGCTCACTTCCATAACGTAATCATCCCTGGTGTGGTATTTGCGATGATTGCAGGCCTCATTTATTACTGGCCAAAAATGTTCGGTTTCATGCTGAATGAGCGTATTGGCAAATGGGCATTCTGGAATATTGTTATTGGCTTCTGTTTATCCTTCTTCCCGATGTATATTACCGGGTTAAACGGACAGGCACGCAGAATGTACACTTATTCAGAAGCATCCGGCTTCGGACCTTTAAGCATGGTATCCTTCTTTGGAGCGCTGCTGTTAGCAGTCGGGTTTGTAATAATTGTTTATAACGTTTATTACAGCTTCCGTTATGCACCAAGAAATGTCGGTGACGATCCTTGGAATGCACGTTCTCTTGAATGGGCTACGCATAATCCGGTTCCAGAATACAACTTCGCTATCACACCAAATGTGGATTCTGAAGAAGCGTTCTGGGATTATAAAAAGAATGGACATGACTTATTTAAAGGGGAAATTAAAGACATTCATATGCCGAATAACAGCGGCTGGTCGATTATTCTTGCAGGTTTCTTCTTTGTATTTGGCTTTTTCTTTGTCTTCCATGTATGGGTTGGAGTCATTATCGCCTTCCTTGGAATTATCGGCTGTCTGATTTACCGTTCATTTGAAAAAGACGACGGACATCATATTCATAAAGAAGAAATTGAAGAAACAGAAAACAAATTCGGAGGTGCTAAATAATGAAACTTGATTCTCAAAATCTGCCTCTTGAATATAGCACCGAAACCAATAAAATGAATATTTTGGGATTCTGGATTTTCCTAAGTGCGGAAATTATGCTGTTTGCCACGCTGTTTACATCATATTTTGTTTATGTAGACCGTGGCGTTGGCAGCGGTCCGGCTGGCGCAGAGATTTTTGAATTACCGCCGGTTTTGATTGAGACATTCCTTTTACTGACAAGTAGTTTTACAATTGGATTAGCAGTTCATGCGATGCGTATTGGTCGTGTGAAGGCAATGATTGGCTTTATGGTAGTTACGCTCCTGTTAGGTGCAGGATTCCTTAGCGTAGAAATATATGAATTTATTCATTTTTACCATATTGGAGCAACATTGCAGACAAGCGGTTTTACTGCTACCCTATTAACAACGCTCGGAACACATGGAGCTCACGTAACCTTCGGGCTGTTCTGGGGAATTATGATTATTGTTCAAGTTCTGCGCGGCGGTTTAAATGCGCGGACAGCGAATAAATCATTTATTTTTTCTCTTTACTGGCACTTCCTAGACGTTATGTGGATCTTTATTTTCAGCTTTATTTACTTGAAGGGAATGATGTAACATGAAAGAACTTTTTCCACTAAAACAGGTTAACGGATATATCTTTTCACTACTCCTGACTGTTGTTGCATTAAGTGTCTATTTCTTTGACATGTCTTTTGCAATGGGATTAACCATTCTGATTGTTACAGCATTTATTCAAGCAGGAGTACAGCTCGTTGTATTTATGCACGCCGGAGAAAGTGAAGATAAAGGCGGTATTTATCTTCACACAATTTATGGTGTAGCAGTTGCTATCTTAACCATCCTTGGTTCATTGCTTGCAATGATATGGGGATATATGATTTAAAGCATCTAAAAAGCTCAAGCAGTTTATGAACTGCTTGAGCTTTTTTCTCTTTTCATTACCTATGATTGTTGTTGTTTATGCTTCTTCCCATGAAAATTCTCTTCTACAGCAACAAGGAACAATCCCATAATAAAAATAAATGTCGCCCCTTCTGCCAAGCCTATGCCTATTGCTGTCACAATAGGTGTAGCGCTTACAATATAACCGTATATAAACATAATCGCACCAATTGTAATTAATGTCCCACAAACTAGAGACAAGCCTTTTAATAATTTTTTATTGATTTTCATCTATCTCATCTCCTTTAATTATATTATGCCTTTCGTTCAATAATTTGTCAATAAGTTTGTGTCAATTTATTGAACGAGCGATTTCTCCCTTGACCCGTGACTTTTGATTTATTTTCCTGAAGACAATCCTATATTCATGGAATTTCATCTGAAAACACTTTATACTTAAAGATGATGTTTCAAAAGTCATACGATATACATAGGAGGTATGAAGATGAGAAAGAAATTATTATCTATTTGTTTTGCACTGATACTTATGATTGGCCTTTTACCTTCCCACGCTTTTGCATTGGAAGCAGATGATCCTGAAGTGGAAGAATTTATTGAATCCATTGGATGGGAAGTGGAGGATTATGAAGACTATCTGGCAGATTTTTATTTGGGGTTAGCTGATTTTGACGATGTTTCTGAGCTTGGTACACCCGTTACCGAAGAAGGAATGGATGAACTTATCGAAAAGTATGATTTGACTTACGAAGAATTAGAGGAGATGCTTCGTGAAGAAGGATTACTTTTAGAGGATGAGGAAATTACAGATAGCGCTGTATTTGTATTTATGGAAACCACTGATATTTTAATAGAATTCCTTTTGAATGAAGACTTGGGCGAATCAGAGGATTCTTTTAGCTCCTTCGAGGAAGAAGAAATTACCGACGAGCATCTAGAAGCTCTTGCTTCAGAGCATGATTTGAACTCAATTGAAGAATTAGAAGAGCTTTTCAATGCCTATGAGGACAGCATCAATAATTATACTTCTCTTTTGGACGTTGAATACGCAGCAGAATACTATGCAACGGAAGATAGCTCCGCATCCGAAGCCGATGGATGGGAAGATGATGATCTATGGGAGGAAGATGATATTTTTGGGGAAAATACAGATTTCACTGCCGATATGTTCAATACTCCCCTTTTAACAGGTGAGCCTATTGTTGATATCTATGCGATGATTTCCGTGATGTTTTTCGAAACGATATTGGATTTTCAATAACGCTTAATGGTATAGGGGAAAGAAAATGATGAGGAAGCCTCTGATTTTCTTTCCTCTATTTTTTTCTTGGAATCAAATGCTTTCCCTTCTTTTTTGAACGACATTATGCAAAGCTTTTTTTACCTAGCAGTTCTCTAATCTCCATTAAATCATATTCTTCTTCTAATTTCTCTTTTATAAATATCAACACATCTATTGCCTCAATTTCAAAATACGTTATTTGATCCATTGTTTTTGTTGGTATATATCCTTTAAAAGCATCCAGCCATTCCCAAATTTTATATATGGGTGCTTGGATTACTTTGCTCATTCCTAACAGACTAATGACATACATCTTTATCTCACCAACCTTATCTTTCTTTCATTTTCTAAATCTTATTATACTTATGAAATGCATTTAAGGTGTGGAATAATTAAGTAAAACCAATAACAAAGGGGAGACACATTTTTTCAGTTGATTATTTTCCTCTTAAAAAGTGAAAATTATTTCATCTTTTCTTATTTTAATGATAAAGTGATTAAGTTGGCATATATTAAATTATAATTGATTGAAAAAAAGAAGGGATATATAATGTTAGAGTTTTTCCAAAATCTTAGCCCTGTCATGCAGGCATTGACAGCAACCATTTTCACATGGGGAATGACTGCACTCGGGGCGGCGATTGTTTTTGCAACGAAAACAGTACATCAAAAACTGTTAGATAGTATGTTAGGCTTTGCCGGAGGGGTTATGATAGCAGCCAGCTACTGGTCATTGCTCGGACCATCTATTGAAGCATCGACAGATAATGCTGTTGGTCCCTGGTTCCCTGCGTTAGTCGGTTTCTTATTGGGAGGCGGATTTTTATGGATTATTGATAAAATCCTCCCCCACCTTCACCCTAACGCAGAAAAAAAACAGGCTGAGGGGCTTGCAGCTGATAAAAGAAAACGCAGCACCTTGCTTGTGCTCGCTATCACGATTCATAATATTCCAGAAGGACTGGCGGTTGGAATTGCCTTTGGTGCATTGGCTAATCATAGTACAGAAGCTGCCTTGGCTGGAGCAATTACATTAGCCATCGGAATAGGAATTCAAAACTTTCCCGAAGGTGTTGCTGTTGCCATGCCATTACGCGGGCAGGGGATGTCACGGATGAAAAGTTTTATGTATGGGCAGTTTTCCGGTTTCGTCGAGCCGATTGCAGCGGTTATCGGTGCGTTGGCAGTTGCTCATATTGAGCCGTTACTTCCATACGCCCTCAGCTTTGCTGCCGGTGCGATGATCTTCGTTGTTGCCGAAGAGGTTATCCCCAGCTCTCAAGAAAATGGCAATCGAGATTTAGCGACAATCAGCCTGATGATTGGCTTTGCACTCATGATGGTGCTGGATGTTGCTTTGGGATAAAATGAAACTTCAATCAGCGGGGGGTTCTTTTCATCCCCCACTGATTGGGGTTGCGATTACTCCCCTCATCGTAAAGAGCTGTTAGTTGAACGAATCGGACCGTTACTGGCTGTTGGATCTCTCACTTAGAAATAAGCATTTTCCTTCATTTCTTGAAGTGGGAGTCTTACAAAAGTGCTTCGGCGGGACGAGTAATCGCAATGGTTTTCAGTGGGACGAGTAATCGCAGTCCCAGTCCCAGCCAGTGACACTGCGATAAAATGCGGTAAACAATAAAAAAGAGGCATTTGCACATCAGTTATCTGATTGTGCAAATGCCTCTTTTACTATTTGAAATAATCCTCAATCACCGTTTTTGCAATGCCTTGGTCCAGTTCTTCAAATTCATCGTATTGAATTGTTTCATACAGCTCTTTTCTCGTTTGCATATCCTCTAAGCCATTTTTTTGCGTACCTTCATCCCGGATAAGTCCGAAAATACGCTCATACGCTTTGGCAGCAACACGTAAAGAGGTTACCGGATAAATGACCATGCCATACCCTAAGTCCTCGAACTCCTTTGCAGTTAAATAAGGTGTTTTCCCAAACTCTGTCATATTTGCTAATAATGGTACATCTATCGCTTTAGCAACAGCCTGAAATTCTTCATTATTCTGCAATGCTTCTGGAAAAATAGCATCTGCTCCGGCATCAACATAACCTTTGGCACGGTCAATAGCGCTTTCTAACCCTTCTACCGCTCTGGCATCCGTTCTTGCTACCACGAAAAGCGCTGGTGCTACCTTTTTAATGGCAGCTATCTTTTGCATCATTTCTTCCTTGGCAACCACATTCTTCCCATTTAGATGTCCGCATTTTTTGGGAAGCTGCTGATCCTCCAGCTGAACGGCAGCCACATTTGCCTCCACCATTTCTCTTGCTGTCCGGACAACATTCAAGACGCCGCCAAAACCGGTATCAATATCTACCAGCAGCGGTAAATTTGTTGCGCTTACGATTTCCTTTGCTCTCTCAGCTACTTCTGTAGAAGTAACGATCCCTAAATCCGGCAATCCCTTGCTTGCTGTATAGGCAGCTCCTGATAAATACAGTGACTGAAATCCAGCCTGTTTGGCTACTAAGCCAGCCATCGCATCATGTGCTCCAGGTATTTGCAATATCCCCTTCTCTTCTGCCATCTTTCGAAATTTCTCAGCTAATTCATGCTGTGGTATTGGGCTATCTACGATCCAAGCCATTTTTTCCTCACCCTTCTAATCTAAAAATAATTCGATAAAATCTGTAATCGGCATCTGTTTTATCGTATCATAATTAACACTTTGTTTCTTGATGTGCGCGGTTTGTTTTTCTGTAAATTGAGTTGCTACATTCGCTTCGTATTTTTTAATTATTTGCGGAAATGCTTCCTCTCGACGGAACCGGTGACCTAAAGGATATTCACAATCCACCATATCTGTGGAAGTGCCATCTGTAAAATGAACCTGTACCGCATTTGCAATAGAACGCTTCTCCGAATCTAAATATTCTTCCGTATAACGTTTATTTTCGGTTACCGTCATTTTATCACGAAGTTCATCAATACGCGGGTCTTTTGCCGCATCATCCTCATAATCCTCCGCTACAATATTTCCTTTTAATAACCCAACCGCAGTAATATACTGCAGACAATGGTCTCTGTCCGCCGGATTATGCAGCGGTCCTTTTTTATCGATGATACGGATAGCTGATTCATGTGTAGCTATCGTAATTTCTTTAATTTCATCCATGCGGTCAACTACTTCAGGATGTAATTGAACAGCTGCTTCTGCTGCTGTCTGCGCATGAAATTCTGCCGGAAAAGATACCTTGAACAATACATTTTCCATGACATAGCTTTCAAACGGTCTGCTTAATACGATATCCTTCCCTTTGAAGAGCACGTCTTGAAAACCCCATCCTTCTGCACTCAAAGCAGTCTGATAGCCCATTTCTCCTTTAATGGCCATTAATGCCAGGCGAACTGCACGGCTTGTCGCATCTCCTGCTGCCCACGATTTCCTGGAACCTGTATTCGGAAAATGACGATACGTCCGCAAGCTGGAATTATCAATCCAGGCATTGGATAATGCATTGACAATTTCTTCTTTTCCGCCGCCCAGCATTTTAGTCACTACTGCGGTTGTTGCAATTTTAACGTATAAGACATGGTCCAGGCCAACACGGTTCAAGCTGTTTTCTAAAGCAAGGATACCTTGTATTTCATGTGCTTTAATCGACATCTCTAAAACCTCTTCTACAGTTAAGGGAGCTTCTCCTTTTTGCCGCCGCAGCTGACTCACATAATCAGCCACAGCTAAAATGCCTCCCAAGTTATCGGAAGGGTGCCCCCACTCCGCTGCAAGCCAAGTATCATTATAGTCCAGCCAGCGTATCATTGTCCCGATATTAAATGCTCCCTGCACAGGATCAAGAACATGCGGTGTTCCTGGTACTCTCACGCCATTTGGAACTACAGTGCCTGGAACAATAGGTCCTAACAGCTTCGTACATTCCGGGTAATTTAAAGCAAGAATACCGCAGCCAATCGTATCAATCAGTACATGATGCGCTGTTTTATAAGCCTCTTCACTTGTAATTTCCTTATTTAATACATAGTCCGCAATTTCTTCTAAAAGTTGATCGGTCTGATTTGTTTTTACTGATTCCATTTGAATGTCCTCCCTCTAATAACTTTTTCCTGTGTATTCTACTCTCGGTCTGAAAATCCGATTATTATCATGCTGTTCAATAATATGTGCCGCAAGCCCTGCTGTTCTGGCACTGAAGAAAATTGGTGTATAAAGCGGTATTGGAATACCCAGCTTCCAATAAACCGGAGCTGCATAATAATCTAAGTTAGGATATAGCCCCTTCTCTTCCCTCATGATTTCTTCCCCAGCTTCACACATCTTTAAAAGCGTATCATCATTATCTCTTTCACATAGTTTCCGCAGCGCTTCTTTTGTAATTGTTGCCCGGGGATCCATTTTCTTCATATACACCCGATGCCCAAACCCCATGATTTTTTCCTTATTTTGAAGCTTATGGCGAATGAGCGCTTCAAACCCGTCTACAGAATCGACTTCCTGCAGCATATACATGACTGCTTCATTTGCTCCGCCATGTAAATGTCCTTTTAGGGAAGATATAGCTCCAGTCAGCGCGCCGTACATATCAGCGTTTGTAGAAGCAATCACACGGGAGGCAAAGGTTGAATTAGGCATCTCATGCTCACTGTAGAGTAATAAGAGCTGATCAAAAATTTCCACCTCCAGATTGGACGGTTTTTTTCCTGTAATCATATAGAGGAAATTGGCGCTATAGCCG
The DNA here is from genome assembly GCF_053839645.1 of Oceanobacillus sp. M60. NCBI lineage: Bacteria > Bacillati > Bacillota > Bacilli > Caryophanales > Bacillaceae > Oceanobacillus > Oceanobacillus sp. M60. The sequence goes on along the minus strand of NZ_JBSSNH010000006.1, from coordinate 28,719 downwards.
AGACTTTCATCCGGGCTGGCAATCGCTTTGCCCTCTGTAGCAAAATAGCTGTTTACCGTAATAAAAGGTAATTGACCTAACAATTCATAGGCCCGCTGTTTATTTTCCTTGTTCGAACGGTTTTCAAGGTCCGTATCGTATCCGGCTAATAATGAGATAACCGTACGCATCCCATCCATTGGATGCATGCCCTTTGGCAGCAGATTAAATACAGGAAAGGTATCTTCAGGCAGGCTATAATACCCTTTAATATTATCTTCCAGACTGCTCTTTTCCTCCTGGCTTGGAATATATCCTTCCAGTAATAAATGGACGACATCAAAATACGTTTTATCTTTCGCTAATGCAATTAAATCCTCTCCGCGAATAACTATTTTTTCCCGATCAACATCTAAAAAAGAAATTTCTGTTCGCGCCGCAATCACACCATCTAAACCAGGAACAAAACCTTCACTTGTACGCATTATTTCTCCTCCTTCAATTTGAAAGCGTCATCATTTATTCTTTTTGAGATAAACAGAGCTTATAGTTGCCAAGCCATTGGTTCACTTATGCAGGTAGCAAAGCATAGAGAAGCATGTGTTGAATAAAAATCCCCAATAAAACGTTTTCCTATATCCAGTATAACCTTGAATAGAATATTAGAAAAATATATAATTCAAATTAATAACGATAGATTTTTTCTATATCTTAATAATAGGAGGAGAAGCCTTGAATTTACAAGACTGGAAAATGCTTGCCGCCCTTTACGAAACAGAAAATATCACACTGGCAGCACATCAATTATTTTTATCTCAGCCAACCTTAACTGCAAGAATTCAAAAGCTGGAAAATCATTATGGCGTCCCGCTTATTCTAAGGAAGCGGCGAGGCATCATGTTTACTCCAGAAGGGGAAGAACTGGCACAGCACGCAAAAAGAATGCTGCTGGAACAGCGTAAAATGGAGGAAAAACTCAGCAACATGCAGGAGGAAGTGAAGGGAACGTTACGGGTCGGTGTTTCTAATTTCTTTGCAGCAAATAAAATGCCGAAGCTGCTGCAGCTGTTTAAAGAAAAATATCCGGAGGTAGAATGCCAAGTTGTTACTGGATGGAGCAGTGATATGCACCGCCTTTTATTAAATCATGATGTACATATCAGCTTTATTAAAGGAAATTATGCTTGGAAGGAAAAGAAAGCGCTGTTATATGAGGAGGAAATCTGTGTTGCCTCTCCTTGGGATTTTGCATGGGATACACTCCCCAAGCTCCCAAGAGTAGACTATTACACAGATGAGCATATGCGTATGCTATTAGATGACTGGTGGCATCAAAATTACATCGAACAGCCGAATATTACCATCCATGTCAATCAAGTAGAGACTTGCAAAGAGATGGTTGTTCATGGACTCGGCTATGCGATTGTCGCTAATCTGGTCGTCCGCCCCCACCCCGATCTGTTTATTAAACCAATTACAGGGGCGTCCGGTGAGCCTTTAAAGAGACAAACCTGGATGTACTATCAGGAAGATACCTTACAAATGAATATTGTCCGGGCGTTTGTTGATTTTGTTCAGACATTGGATGTAAAAGCATTATAAGAAACTAATGATATGCCACAAAGCTTGCAAGCACCCAGATCAGCAGAAAGCTTAAAATGATCGTTATATTCACTATAGTTCCGGCTATTTTTGCGTTATATCTGTATCTTATTGCATACACCACAGCTGTTGTGGATGTTGGCAGAATAAAACCGATTAAAACCGTATTTGCAAGCATCGGATAATCTGAAAACAGCCAAAAGAGGCTGAGACCGAGAACCAGTCCAGTTCCATACTTCACAGCTAAATACTTCCCTATCAGAGGAAACCATGATTTCTCAAAGGAAAAGTTTAAATAAAGACCCAGTAACAATAAGGACAAGGGCATATTCGCCCCAGATATAATTTCTGCGGTATCCAATAAGAACGTTGGTAAATGAAAATCAAATATGTTTAAAGCAACGACAAACATATAGGTTAAAAATGGAATAGACCGCAGTAATGGACTGACTGTTTCCCGCAAATAAAATTTCGATGATCCATTTGCAAAATAACTGGCAATAAAGAAACATAATCCGAATACAATCACAGCATTACCTACATCAAACATACCAAAATATTGGATACCTTCTCTGCCCCAGATAGCTTCTACAAGAGGAAAGGCAAATAAGCCGACATTGACACCTGGCATCATCATGATTGCCATTCCTTTTAAATCAGTATCTGCAGAGCGAAAGACAAAAAAACCGGCCGCAGCAGCGACAAGTCCAAATAAAATCGCAATGACAATAAGAGAAACAAGCGGCAGCGTTATCTCCATTTGATTAAAAGTAACAAGCACTAACGCAGGCAAAGTAATATTAAAAACGATTCTGGCTATCGTCTGTCCATCCGATTCCTTTAAAATTTTTGTCCTTTTAAAGAAATAACCAAGTAAAATAATAAATACAGAAATAATAAATTGCTGCTGAAACCCTTCCAAAATTTTCTACTCCTTCAGTACACAAAAAATATACAAATGCTATCATATCACAGTCTCTATGGAGTTTATACAGAAAGGACTTATCGTTAATGCTTTATAAAAACAATTTTTCTATGTTACAGTGAAGTTGTAGGATATTTGTAAAGAAGGATTGTGTGAGGTGATGCAAGTGAAACTTATCGTATTTGATGGAGAATGTCATATTTGCGACAGCTTCGTGCAGTTTATTTTAAATAAAGATAAAGAAAATCAATTTCTTTTTATTTCTCTGCAAAGTGAGGCAGGAGAATTTATAAGAAGGAAATATCGGGTGCCGGATGACATCGACAGTGTACTGCTGATCGATGGGGAGAAAATTTTTATCAAATCAGACGCTGCTTTACAAGTGGCAAAATATATATCGTTTCCCTGGAGAATGCTGACAGCTGGTAAATTTCTTCCATATTTTATCCGGGATACTCTCTATGATTTTGTGGCACGCAACAGGCATAAATGGTTTGAGAAAAAACAAAGCTGCCGCCTGCCTACCGCGCAAGAAAGAAAGCAATTTGCTGAAACAATCGAGGATTTAGAGGAAAAAAAACCTTCCGAATAAAATAAAACATCATTTCCGGAGGTTCTTCCCCACTTCCTGATAATGTCGGCTGCCCTATCCAATTACCGCTTTAAGCTGTTTTAAAGCGAAAAAAACAGTAATGGGTGAAAAGGCAGCCGTATTTTATTTATTCAAAAGGTTATTTTTGTTTCATTATTTATCGTCAATTTCTTCTTCAATGCCATGTTCTTCACTGAACTCTGTTTGGAAGCCGGTCTGCAAATGATCTGAATCCTGAACAGGTTCACCAACTCCAGAGAATAAAGTGGTAAGATAATAAATAGCACTAATTCCAACGAGTCCATAAATAATTCGAGAAAGAACAGCCGTCTGTCCGCCAAAAATTGCGGATACTAGATCAAATTGAAAAAATCCAATCAGTCCCCAGTTAATAGCACCAATAATCAATAACGTAACTGCAATTGCATGTAGTGTTTTCACTGTTTCTCACCTCCTCACAGCTTATCTTTTGCCTAATGATTTATTTCCATACTGGCACTGTTTGGGAATTAATAACGTACTGCCTCGGAGAAGGCCGGCACACCATAAAAAAAGCCCCAATGAAAATTCATTGGGACGTAAAGAATATATTTAATTCGCCTGGAGCACTTTCTTTATTTTATCCAGTGCCCAGTCAAGCTCTTCTTTTGTAATCACTAACGGCGGTGCAAAACGAATGGTGGTTTCATGGGTTTCTTTACACAAAATGCCGTTTTCCTTCAATGCTTCACAAATCGGCCGGACAGGCTTCGTAAATTCTACACCGATAAATAATCCTCTAGCCCGGACCTCCTTCAAATCAGGGTGGCTGATAGCAGATAATTCAATTGCAAAATATTCGCCCAGTTCAAGTGATTTATCAACCAGTTCTTCTTCAATTACATCCAATGCTGCCATCGAAACAGCACAGGCTAATGGATTACCTCCAAATGTTGAGCCATGTGAACCGGGCGTAAAAACATCCATAATCGCTTTATTAGCAGCAATGGCAGAGATAGGGAGCACACCTCCGCCTAATGCTTTCCCCATCACATAAATATCTGGCTCTACATTTTCCCATTCACAGGCAAACATTTTTCCAGTGCGGGCAAAACCAGTCTGTACTTCATCGGCAATAAATAATATATTTTCTTCATCACATATTTTTCGAACTTCCTGCAAATAGCCTTCCGGCGGGATGAGAATACCTGCTTCTCCTTGAATCGGTTCGATAATAATTGCTGCTGTATTTGGTGTGATGGTTTCTTTTAACGCTTGAATATCTCCATAATTTATCTTATATATCCCTGGCACAAAGGGGCCATAATTTGTAGTTGCATCCGGATCATTCGATAATGAAATCGCATTCATTGTTCTGCCATGGAAATTTCCTTTTGCTGCAATAATCTCCGCTTGATTCGCGTCAACATCCTTTTTTTCATATGCCCACCTGCGCGCTGCTTTTATCGCTGTTTCTACTGCTTCTGCTCCGGTATTCATCGGCAGGACTTTATCTTTATTGGTTAATTTCGCAAGGCGCTCTGTCCAAGGCCCTAATAATTCATTATGAAAAGCTCTTGAAGTAAGTGTGACTTTATCTGCCTGATCTTTCAGTGCTTGAATAATCTTTGGGTGCCGATGTCCCTGATTGACAGCAGAGTATGCACTTAGCATATCCATGTATTTATTTCCTTCAGGATCCTTCACCCAGACTCCTTCTGCCTCTGCAACAACTACCGGCAATGGATGGTAGTTATTTGCACCATAGGCAGAGGTAAGTTCCATGACTTCTTTTGATGTCACCATAATAAGCAGCCTCCCTTGATTTCATGCAAAGTTATTCGTTCTCTTCTTAAGCATAATCATTTGTTTAACAAAACGTCAAGCTTCATTTTGATTAGATATATTTATTTTCTTTTTTTCTCTTCACCAAAATCCATGGGTAACATAATAGATATAAAATTGCTGTAAGCGGCCGCTACGGAAATACACTACGCTAGCCAGCTGCTTATATCACATTTAATTATATTTTCCAACTATATTTTTAAGAATTTAAAAGAGAAGAGGCCTTACCTCTTCTTTTTAAGCCATTTCTTTTATTCCAGCGTTCCCAGGAGCAGTTTCTCTACGTCTTCATCTGTCAGCTGATTATTCCATAAGTCCTTCGTCTGTACCATCTGTTCAATCAGATTTCTTTTTTTCTGCTGGAGCTCGAACATTTTATCTTCAATGGTTCCTTCGGCCAGCATCCTAATAACGGTAACATCATCTGTTTGTCCGATTCGGTGTGCACGATCGATTGCCTGGTCTTCTACTGCCGGGTTCCACCATGTATCGTATAAAATAACCGTATCAGCACCCACTAAATTTAATCCAGTACCGCCAGCTTTCAGCGATATCAGGCAAATATCATTCTTCCCCTGATTAAAAGCGCGGCAAAGTTGGATCCGTTCCTCAGCAGGTGTTTGCCCGTCCAAATAAAAGTAGGAAATTTCCTCTGCCCTTAATAAATCACCTATTCGCTGCAGCATTTGCGTAAATTGAGAAAAAATCAACAGCCGTTTTCCGGAACGTTTGGCATCCTTCACAATTTCCATCAGCCGCTTAAGTTTAGCTGACTCTCCATGATAATCCCGTACAAATAATGCCGGGTCACAACAAATTTGTCTTAACCGGGTCAGTCCCGCTAAGATACGAATACGATTTTTACGAATCGTTGCACGATCCAAATGTTTAAATTTCGGATGTCTTAACTTGGATAAATAGGAAATATAGATTTGTTTTTGTTCTTCCGTCAGCGGAACACGTTCAATATATTCCGTTTTGGCCGGCAAGTCCTGGAGCACATCCTTTTTCTCTCTCCGCAGCATAAATGGGTGAACTCTTCTCAGCACCTGATCATTAGTAAGCCAGGAAAAATCCTTCAAGCCGCCGAGCAATTCAGGAAATATAACATGAAAAATCGCCCATACATCCTCTACTTTATTTTCTAATGGCGTACCTGTTAACGCAAACTGATAATCGGCTGTTAATTTCTTTACTGTACGGAAAACCTGTGTCGCAGGATTTTTAAAGGTTTGCGCCTCGTCAAAAATAATCGTCTGGAAAGCAGTCTTCTTCTTCAGCCAATCGATTTCATTTTTCAATACACCATAGGAAACAATCCATACATCCTGTTCTTTAAATGCTTTCTTTTTTTGATTTCTTTCCTTAACGGTACCTTCCAATATATCAACGGAAAAAGCCGGGGCAAATAATTCCCATTCCTGCTTCCACTGATGGCTCAGCGAGGTCGGACAGACAATCAGAATAGATGCTTTTTTCTTTTGCTGCTGAAATTTCGTGATACAAAAAGCGATAGCCTGCACGGTTTTCCCTAACCCCATTTCATCTGCCAGCACGCCGCCCAGACCAGATTCAGCCACCGCCAGCATCCAGCGCACGCCGTCCTGCTGATAAGGCTTTAAAATCGGCTTAATTTCTTTTGCGATTGGATACTTCTCCTTTGCCGGTACCTGAATAGCATGAATCATTTCCTTCACAGCTGCTCCATCAGCCAGATAACCGTTATCCTCCATCCGATGCGCAAATGACAAACCCTCCTTCAGCGACAGCTCAATTTCCTCCAGAATTTCAGAAGGGGTCATCGAAACGGAAAGCAGATATTTTTCTAATTCTTTTACCTCCTCTGTTTCCAATGTCAGAAAAGAACCATCCTTTAAGCGATAGTAAGGCCGCTTTTCTTCTATCGCTTCCAGAATCTGTCGAACCTCCTGCTCCCAAAAACCTTTCACTTGAAAGGCAAAGGAAAGCCAATTTGTTCTGTCACGCTTATGCTTCACACGTACAATTGGCTGAAACCGCTTCTTGCTGATTTGATTACGAACGGCATTCGTTACAAAAACATCGGCCATCTTATACAATACTGGTAAATGATGATATAAGAAATCATATTCCAGCTGTTCATTTTGCAGAATAAAACTGCCTCCCGTATTCGCAAATCCACTTCTTTCCAGAAAAGCAATAATTTCTGCTTCCTTTTCTTTATCCCGGCGAATCAGACTTGTTTTCTCAAATGGCGTTATCTTTTTATCTCCATATTGGAATTCCACACCAGCCAGAAGACGATTATGGACCCGATCTATATAAACACCAGCTTTCAGCGGAGTATTAAGATGCTTTAGCATTCCTGTCCTATCCTCCACTTCACCAATCCGCTCTAAAAGTGCTGAGATAGAAACCATTTGCTCCCTGCTGACAACGATGGTTTGTGTTTGCTTTTGCCATAGCTGCTCGCATAAAGTAATCAGCTGCTTTTCTTCTTCTGTTAATAAATAAAGGGATCCGCTCTGATAAATAAGCTGATAAGCAAGCAAAAAAAATGTAGCTTTTCTTTCTCGAAAAGCGATGGAATAATCTGCATCTGACTGATAGACACGAAAAGAAAGCGGAGGCAGTGCATCATAAAAATGTAATGGCTGCTTATGATAATCATTTGCCTCCATATAAAGGGATACCAGCGGGCTTGCAGATAGTAATTTCTCCATACGGTCCCAAGCTGAAGCCGGGACCGAAACCCAGCTTGTTTTATCCTCAAAGAGCTTGCCAATCATCTGCTGGTCCTCATAGATATGGATAAGCTGTTCTAAAATCTGATTGCAATCATCTTCAAAATAAAATTTGCTTGCATCAAAGGATAGATTATCAGCAATTGAAAAATGCCTTCCGCTTTTCAATGCTTCTAAAAAAGCAATAATATCATGGACAATTTTTCCATCGATTTGAACAGCCATTTGCAATGCGGCCCGTTCCGGTTCTGCTGGAATACGCAGGTAAAAATGAACCGGAATAGCCTGCCTTGTCTCAAAATAGCCGCGCTGACGAAATTCCTTATCCGGCTTTCCTGTCAGCGACGGTGTGGCAGCTTCCGGCTCTCCTGTTTCGTGGATACCGATTAAGACCGCAGCGATATGCTGACAATCTAATGTATAAGATCCGAGCTTCGGACAGCTGCACGCAGTGCTCTCTATTTTATTATTTCGATACGTGACTGTAATATGAAAATCATCCGTAGTTCTGACCGTTCCAATCAGCTGCTGTTCCAAAAAGGTTAACTGCACATTTCCCTTTTTCCACAGACGTTCTCCATATTTATAAGACAACTCTCCGCATCGTTCTTTTATTTCTTGTTTGGGTACCCATACCATTTCCTGCACGACCTTTTCATTCATTTCACATATTTTAAATTCACGCTGTCAGAATTAATATCTGATTGACTTTTTTATTATATTACCTGATTTCTATTTCACGAAAGAGGTTAAATTGTAGTATGATATATCTATTGCACATTATAAAGCAACAATAGGCAAACATCTAATAAACAAATGATGATTTTTAAACATTAGCTTCTGATCTATAAACAAACACGTATAAAGCTGTAAAAGATGGATCAGTCTATGATAGAAAGGATTTCACTATGTCAATTCAAGAAGAAGTACAGAAAAGAAAAACATTTGCGATTATCTCGCATCCCGATGCCGGGAAGACAACAATGACAGAAAAATTACTGTTATATGGCAACCTTATCCGTTCAGCAGGAACAGTCAAAGGGAAAAAATCCGGCAAATTCGCTACATCCGACTGGATGGAAATTGAGAAACAACGTGGTATTTCGGTTACATCCAGTGTCATGAACTTTGAATATGAGGGTTTTCATATCAATATTTTAGATACCCCGGGACACGAAGATTTCAGTGAGGATACGTACCGGACTTTAACCGCTGTTGACAGTGTTGTGATGATTATTGATTCTACGAAAGGAATTGAAGCACAGACCATCAAACTGTTCAAGGTTTGCCGGATGCGAGGAATTCCTATCTTTACTTTTATGAATAAATTAGACCGGGAAGGAAAAGAGCCATTAGCTTTATTGGAGGAATTAGAAGAGGTATTAGAAATCGATACGTATCCAATGAACTGGCCGGCTGGCATGGGAAAAGGCTTCCTCGGAATTTTTGACCGGGAAAATGAACAATTTGTACAGCATCATCCAGGAGCAGAGGAAAGCTATATCCCTTATAAAGAATTAGAAAATCACCCAGAGTTAACTGAAAATGGAACCTACCAAGATGCAGTCAATGAACTGGAGCTTGTTGAGGAAGCTGGAAATACTTATTCTGAAGAAGCCATTTTAAACGGCGAACTTACACCTGTTTTCTTCGGAAGCGCACTTTCCCCATTCGGCGTGCAAACATTTTTTGATTCCTTTATCAACTTAGCACCGAGTCCGACACCGCGTAAGTCGACCAAAGGTGCCGTAAAACCGGAAGAAGAAGACTTCTCTGGATTTATTTTTAAAATCCAAGCCAATATGAATCCTGCCCATCGTGATCGAATTGCTTTTCTACGTGTTTGTTCCGGAAAATTCACACGCGGGATGAGTGTTGCGTTAGCACGGACCGGGAAAGAATTAAAACTGGCTCAATCCCAACAAATGGTGGCGTCTTCCAGAGAAACCCTTGAAGAAGCATACGCCGGCGATATTATCGGTATTTATGATCCCAATGCCTACCAAATCGGAGATACGTTGCTGACCGGCAAAGAAAAATATGAATTTGATGAACTGCCGCAGTTCCCGCCGGAAATCTTCAAAAAGGTCATGGCAAAAAACGCATTGAAATCGAAGCAGTTTCGTAAAGGGATTGAACAGCTTGTTCAGGAAGGCGCTATTCAGCTGTTCCGGGATAAATTAACAGATTCCTTTATTTTAGGCGCCGTCGGAGAATTGCAATATCAGGTCTTCACCTACCGCATGGAAAATGAGTACAATGCCCAAGTAATCATGGAGCCAATTGGTGAACGGATTCCAAGATGGCTAAATCCTGAGCAGGCAGATGCTTCCTTGTTTGATTCTGGAAATCTGCTGGTACGTGACCGTCATGATCAGCCGCTCGTGCTGTTCCGAAATGAATTTGCATTAAACTGGTTTAAAGATAAAAATCCAGATATTGAGCTGATTGACCTTTTTGAGACAAATAATTATCAATAAGAAAAAATGGAGACAGGATTGGATATCATTCTGTCTCCGTTTTTATTATTTGCCAATCTCCAGAGAAGAAAAACTGCAACTTCGGATTTTCCTTGTGTCTCGATGTTGAAAATCGCACAGTCAGTTACACTGCAATAAAAAAGGATTTCCAAACCTTTATCGCAAGGTACGGAAATCCTTCTTCATACTTTTTCTCACCTTTCCACAATCGTCGCATACCTGTATTTCTCTTTAGGAACCTCACTTAAAAAAGGAGATATTTTATCAGAGTACAATAAGGTCAAATCATGCATAGCACGGGTGCACGCGGTATAAAGCAAATATTTATCTGTAGGGTGTGAATACACTTCACTGGAAGCATCTGCAAGAATCACCGCATCAAATTCAATCCCCTTTGCTAAATAGACAGGAACAACCACAACCCCTTTTTGATAGGTTTTGGTATGCTCATTAATCTGTTTGATATCTATTTCTTTATGCAGCTGTTGATATATTTTATCACAGGCACCTGCCGTCTTCGCTATAATCGCAATCGTTTCATGGCCTTCCTGCTGCTTCTCTTCTATTTTATGAAGCAATGCATCCTTTTCAGAAATGGATTTTGTCAAATGAATGACCTCTGGAAGTGAACCACTGCGTTCAAAGGGTTCAACCGGTTCACTGCTCGGTGAAAAGTATGATGTGAAATCTGCAATCGGCTTCGTTGAGCGATAGCTTTTCGTTAATACGATCCGCTCCGTACTTTCCTTAAACGAAATATTCTCCTGAATCGGATTTTCCTCCGATGCATAGGAATAAATTGCCTGATTTACATCCCCAAGCAGTGTAAAACTGGCATACGGATAAAGATGCCTTAAATAAGCAAATTGAAAAGGCGTATAATCCTGTGCCTCATCCATTACAATCAGATGCACAGGCCGGTTAACCTGGTGGCCAATCATTTCCCCTTTAAAGTAGTTATAAGCAGTTGCCAATTCCCATGGAAGCTGTTTTTTCCGGAGCTGCCTAATTGCTTCTGCTTTATATTGTTGAAGCGCACTGGTTCCATTCAATTCTGCGATAAAGTCCATATACATTTTAAATGTATTAATAAAACGGTTCTGACGGATCATATTTTGCAATGGAGCAAATGTTTTACGAATAATTTTCTCTCTCAAAACCTTTTCTTCATCCTGGATACTGCTTTCTTCATGTTCATTCTCTGCTTCATGATAAGCTTTCATATAGTCATCTTTGGTTAACAGCTGGATTTGATCCAAAACCCAATCTTTTTCGATTTCTTCCTTTTGAAATGCACGAATGCGCTGCAGCAGCCAATTTCTTAACTGCTCCATTTTATTTGGAAGACGCATATCCTTCTCCAAGGATGCAAAATAATCTTCAATCTCCGTCTTATCAATGAGTAATTCATTTCGAAAACGGATAGAGCGGAAAACAAGATTTGTTTGATTTAATTTCTCTAAATGCTGATTAATTGTGTCCATAAAAGCCGTACTGGAAAAATACTGAATTGCATCCCTTAATGATTTCTGTTTTTCTTCTTCTAACCCCATCAGCTTTTCAATCTGTTCAAAGGGGGTGTCTACATGTAATGCTTTATCTGTTCCTTTGAGAACGAATTGATGAAAGGTTTGCTGGTTGACCGGCTCCTCGCCCAATTCAGGGAGCACATTTGCTACATAGCTTGAGAATAAATCATTTGGAGATAAAAGCAGCACCTGGTCCGCTGTCAAATTAGTCCGATGATGATAAAGCAAATAGGCAATGCGCTGTAATGCTGCAGATGTTTTTCCGCTTCCCGCTGCACCTTGTACAACAAGCACCTTACTGCCGCGATGACGGATAACGGCATTTTGCTCTTGCTGAATCGTAGAAACAATCGATTTCATTTGTGTATCAGCCGCCCCGCTCAAGCTTTCCTGGAGCATCTCATCTATAATAGTTACGGAGGTGTCAAAGATTCCTTTCATTTTTCCATTCCGGATCATATATTGTCGTTTTAAGCTCATGTCGCCATTCACTGTTTCTTCCTCCGTCCGGTACTCTACCGGGCCTGGAGCATAGTCATAATAAATACTGGAAATCGGAGCCCGCCAGTCATAAATAAGAAAATCCTTCTCTTCTTCATCCATTAACGAAGAAGTACCAATATAAATTTTCTCGATTTCTTCACTGCCTTCTTCCTGAAAATCAACTCTCCCAAAGTAAGGCTGGTTTTTCAGCCGTTCTAATTGGTTCATCCGCTGATAATTTTTCCCGTAATGCCGCTCTTTCTGTGCGAGGATATTGGATTGCTGCTTAATACTTTCCTGTGTCTCAATAATGTCATCCATTTCATCCATATTAACGGTAATATCATCCCAGAATGTTTTACGTAATTCAACGACATCTTCCTTCACCTTGGAGGATTGTTCCTTCAAAGCATGTTGTTTCTTATCAATAATATCTAATACCTTCTCTAGTCGCTGATATTCAAATTCGTGGCTATCCCTTTGCTTATCCATCAACTTCCCCCTTTATTTCCGAAAACAACTGTTGACATACTTATTATTATAATGTATAATTATAATATATGGATATGTATTATTCAGTATATCTTTAACTTTTATATTTTACCATCATTACATAAATTAATCAATACATCTGCAAAAGCCGGCTTGAATTTTTCAGCAGGCTTTTTTTTGACCATGTTTACTCCATCGTTTCTTCTTTTTATTATCATAACATATATGATATAACCTATTAAAAAAATCCCAGAGCCAAATCGACACTAGGATTTTTCCGTTAATTTTAATGCAGTTTCGTATAATACTTCGATGCCTGCAGCAAGCTCATGGATTGCGGTCCATTCCTCCGGGCAGTGACTGAGACCGTCTTTACTCGGCACAAAAATCAATCCGACATCCGTTATATCGGAAAGGACCATCGCATCATGTCCCGCTCCGCTGTGCATGTTGATAAAAGAGGTACCTAACTGCGCACATGATGCTTCAAGTACAGAACGAATTTTCTTGTTCAGTTCCTTAGGCTGCATGTATAAGGACTGCTCTACTGCAGTCTGAATACCATTGGCTTCCCAAGAGCGAACCAGATTTTTTACTTTCTGCACGACATTTTTTACATGTGCTTCTTTGCTGGAACGGATATCCACAGAGAAAACAACTTTATCCGGAATTACATTTGCTCCGTTTGGAAATACCTGATGTCTTCCTACCGTTGTCACCGTTCCTTCTCCTTCTTCCATTGCAATCTGCGGAAGCTTGGAAATGATATTGGCAGCCGCTACTAACGCATCAGAGCGCCGATCCATCGGTGTTGTACCAGCATGTCCTGCTTTCCCGTCAATCGTTACCTCTAATTGTGTTAATCCGACAATAGATTCCACCACTCCCACGGAAATCTGCTCTTCTTCTAGAATAGGCCCCTGTTCAATATGCATTTCTAAAAATGCTTTGATTGTTTCTGGATCTCGTTTCACCTCTAATGAAGGATCCAAACCAATCTTTTTCATTGCCTCGGGGACAGAGATACCGTCCTTATCTTTGGTCTCTTGAACATCATCCTTTGAAAGATATCCGGCAATTCCTCTGGAGCCCATTAAACCGCCGCCAAACCTTGATCCTTCTTCTTCAATCATCGCAATAATTTCTAATGGGTATACCGGCTTAACTTGATTATCCTGGAATAATGCAGCGATTTCTAGACCGGCAATCACACCAGCCGGACCGTCATAATCTCCGCCATGAGGAACACTGTCAAAGTGAGATCCTACAATTACACTTGGCGCATCCTTCTTTTCACCTTCCAGCTTGCCAAAAATGTTGCCGAGACCGTCTTCTCTTACTTCTAACCCATATGCTTCCATCTGCTCTTTAATATAGATACGGGCTTGTAAATCTTCTTCACTGTAAGTCAAGCGGGTGGTTCCTTCATTCGGCGTCGCTGTATATCTGCTTAATGCTTTAATATGTTTTTCAATGCGTTCCTGGTTTGCTTTCACGTAATGATTCCTCCTTCAATCTACAAGAAACTGACAAATACTCCTGCTAGTATAACAGAAACAATCGTTACGGTCACAAATCCGCCAACCAGCATCGGAGGGAGCATATGGCTCGTCAATATTTCTCTTTCCTTTGTATCCTTCGTCAATGAGGTGATCACCTCATTGGTAATTACATAATCCGCTGGAAACCCGTAAAAGGCAGTTAAGGATATTGCATATGCCATTGCTTTGCTGACCTTAAACAGCCTGCCAACAATAAAGGAGAAGATATACATTCCGATTACAGCTAAAAGAATACTTCCGACTAATAAGTAGATAATGTCAAGCATCATATCCGGGGTAGCATTTCTTAATCCGTCAAGAATATAAAGCATCAGCCCCAACATCGCAAAACCAAACCCGTTTGCCTTCTGCAGCGCCTGCTTTTCCAAGAAGCCGGCACTTCTGCCGATAACACCGAATAACAGACAAAGGACCATCGGACTGACAGATACGACTGGCTCCAGCCATGCAGATATCTGATAAGCAAGGAACCCGGTAACAGCTAATCTAAAAAATATAAAATAACTGGTATTATATTGTTCCGGGAGATTCCTAAATAACTTTGCACCTTCGTACTCTTCAGCTGCTGTTTTATTCGATGTATCAGCTTCTTTTAATTCACCGCTGCGTATTTTATTCAATAATTGCTTTCCTTCTTTTTTCAACATCACAGATGTTAAAGGATAACCTGCAAAGCCTTGCATCACATAAATAACGATTGCAAATACAGATAAGCTTACCAGACCTGCTTCTGCAGCACCTTCTGACATAATCAGTGAGGATACCAGCCCTCCCACTAACGGTGGAACGGCGACAACCATAGCCTGAAATCCGAAAAGTAAGGTGCCAAAGCTAAGCAGAAAGGCAACAACACCTAAAACACCGCCGAGAGCGATTAAAATCGTACGCCATTGCTGCTTCAGCTCCTTTAAGGATAATAGTGTCCCCATATTTACAATCAGCATGTACATCAGCACTGTAGCAACTACAGGAGGTATACCTGCTATTTCAACTATATCCTGCGGGAAAAAGGTCCAATAACCCGCTAAAAACAGAACGGCACAGACAAAAATCGACGGTACCCAAGCCTTGGTTTTGGCAGCAACCACGTCTCCAATATATAAAATCAATACAATAAGAACTAATGCAAGCATTTGTGCCATGTTCATTCATCCTCCAATTAATTAAATTATGTTTTTCCTGCTGTCTGTCCTCTAAGAGATTATGAACATTTCTATGCCCAAAGACAATCGGCTAACTGTTTAAATGGTTCCGTTATATGAAAGATTCTGTGAATTACGCCTATAGATGTGTATATATTCACATATTTTTCAGACTATTAATAGAGTTTTAAATGATTTCATACTTTTATGATTCTTTTGAAGAAAATTCATAGTCTATAGTGTAAAATGCAGTCCACAAGCGTATGGAACTGCTTCGAATCTTCTATCAATAACGAAACTATTTTAGTGATAATCGAAATATTATCACCAAACAGATGGTTCGTCAATAAAAAATTTAACCAGCTTCCAGGCTGGTATGGTGCGTTTCTATTCTACTTTTTATATCAAACAACGACTGTATAGGAGTTGTTATCGCTTTCTATTTTTCATTGTTTATGCTTTCTTATTGCAAAAATTGTTATTTGAAAAAGAAAACTGCCGCTCTATATGAAATTCTCTCCAATTTCATTCGAGTGCAGTTTTCTTTCTATGCCTCATTCATATATTTATTTACTTATCCTCATTCGATAAGTTTAAAGCATCCAGCAGTTTAAAGAATAAGCTGATTAAAATGGCAACAATGGTCGCCAGCCCCATTCCTGTCAATTCTACTGCACCAAGTTCAATGCTGGCTCCGCTGACACCAATTGCCAATACTACACAGGTCAGGATAAGATTTTGCGAATTATTATAATCAATCTGCTGCTCTACAAGCATACGCAAACCGCTTACCGCGATAATCCCGAAAAGCAGTAAAGAAATACCGCCCATAACCGGTGTTGGAATAGATGAAATTAAAGCAGCAAGCTTTCCGCAGAAGGAAAGGATAATTGCTAACACCGCAGCTCCGCCGATAATCCATGTAGAATATACTCTTGTTATCGCAAGAACTCCAATATTTTCACCATATGTTGTATTTGGTGTCGATCCGAAAAAGCTGGAAAGCATCGTAGAAATACCATTACCAAATAAAGAACGGTCTAAGCCCGGATCCTTTACCATATCCTTCTTCACAATATTGCCTGTAACTACTAAATGTCCAATGTGTTCAGGCACAAGAACAAGCGCAGCCGGTAAAATAATAAGGATGTCAGACCAGTTGAACTCAATCTGATAATAGGTCGGCATTTGAATCCAGGCAGCCTCCCGTACGGTTGTAAAGTCAACAATTCCAAACATCGCCGCAATCAGATAACCAGTTACTATACCGAGAAGAATCGGAATAATTTTCAGAAATCCTCTTAAAGTCACCCAATAAACAATCGTTGCCCCCAGCGTCAGCAAAGATACCGTTATCGCAGTCATATCTCTTGGAACATCCGCCCCCGGCAACAATCCAGCCATATCTGCTGCTGTAGGCACAAGCTCCAACCCAATAACGGCTACAATAGCTCCCATCGCTGCCGGCGGAAAAATAACATCAATCCAGCTTGTACCCGCATATTTCACAATCACCCCGATCAGAGTCAAAACAAGACCTACTACGAAGAAACCACCCAAGGCGGCACCATAGCCTCCTCCATCTGTCAGAACTAACGTAACTGGTGCGATAAAAGCAAAGCTCGATCCTAAATAAGCAGGAATTTTCCCTTTCGTTATAAAAATATACAGCAGTGTGCCAAACCCATTCATCATTAAAATAGTTGCTGGATCTACGTTAAATAAAAGCGGTACTAAAACTGTGGAACCAAACATTGCAAATAAATGCTGCAAACTTAAAGGCAAGCTCTGTAATAATGGCAGCCGTTCATGTACTTGTATTTCTCTTGATTTCATCAATACCTGTCCCTTCTGTATGTATTCTATATCCAATTGCTCTCTAGCTAAAAACACCTTACCAGTCCGGGGTAAGGTGTCAGAATACACAAAGGAACATTATCCATTAAATATGTGTTCCAAAAGGATGATAAAAAAGACCATAGAATCTTAAACATCATTTTTATTAAGCTTTGGAAACGTCTCTTTAAAGGACATATTTATTTTGCTTCATCCGTTTTCCTTACCAGCCTCGCGGGACTGAATTAAAGGTTCATCAAATCCATTCATATCGTATATATTATGACAAATAAACAGAAGTACTGTCAATCATTTATTTTCATCCTCTGGAACTTAAACGCGTCTCGCACTGGAAGACTTGCGAATCATCAAGCTTTCTTTATTAAGATGAAAATTGTGCTGTACAGCGATAGATGACATGTCCCATGGAAGCGAATTTTTCTTCATACTCTGTCTTCACATTCGCTTCATCCTCAATAGCATGCAAATCTAAATTCACTTCTTTCAGCTTCATTCCATAGTCGGAAAAGCTGACTAATGAATACTCGAATAATCCGCGATTATCGGTTTTGAGAACGATTTGACCTGAATCCGGCAAAATATGCTGGTATTGCTCCAAGAAGCTTCTAAAGGTCAAGCGACGCTTCTCATGACGATTTTTTGGCCAAGGATCGGAGAAATTTAAATAAATTTGCCCGATTTCATTTTCTTCAAATATAGCAAGCAAATCATTCGCATCTTCATTCAATAGGCGAACATTATCTAACGTTTCTTCATCCACTTTTTGAACTGTAGAAACAATAATACTTTTCGCTACCTCGATGCCGATAAAGTTTATATCCGGGTGCTGCTTTGCCATTCCTGTAATGAATTGCCCCTTACCCGAACCAATTTCTACATGAATCGGATTATTGTTGCCAAAAACTTTTTTCCATTCCCCTTTATGTAAGCTCGGTTTCTCTAATACAATATAATTTTTTTCCTTTAAATAATCATCTGCCCATGGTTTATATCTTTGTCTCATATACGCTTTCCTCACTTTTATAGCTTTTGATGATGTGAATAATAATGCATTATCCGTTTAAACTATGCTCAGGAACGAGGTGAATTTAGATGCAACTATCTCTGCAAAACAAATTGCAATTACTGTGTGATATTTTAGACGAGCATCAATCTGATTCCTCTGTGTCTCCGAATGAACATGCTCAGTTAGAAAGGCTCACTGCTTCCCTATTAGCTCAACAAGAATTATCTGATCAGGATATCCAGGACGTCCTGACGCGCATTTACCAATATGGTAAAGATGGGGCTGCTGCATCCGATCTGACAAAACATATTGGTGATCATCAAGATCAGTTTCAGCATTGGATCAATACGGTCCAGCAAAACCTCTGATTGGTATCCCGATATGCTAAGAAACAATAAAATCTTTAATCGATTGGTTGATTTCCTGTAATTCCTTCAATCTTTGCTGGACTTTCCCTTTCTCATTACGGTCAAAGTGCCAGCATAAGAATTGGAGGTTGTCCTGCAGGAGATACCAGTACATACGAATAAACCATTGTCTGTCCGGCTCTATTCCGTAATTGATAAGCCACTCTTTCCAATCTTCCTTTGGAATATACCATTTTAAGAGCATACCAATATCCGTTGCAGGATCAGCAATGGTTCCATTATCCCAATCAATTAAATAAATGATGTTTTCTTTTGTTAAGATTAAATTATTATGGTTCATGTCACAATGACATACAGCGAGCCTTTGGTTCCTTGTATAAGGAAGCATCATTTCCAGCAAACCAATTGCTTCCAGTACCTCTTCCCGCTCATGCATTAAGCCATTATTTTCTAATTGTAAACAAAGCTGGGTGAAGCTTTCATCTGAGGTTACCGGTTTTTTCCCCATTTTTAACAGCATATGCATTAATTCCGAGGAATGATGTATTTTATACAATAAATCAGCCACAGATTGCTGCTTCATTTCTTCTTCATTCAAAGAACGCCCTTCCAGCCATTCTTGAGCGGTAATAACATCACCATTTTCTATTCGCTTTGTCCAAATAAGCTTTGGTACAATTCCTTCTGCAGAGAGTACAGCTAAGAAAGGCGATGTGTTCCGTTTCAAAAACAATCGCTTTCCATTTTTTTCAGCTATAAATGCCTCGCCGGTCAAACCTCCAGCCGGTCTGACAAGCCATCCTGTACCTAAAGCATGTTCGAGCCAGTTAATCATAATGTCTTCCCATCTTTCAAAATTAGCATTCAAGTGCGTGTTCAAGAAACATCCGAAAAATCTTTATTCATCAATAGACCATTCTTGCTTTTTATCTGGTTATAAATCAGATAGACAAGCAATCCTTCTCTATTTCCGATAAATAATATGATTCTTTTTCATGTGTTAAGTCTTTATTGTATCTAGAAATGATCAAAATTACAATATCTACATGCATTATCAATAATATTAAAATATAATAAAATTTCAATCAATCTGCTTTTTCTACTATTTATCATGGAGAATCGTCTGTAAATCTCCTACTGAATGAAGTTTCTATTTATATAATATGTACTGCCCGTTGATCCTTTGTAATCAGACAAGTACGGAGCCTTCCAGTTTCTCCATCTGCCTGATAGCGGACTGGTGAATCAGCCTCTATCACCAGCTCCTTCGTCCGAAATAATTCTACTTCCTTTAAAAAACGATGCAGGCCAAAAATAATCAGCAGGAATAATAATAGAATTTTCTTTCTGGATATCTGATGAACAATCAGTATGGACAGATATTCCTGATGCAGGACTGCATGTGGTACTACCTTTAACCCTCCGCGGCAATAGGGATGATTTGCTGCAGAAATGAGCCAGACATTTTGCAATGTCCTTACCTTTCCATCGTATTTCAAACGAATATTCATCGGTTGAAAGCTCCAGATTACCCGGATTAATGCAATCAGGTAAATCAGCTTCCCCAAACCCAGACGATTGAGCCAGCCCTTTAATCGAGATTTATTTGCTGCTTCTGTCGTTATTGCATCTATCCCGACACCGATACTATTGATAAATTTTTTGTTCTCACTGTTGTCCAGTTGAACCCTGCCATTCCAATAGCAGTACCTATCCGGACTTGAAATGATTTTCTGCCATTGCTTCTCTGCATTCCGATTTTGACCGGTCCCTCTGGCAAAATCATTTCCAGAACCGGTCGGAATAAAAGAAACCGGCACTTCTTGGTTCACCCAGCCATTCATTACTTCATGCATGGTTCCGTCTCCGCCGATAACGATAACATGCTTTATCCTTCTATCCCCGGAATAATTTGCAGCAATCACTTTGCCCTCCCCAGGTGCGTCAGTAAATAAAGTTTTTTGCTCGATGCTGTGAAAACTTTCCATCTTTTGAATACGCTCAAAGGCCTGCTTTGCTTTCCCATTCCCAGCATGGGGATTCACAATCAATAAATACATCGTCAGCTTACTCTGCTTCCCATTCCGGTCTCAGAAAAGAATGCGATAAGCTGTTTCTTAACAAGGATTCAGCCACACTGAGCTGCCTCTTTTTCAGCGGTAAATGAATAGATCGCTTCTCTTTAAACCATTCCGGGAAGGAGAGCTTATCGATAATTTCTGTCTGGTAAGGTGCGGTGGCATATAAAATACGATTAATTCTGGATATCACTGTTTTTTTAATCGGAATATCGATATTCTCTTCCTTCAGAAAACGTTCAATCCATTTTTCCGACCGTTTTAACGAAATTAATGGATTGACCAGCCGCCCCGGCTCTTCATTATTTTTAGCAGTAATGGTCCAGGTACGTTCGTCTCCAGCCATAATTACTTCGTCTGTATCCAGTTCAACAAATGATAGTATTTCTACTCCAATTGGTGTGATAAGTATAATATCTGTCTCCACTGCCGCTTGCTTCACTTCAAATATAGGACGGTACATCACAAGATATGTATCTGGAAACCGCTGCAGCAAAAATCGTAATAATGGATCATTATAATAATTCGAATCAACGACAGAAACCTGCGAAACAGTGGATGATGCCCATTTCATCTGAATTTCCAATATGCGATCCAGAAAAACCTGCTTTAATTCTTCTTCCGTATCA
Organism: Oceanobacillus sp. M60; assembly: GCF_053839645.1. Taxonomy (NCBI): domain Bacteria; kingdom Bacillati; phylum Bacillota; class Bacilli; order Caryophanales; family Bacillaceae; genus Oceanobacillus; species Oceanobacillus sp. M60. Next base: position 7,448 of record NZ_JBSSNH010000006.1, on the reverse strand, counting down.
GGGAGCTTTAATAACGGTTTATTCCGTTTTACGATTTCTTCGTCTGGAGTCAAATCCTCTACAACAACCGGTGATTTGATAAATCGTTCTTTCCATTTTTGCAGCAGTGAGTTTTTTTCTTTTACCTCTTCTGCTTCCGGCTGTGCCTCTTGTTTGGTCTCCTCCTTCAGAGATGGATCAAGCCATTCCGAATGGAACTGTTCCCACTGTTCTTTCTTTTGTCTGATATATTGAGTGGGGTAACGATAGGTATCCCACTCATATCTGGAAATATAATCCTGTAGCTTAATTAACTGTGCCATCCTATTCTCTCCTTTTTCTCATCAGAAAACCTGCTACGCTTCTAGTTGCCATTGAAAGGTCTGCAAACTGTCCCTTCACACACTTATTTGTAAATGAGATTCAGCTAAATGACTCATGACGCAATGGAAAACGCTGAATGATTTCATATTTCGGAGTGGAAGAAGGATGTATCTTGTATAGCTCCACCGCATCCACGTTAAATGCTTCAGCTAAGGAAGGCATATTGGATATTATTTTATTCCAGCTGTCTTCTGTTACGGTTTTCTTTTGATCTGCCCATTTCTTAGCGATAGTAATATGCGGAGTATACGCTCTCTTCTCATTTTTATAGCCGATAATTTCACAAATCTGTACTACTTGCTGCTGTATGCGGTTCAACATTGGATTATTTTCCACCCCCAGCCATAAAACCCTTGGCTGATGTTTATTTCCAAAAGTACCTAAGCCTGTTCTGTTTAAATTAAATGCTGTGTAAGCTGTGATAGAATAAAGCTCATTCCGGAGAGTTTCTATCGACTTTTCATCTACTTCTCCTAAAAAAGCAAGCGTAATATGAAAATCTTCCTTATCCGTCCATTGCTTATAAGGAAGATGCTGCATGAAATGCTTCTGCCATTCTGTCAGCTGCTCTGCCAACAATGGCTTTACCTGGATACCTATAAAATAATGAGACATGGTCATAACTCCTTATTTCTTTAAACTGTAGCAATAAGCTACTTCCTCCTCGGTCAGCGGGCGGTAAGCTCCCCGCGCCAATTGGTCATCTAGGGTTAATTCTCCCATTCGATGTCGCTTTAAATAGATAACCTTCCCCTGAACCGCTTCAAACATCCGTTTAATCTGATGAAATTTTCCTTCCGTAATTTCTATTTGTACTTCAGAAATCCCCGATTCTTCATCTACAGATAATATTTCCAGTTTAGCTGGTTTAGTAAAGTAACCATCTTCCAGCGTAACTCCATCAGCAAATTGTTGGATTACATCCCGAGGCAGATCCCCCTTCACCTTGGCACGATACATTTTCGGTATATTTTTATTCGGAGAAGTCAGGTGGTGGCCTAAATCTCCATCATTTGTAATTAATAATAAACCTTCTGTATCTTTATCCAGCCTCCCCACTGGGAAAGGCTGGAAATGTCTTTCCTGTTCGGATAACAAGTCAATGACCGTCTTATCCTTTGCATCGACCGTTGCCGATACAACTCCGGGAGGCTTGTGAAGCATCAAATAAATAAATTCCTGATAAATGACAGGCTCTCCATCTACATGGATATTGTCTATATCTGGATTTACTTTTATCGAACCGTCTTTGACCACATGATTATTTAAAGTGACTTTTTTCGCTTTTAACAGCTGTTTTACTTCTTTCCTGCTTCCAACAGCCATATTTGCCAATAATTTATCTAATCGCATAGGAGAACTCCTTATTTTTTGCGTTTCAATCGATTTAAGCCTGGTATATTCCCTTGAAAGATATGTTCTAACAATGTTGATTTATACGCTAAAAATAGATAGAATAGTCCGCCTGCAGATATACCGATGAAAAGCATCATCGTCGTTGCCCAGCGTTCCTCCTGATATGGCAGAAAGAAGCTGAAACCAAATTTTAACACTGCAATAACGAAGCACATCATTCCTGTAAAAATCAAAATTAAAATCGTTCGCTTTACTGTTTGTTTATAAGAAAAATCAGCACTTCTTTTTATTCGGATTAAATTAAGCAAAACAGCAATACCTGCTGCAATTGCCGTACCTAAAATGGCTCCTTGTCCGCCGAACATATGAATAAACTGACTGTTGAATAATACTTTTACCAAAAGACCGGCCAATAAACTGATAACCGCATAATTTTGCTGATCAAGACCCTGCAGCATCCCAGCTGTTACTGTAATCAGGCCAAAGAGCAATGCCACTGGAGCATATAAGGCCATCAATTTCCCTGTAATCTCAATATCTTCCAGCGTAAATAACGAACCAAAAATTTCATCGGAAAGAATTGCAATTCCTGCAGCTGCCGGAATGACAAATACCATGATAACCTGTAAAGCCTGGTTAATTAGTTTTGTATAAGTAGTTTGATCGTTTTGTGTAAAAGCATTCGTTAACGATGGCAGCATCGCCATAGATAACCCTGTAGCGATAGTCATCGGTATAATAACTATTTTATGTCCCAAGTTATTGATAACAGCCAATTCTGTATCATATGTTGCTCCTCTGCCGCTGGCAACCATGGCAGGCTGAAATGTAAACTGATCAACAAGCTGATATAGCGGGATAGCTAGACCAACTAATACAAATGGACCGGCATATCGAAATAATTCCTTAAATAAATCGACCGTGCGAAAATCATGTGTCGTCTTCTGGTTTGCAATTTTCTTATCAATAAACGGTTTTCTTTTTCTCCAATACCAGAAAAGAACCAAACAAGCTGCCAGGGCGCCGATTAAAGCTGCAAATGCAGCAAAACCTACTGCTAAAGTAATCGACCCGTTAAAGTAATTTACAATAATATAAGAGCCGAGCAGAATAGCTATAATGCGCACAATTTGTTCTATGGTTTGGGAGATAGCCGTCGGCCCCATGGACTGATTCCCCTGAAAAAATCCCCGGACAATACTCATTGCCGGAATAACAATCAGTGCAAAGCTGACCATACGGATAACAAAGGCGATATCATCCGGGGTTATTGGTCCGCCTTCTCCTTTAATTTGTTGTGCTCCTATCCAATCAGCTGATAAAAACATCACAAGGAATGCAACAACGCCAGTGACTAGCATTAATGCACTGCCGGCACGGAACATCCGCATCCCAATTTGATAATCACCTAAAGCGTTATATTTGGATACAAATTTTGATACTGCCGCCGGTATGCCGACTGTGGATAAACTAATAAAAATACTGTAAGGTGTGTACGCATATACAAACAGCGCATTACCTGTCGTACCAACGATTGCAAAAAACGGGATAACAAAAATCATTCCTAAAAACTTGGACAGGAACGACGCACCTGATAAAAGCATCGTTCCTCGTAGCATATTTGACATTGTAACTTTTTCACCTACAATTAGATTAATAAAATAGATTGCTTTATTTTAGCACTTCCTATTAATTTTAGCATACTTTTTGTCTACATTGCTTGATTTAATCTGCTAAAAAACGACAAATAAATTTCATTTCATTCTATTACATCCTAAGCAGCCCTCATTTCCCTTATGATATATAGAAGAAATTTTTTATCAGGATTGTACATTTTTATAGAAAGTGCTACGATACGGAAGGAAAAGAAAGGAATGAGAAACCTTGGATTATGATGTTGTCGTCATCGGCGGAGGACCATCTGGATTAATGGCAGCTATATCTGCTGCAGAGCACGGCGCCAAAACACTGCTGATTGAAAAAGGAAAAAAGCTGGGCAAGAAATTAGCCATCTCCGGCGGAGGCCGCTGTAATGTAACAAACCGTTTACCGCAGGAGGAAGTAATAAAACATATTCCTGGCAATGGTAAATTTTTATATAGTGCTTTTTCAGTGTTTAATAATTATGATATTATCGATTATTTTGAAGGTCTCGGGATTGCTTTAAAGGAGGAAGATCATGGCAGAATGTTTCCAGAATCCAACAAAGCAATGGATGTGGTTAATGCACTTATTAATCAATTAAAAGAACAAGGTGTCACCGTAAAAATGAATACAAAAGCAGCTGCAATAGAATATGGGGAGAATCTGCACAAGGTACACTTCGATGAAGAACCTTCTATAGAAGCTGCCGCCATCGTTCTGGCAGCCGGCGGAAAAGCGGTACCTCACACTGGCTCGACAGGTGATGCTTATCCATGGGCTAAAATTGCCGGTCATACGGTAACAACACTTTACCCGACAGAAGTAGCGCTCACCTCGAAAGAAGCCTTTATTAAGCAAAAAAAACTTCAAGGCTTATCTCTAAGAGATATTCGTTTAAGCGTATTAAATAAACGGGGAAAACCAATTATCACCCATCAGATGGATATGATTTTCACTCATTTTGGTATTTCCGGTCCTGCCGTTTTGCGCTGTTCCCAGTTTGTCGTTAAAGAGCTGATGCGGGGCAGAGATGCTGTAGAAATGCATCTCGATATTTTACCCGAAATAACCGAAGATGATTTATTTAAACAAATCATGCATACCCTTGAAGATAATCCAAAAAAAGCGTTTAAAAATGCAGTCAAAGGACTGATTCCTGAACGTCTTCTTGACTATTTAATGGAAACGCATGACATCGGCTCTGAACAAAAATGTGCCAATATCTCGAAAAACACCATGCTTCAATTTACAAAAGAAATTAAAAATTTCTCCTTCCAAGTACACGGCAGTCTTCCAATGGAAAAAGCTTTTGTTACTGGCGGAGGTATTTCAATTAAAGAAATTGTACCAAACACCATGAAATCAAAAATCATGCATGGCCTATATTTTTGCGGAGAAATTTTAGATATACATGGCTATACAGGCGGGTATAATATTACTTCTGCACTCGTTACCGGAAGAATAGCCGGCATGAATGCAGCCTTAGATACAACTATAGATGCTGTTAATTAATGTCTTTCATAATTTATTTTCCTCTGGAAATAATAAGCCTGTCTGAGCTGGCCGTCTATCAACTGGCCAGCTTTTACTAACTGTCTTTTTCACATATGTTGAAAGGAAGGATTAGTATGGAAAAAAACTCAATTTGGCTTCCATTGGTTGCCTCTGTCGGTATTGGTGCAGCCACTTTTTATTCTATGACCAATCAACAACAAAATGTAGGTCAGGCTTTGCAGCAAGCAGCTCCTTTTTTCAGCTCTAAACAAAAATCAGGTTCAGGAAACAAGGAGACGGAAACATTAGGACCATTTGGAATGAGTTAATATCTCAGACTGGGAAGTATCCTCCGGGATGCTTCTCTTTTCTATATTCTACAAAAAATAATAATCTTGGGCTGCATTTCTAAACCATTTGAAACATATGAATAAATAGCTGACTTCCTTTCTTTTTCCATTCGTTTTACTTAATAAAGTCTGGCTATCGTCTTAATTTTGAGTTATACTATGTCCGTTACATATTATTTACAAACCAGATTGGAGAGTTTCTTATGCAACGCTTTGGTTTATTATTTCGTATTATTATTGCAATTGCTCTCGGTATTATTGTCGGAATAATTGCAAATGATTGGCTTATTCGATTGTTCGCCACATTTAATGATATTTTTGGCGGATTCCTCAGCTTTATCATCCCGCTAATTATTTTAGGGTTTATCGCACCCGGAATTGGTTATATGGGAAAAGGAGCCGGAAAATTATTATCGATTACAGCTTTAATTGCTTATGTATCAACTATCTTCGCTGGTATTGTAGCATATACAGCTGCAAGCAATCTGTATCCATCTATTTTAAGCGGACAGTCATTAACAATGTTTAATGACCCAAGCGGCGCACTGCTGGAAGGTTTTTTGGATTTTGAGATTCATCCGCCTTTTGAAGTAATTACCGCACTTATTCTTTCGTTTATTTTAGGAATTGGAATGGCAGCATTAAAAAATGATACGTTATTAAAAGTATTTACTGATTTTCGCTCTATTGTCGAATTAGTTATCAGCAAAGCAATTATTCCATTACTGCCAATTCATATTTTTGGAATCTTTGCCAACATGACACATGCAGGACAGGTCGCTTCTATTTTACAAGTATTCGCAGTTGTCTTTGTGATGATTATTCTGTTACATGTTTTATATTTAATCTTTCAGTATTCAGTTGCTGGAGCATTGAGTAAACAGAATCCTTTCCGGATGTTAAAAACCATGCTGCCGGCTTATTTCACAGCGCTTGGAACTCAATCCTCCGCTGCTACAATACCTGTTACATTAGCACAGTCCAAAAAATTAAAGGTAAAAAGCAATATTGCTGATTTCACGATTCCTTTACTTGCTAATATTCATTTATCAGGAAGCACTATTACCCTGTTAAGCTGTGCCACTGCAGTTTTATTTTTACAGGGAGACTCCATCACATTTGGATCTGTTTTTCCTTTCTTACTTGTATTGGGAGTGACGATGATTGCAGCGCCTGGGGTACCTGGCGGAGCTGTTATGGCTTCTATCGGCCTGCTTGAATCCATGTTAGGCTTCGGGCCGACAATGGTATCCTTAATGATTGCACTATATCTTGCTCAAGACAGCTTAGGTACAGCATGTAATGTTACCGGAGACGGAGCGATTACAAGTATAACAGATTCCATTAATAACCGATGGAATATATCTAAATAAGGAAAAAGACGAGAAGTACCATTAAACCTGGATACTTCTCGTCTTTTTAGTATGTAATTTAAAATTCAAATATCGAAGAGGAACGAAGTTAAAAAAACAAGAATACAGCTTGTTCTTTAAAACTTCGGTGTGCTTGCCAAGAAGATGTCCGCTACGACGGTTTTCGATGAGACGAGTAATCGCAGTCCCGGGCCCAGGGCAAAGATCTCGCAGAAAAAAAGCGAATTTCTTTTTTACCCTCGAAGCATAAGCGCGACTTTAGCTCTGTCTGTCGTTTCGCTAATCGCTGAGTCTTCTTTATCGCAGGGTACAACGCGAAGTCTCTAAAGTTTGGCGCCCGGAGCTGGACGCGGCTTTTTTCTATAAATAGTTATCCACAAAGCAATAATTCTATAATTTCCTATGCCACAAAAAAATACACTCATTTTCCTCTCCCGGATAATCGGTATAGAATGGATTTATGAGATATATCCAATATAAAGAAAGTCCTTCATTGTATATGTTTCTTATCGTGGATTTTTATGAATGTCTTCAAATAATACATACACATTTGAAGAGGTTCACCATACAGCACGTATATTTCAAAGACAGTACACCAATAAAATTCTATTTTTTATGTATGATTATAATAACAGCTAAATAGAAGTACTAAAAACTTGTATTAATGCTAGCTTATAAATAGAATGCTTGGTCGATGTTTATCCTAGCGATTTTTCGTTCAGTAACATTCTTTCATATATTTCTAAATAAAAAAAGAGCTAAGCATGATGCTTAACTCTTTTTCAATATGCTGCCTGGCAACGTCCTACTCTCGCAGGGGGAAGCCCCCAACTACCATTGGCGCTGAAGAACTTAACTTCTGTGTTCG